>CAYLTB010000143.1:0-7373 GCA_964386675.1 uncultured Verrucomicrobiota bacterium
GAACAGCAGCACCGACACCAGCAGGCCGAGGCCCACGACATAGAGCCAGGCCGCCTGCGCGCCGATGCGCCGGTAATTGCTCGCTGCCGCCGCCAGGTAGATGGCGAGGCCCAGCGCGCACCAGCCGAGTTGCCGGCGATAAAACTCGGCCGGTGGATGGTCCTCGCCGCGGTAGCCGGCGCTGTAGATGAACGCGACGCCCACCGCCAACAGCAGCAGCACCGCGAGAAACGCAGCCCAATCCATCCGGGCCGCCGCGCGCAACCAGGTCCGGGGGTTCATCCGCGCGCCCCCTCCGCCGGCGGCGCGAACAGCGCCTCAAGCAGTTCCTTCACCAACGGCGCGGCCGTCAGACCGCCCGATAGCGCGTCGTCCACGACCAGCGCGATCGCGTAGCGCGGCGCATCGTACGGGGCAAAGGCGATCATCCAGCCCCGCTTGCGACGGGCCTCGCGCGGGCCGAATTCGGCCGTGCCCGTCTTACCGGCCGCCTCGACCACGGCCGTGCGCGCGCGGCGTCCGGTACCGTTTTCCGACATGACGACCTGCCGCATGCCCTCGCGGATCGGCGCGAGCACCGCCGCCGGCCAGCCCAGATCGCGGGGCGGCTCCGGTGGCACCAGCTCGAACGCTGTGCCCCCGTAGGGCCGCGTCGCTCCCAGCAACCGCGGCCGGACGACCCGTCCGCCGTTGGCGAGCGCCGCGGCGACGACGGCCATTTGCAGCGGTGTGACGTTGAGCGCGCCCTGTCCGATCGCCAGGTTGCACGTGTCGCCGTCTCGCCAGCCTTCGCGCAGGACCCGCCGTTTCCAGGCGTCGCTCGGCAGCAGACCGGGCGATTCGGTGTCAAGGTCCACGCCGGTGCGGCGCCCGAGGCCGAGCTCGGCGGCGGCGCGCAGAATCGGGTCGGGGCCGACGTGCAGAGCCGCGCGGTAGAAATATACGTTGCACGAGGCGCGGAGCGCATCCACCAGCGCCAGCGGGCCGTGGCCGGCCCGCTCCCAGCAGTTGAACGTATGGCCGCCCAGATCGATCGCGCCGCCGCAGGCAAAGACGGTCTGCGGCGAGATGCCGGCGCGCTGCACCGCGACGGCGACGACCGGCTTGAAGGTGCTGCCCGGCGGATAGGCGCCGCCGGTCGCTCGGTTGAACAACGGATGACCGGGATCGTCCGACAGCGCGCGCCAGCGTTCGTGCGAGATCGCGGGGATCAGCTCGTTGGGATCGAACGCGGGCGCGCTGAACAGCGCGAGGACGTCGCCGTTACGCGCGTCGAGCACAACCGCGGCCCCGTGCTTGCCCGTGAAGACCCGCTCGGCCGCGCGCTGCACATCGAGATCCAGCGTCAACAACAGGTCGTTGCCGGGCCGCGGCGGTCGTCCGCCGAGATCGGCGTGGCGGAAGCCGGAGGCGTCCACACGCACCAGCCGCCCGCCGGGTTCGCCGCGGAGCAGCCGGTCATAGCGGCGCTCGATGCCGGAGCGGCCGGCCGTCTCGGGCAGGTCGAAATCAAACGGCTCGTCCGGGTCGGCCGCGATCTCGGCGCGGCCGACGTAGCCGACGACGTGCGCCGTCGCGGCGTCTGCGGGATAGACGCGCGCGGGTTGGGCGTGGAGTTCGACGCCCGGCAGGCCCGACGCCTGTTCCGCCCAGCGCGCCAGGGCCGCGGGGTCCAGGTCGCGCCACGCAATCAGCGGCAACGGCAGGCGGCGGCGGACGTGGTTGCGCAGATCCTCCGACGTGATGCCGCGCGGCACGCCGATGCGCCGCTCGACCTCCGCGAGCGTGGTCTCCACCCGCGCCAGGGTGTTGCTCCAGCGGCCGGGGCGGCGCAACTCCTCGAGGTAGAGCGCCAGGTCATAGCTGGGGCGATTGTCGGCGAGCGGCCGGCCGCGTCGGTCGTAGATGCGGCCGCGAAGCGCCGGCTGTCGAATACGGCGGATGCTCTGGCGCGCGAGGCTGTCGCGGTACCGGGCGCCCTGCGCGACCTGCTTGCGCCAGAGCTCCGCGCCGAGCAGGAGAAACCCCGCCGCCATCGCGACGCCGACGAGCTGCAGCCGTCCCCACTCGTGTCGCGGATTTCGATAGGCGTCTAGCATGGCCGGATTCCGCGCCGACGGCGGCGGTCTGTCCGCGGGACCGCGTTCATCGGAGCCCCCGTTCTTCAGACGTCAATCCCAGCGCGCGGTCCAGCGCGCCGGCGGCGCGCCCGACCAACGGCGCGCAGATCAACCCGAGCGCCGACGCGCCGACGAGCTTGAGGGCGCCCTGCGCGGCGGTGAGCCGCACGTCGCCGGCCGCCGTCAGCATCGCCCACAGCAGCGCGGTGGTCCCGGCGGCCGCGGCGCCGCCGAAGATTGCGCGCGTGAGTCCCGACGCGATAAAGACATCGTCCCGGAAGCGACCGGCGATCAGCGCCGCCGCGCCGAACGCGAACACCGAGCAGCCCATCGGAATGCGGCCCATGGCATCCTGAACGAAACCGGCGAGCGCGCCGGCGGCCAGCGCGGCGCCGCGCGGCCGAGTCAGCGCGTGATGCAGCGCCAACAACAGCAACAGCGGCGCGCGCGTCTCGCCGAGCCACGGCGCGGTCGGCGCGACGGCCTGCACGGCGCCGGCGACGGCCAGTCCCAGCAGCAGGGCGAGCGCGTTCACGGCGCCGCATCCTCCGTATCGGCGCCGGCCTCGTCCGCGGGCAGCACGAACGTATAGCGCAACTGGCCCAGGTCCGCGCGCGGAATGACCTCCGCGTAATGGTACAGGCCCTGTTCGTCCGTGAACACGGCCTCCACATAGCCGATGACCAGGCCGCTGGGAAAAACGCCGCCGAGGCCGGAGGTCACGACCTCGTCGCCGGGCTTGACCGGCAGGTGGCGGTGCACGAAATCGAGACGGCAGACCACGCGGCCCGACGGCCGGACGCCGCTCCCAATGAGGACCCCGACGGCGTCGGTGCGGGGCAGCCGCGCGGACACCCGGCTGTTGGGGTCGGAGATCAACAGCACGTCCGCCGTGCGCGCAGAGACTTCGACGGTCCGGCCGACCAGGCCTTCGGCCGCGATGACGGCCAGGCCGGGGCGCAGACCGTCGCGCGCGCCGCGGTCCAGGCGCACCGTCTGCCACCAGCCGGTGGGATCGCGGGCGATCACTTCGGCGGGGATGAGGGGCCGGCGTTCCGCGCGCCGGAAACCGAGCTGCGCGCGCAGCGCCTCGTTCTCCGCGTCGAGGGCCGAAAGCTCATGGACGCGCCGTCGCAGGAGCGCCAATTCCTCGGCCATGCGGCGGTTCTCGCCGACCATGCCGCCGAGACCCCGGAGATGGCTTGCGGCCTCGCGCACGCGGAGCGCGGCGCCGGACAGCAGCCCGTGCAACGGCGCGAGCGCTTCGCGCACGGCGCCGCGCACGCGGCGCGCCGCCGCGGTCGGCAGGTTCAACAGCGTCAGCGCCACGGCGGTCAGCGCCGCCCAGTACAAAAAGCCCTTCGGTCTCACAGTGCCCCAATCACGGGCAACGGGAAGAAGCGCGGACCCCGGCGCGAGTTCAGCGGTTCGCGCGACCGATGGCGGGATCAGACCTTATCCGATCGCGCCACCTTGCGGAGGAAATTCAGCTCGTGGAGGACGACGCCCGTACCTTCGGCGACGGCGCTCATCGGGTCGTCCGCGCGGTGCACGGGCAGTCGGGTTTCCTCGGAAATGCGGCGGTCCATGCCCCGCAGCAGCGATCCGCCGCCCGCGAGCACGAGGCCGCGATCCACGAGGTCGGCCGCCAGCTCCGGCGGGCAATGTTCGAGGGTGCCCTTGACCGTGGCGACGATCGTTCGGACCGGCTCGCTCAACGCCTGGCGCACTTCCTGGGAAGTGATCGTCAGCGTCTTGGGCAGGCCCGCGATGTGATCGAGGCCTTTGACCTCCATCGTCATTTCCTCGCCGATGGGGCACGCCGATCCGAGCGCGATCTTCACCTCTTCGGCGGTTCGTTCGCCGATGGTGACGTTGTATTCCTTCTTCAGGTGCTTGACGATCGCCTCGTCCATCACGTCGCCGCCGACCCGCACGCTGCGGCTGAGCACGATCCCGGCCAGGGAGATCAGCGCCACCTCGGTGGTGCCCCCCCCGATATCCACGATCAGGTTGCCCGCAGGTTCTTGCACCGGCAGGCCCACGCCGATCGCCGCCGCCATCGGCTCCTCGATCAGATACACGTCGTGCGCGCCGGCGCGCAGCGCCGAATCCTTGACCGCGCGTTTCTCCACTTCGGTGATTCCGCTGGGTACGGCCACGATCACGCGCGGCCGAACCAATTGACGCCGTCCGTGCACCTTGCGGATGAAGTACCGAAGCATCGCCTCGGTAATCTCAAAATCCGCGATGACGCCGGCCTTCAGCGGCCGGATCGCCACGATGCTGCCCGGCGTGCGCCCCAGCATTCGTTTCGCTTCTTCGCCCACGGCCAGCACCCGGTTCGTCCCCGCCTGAATGGCCACGACGGAAGGTTCGCGGAGCACAATGCCCCGGTCCTTCACGTAAACCAGGGTATTGGCCGTGCCCAAATCGATCCCGATATCCAGCGAGAAAAGGCCCAGTAGATTGCCAAACATAAATTTGCGCGGGAGATGCCCCGCTCTCCGCCGCCAGAATAAACCGCGACGATTTGTGGGGTATTAGCGCTCCCGCGTCAAGCGCTATTCCGCCGGACTGCCCGATGCCCCCCGATAGCGAACCTTCGTCAAAAATAACCGGGTGCAAAATAGACCCCGCCGATGTACGTTTATACTGAATGATGATCGCGAAACGATGGACGGTGTGGGCGCTGGCCGTCGGCTTCCTGATTGCCGGCGCAGGAGATGCCGCGGCGCAGGGACGCGGGCGCGGCGCTGGGCGCTTCCCCGGTTTTCCCAGGGGCCGCGGACCCGACAACAACATTCTGCCGGAGCGCGACAAGCGCGAGATCATCATCGAGCCCGGACGCGTCACGTCCGAAATCCTGTGCGAGGCCGACGTCACCTGGTCCTACCGCCTCTATGCGCCCCGCAACTTCACGCCCGACCGCCGCTGGCCTGTGCTGTTCGTCATCGCGCCCGGCGGCGGTACGGCGCAATCGGTTCGCCGGTATGCCGACGGCGCCGAGTTCAACGGCTTTCTGGTCGCCATCTCGACCCAGGCGGGCAAGTCCGGCAAGGACGATCTGAAGGCGTTCGACGCGATGGTCCGCGACGTGCGCGACCGCGTCCCGTCCGACCCGCAACGTTTCTTCTTCAGCGGATTCGCGGACGGCGCGCGGCTGGTGTTGAATGCCGCCGCGGCCCCCCGGGACTTTGCCGTGGCCGGCGTGCTGGCCTGCGGCGATGGCGACGCGGCGGCGCTGCGTCCGTCGCCGATTCCCGTGTATGCGCTCTGCGGAACCAATTCACCGCGACGGAACAACGTCGTGCAGATGTTCGATCCGCCCGGCAATCCCCAATGGCGCCTCGAACTGTTCGCCGGCGGGCACGAGTGGGGCAATCCCGAAGACCTCTCGCTGGCCCTGACATGGCTCAACGCCGCGAACTTGCGGGCCGCGCCGCCCGACCGGCAGGACCTGCTCGCCGAAAAGGCCCGGCTGGAGAAATCGATCGCCGACCTGGTCCGGCAGCGGCGGGCCCCCGACATCGAACGCGCGCACGACTGGGCCGAGTGCCTGACGCTGTTGACGACGCCGCCGGACAGTCTTCCCGGCGTGCTCATTCCGCACGCCCTTGCGCTCGAACTGCGAAACGATGCCCGGGTGAAGCTTTATCGCGAGGCGCGCTCCGAGATGCTGGTCTTCGCGATGCGGTTCTTCGGCGGCGATACGGTCGGCGGAACCCCGACGGCGGAGGTGATGCTCAAGGCCCGCGAGTTGGCGTTCCGCTACCGCGACTCGCGGCTGCGGGTTTTCTTCGAGCGGCTCGGCCAGCCGGTGCTCGCCGAGCAGTGAGACGCTCCCGGTCCGTGCTGCGCGTCGCGGCCGGCCGCGGATTCGCGCCGGTCACTCTTCCCGGAAGCGATAGCCGACGCCGCGGACAGTTTCGATGTACTCGCCGTACTTGCCGAGCTTGCGGCGCAACCCGACCATCTGCACATCCACGGAACGGTCCGTCACCGGGTAGTCCGTGCCCTTGACGGAATCCACGATCTGCTGGCGCGTGAACACCCAACCGGGATGCGCCGCCAGAAAACGCAGCAGTTGGAATTCCGTCGCCGTCAGTTCAATCCGCCGGCCGCGCGCGAGCACTTCGTGACGTCGCGGATCGATCTTCAGCTCGAAAATCTCGATGGCGGTTTCGTCGTCGCCGCGCGACTGCCGCGATTTGCGGCGGAATACCGCGCGGATGCGCGCCAGCAGCACCTTTGGACTGAAAGGTTTCGTGACGTAGTCGTCGGCGCCCAGTTCCAGGCCGGTGACGATGTCGGCTTCCTCGCCCTTCGCGGTCAGAATAACGACCGGCAAAAAGGCCGTGCGCGCGTCGGAACGCAGCGACTTCAACACCTGGAGTCCGTCAATGCCCGGCAGCATCAGGTCGAGCAGCAGCAGGTGCGGCGGCTGGTCCTTGGCCCGCTGGAGACCTTTTTCCCCGTCATCGGAGGTCTCCACAACGTAGCCTTCCCGGACCAGGTGATGCTGCAACAATTCGAGGATGTCCTCGTCGTCTTCGATTACGAGAATGCGTTCCTTCGCCATGGGTCGCCTCCCCGGCCGGACGCGGCCGACGGTCGCGCCCATTCTAACGCCATCCGACCGGGCCGCACCATTAGAAATCGGTGAGCCGGGCGGCGGCGCTTCGACTTGCCCCCCGCGCTGCGCTGCGGTATGGAGCGCCCCGATGAGCGCCTATTTCCTCCGCCGCCTGGCGCAGGCCGTGCCGACGTTGCTGGGCGTACTGCTGATCACGTTCCTCCTGTTCAATGTGGTCGGCGGCAGCCCGGCCGCAATGACGCTGGGCGAACGCGCTTCGGCCGAGGCGCTCGAGGCTTTCGACGAGGTGCGCGGTTTCAACAAGCCGATCGTCGCCGGCCGTTGGGGTCCGACGCGCATTGCGGGCGACGGGCGGCCGCGGTTCGTCGAGTCGCCGCCGGAGACCGCGGGCGCGCCGCCCGGCGCGCCGGTCCGCCTGCCGCCGGGCCGGTGGCGCTTCGCGCTCGCCTTTCCGCCGCGGACGGGCGCGGTCTATCGTATCGAAATCGAGTGGCGCCCCATCGGCGCGGCGCGCGCGGAGCTCGGCGCGGGCGGCGTTTTCCAACCCTTGGACGCCGAAGGCCCGGCCGCTTCCCAGGATTGGAAGATCGCCGCCGCGCGATTCGGCGGCGCGGCCGGCGCGAGGCCGGAAATTGCCGTCGCCGACGGCGCGATCG
>CAYLTB010000144.1:0-7242 GCA_964386675.1 uncultured Verrucomicrobiota bacterium
GACAGGTCTCCACAAACGGACGCCGGGGGGGATCGGACGGATGGCGCAGGTTCCAGCGCTCCGCATCGGCGGCGTCGAAATACAGCTCCTTGTAGCTCGTCACCGACCAGACGTCGGCCGCCACGCCAAAGCGTTCGGCCAGCAGAGACTGCGCCTTGACGACCTCGTTCAAAATGGCGCCGCTGCCGAGCAGCCGCGCACGCAGTGCTGTCTTCACGGCGGGCGCCGGCCGCAGCCGGTACATTCCCTTGAGAATTCCTTCGCGCGCGCCCTCCGGCATCGGCGGCTGCGCGTAGTTCTCGTTCATGACCGTGAAATAATAGAAGACGCTTTCATGGTGCTCGTACATGCGCCGGATCCCGTCCTCGACGATCACGGCGATTTCGTAGGCATAGGCGGGATCGAACGCTTTGAGGTTGGGGATGGGCAGCGCCAGCACATGGCTGTGGCCGTCCTGGTGCTGCAGGCCTTCGCCCGCCAGTGTGGTCCGCCCGGCTGTGCCGCCGACAATGAATCCGCGGCAGCGCGAGTCGCCGGCCGCCCAGAACAGATCTCCCGCGCGCTGCAATCCGAACATCGAATAAAAGATGAAGAACGGAATCGTATTGATGCCGTGGTTGGCGTACGCCGTGCCGGCGGCAATGAAGGATGCCATGCTCCCGGTCTCGGTGATGCCCTCTTCCAGGATCTGGCCGTTGCGGGCCTCCTTGTAGTACAACAGGTTGTCCTTGTCCACCGGCTCATAGAGCTGTCCGGGGTGCGAGTAAATTCCGCATTGCCGGAACAGGGCTTCCATACCGAAGGTTCGGGCCTCATCCGGAACGATCGGAACGATCAACGGTCCGATTTCCGGATCCCGGAGCAGTTTGGACAGCATCCGGACAAAAGCCATCGTCGTCGAGACCTCCCGGTCGCTGCCGGCGTGAAATTCTGCGAAGGCGTCGGGCGGCGGAGTCTTCACCGAGATGTAGGTGGTCCGCCGTTCCGGCAGGTAACCGCCGAGCGCGGCGCGCCGCTCGCGCAGGTAGACCATTTCGGGGCTATCCTCGGGAGGGCGGTAAAAGGGTAGGCGGGCGATGTCGTCGTCCGAAATCGGTATGGAAAAACGCGATCGAAACTCCCGCAGCTCTTCCTCGTTCAGCTTCTTTTGTTGGTGCGTGATATTCCGGCCCTCGCCGCCTTCGCCCAATCCATAACCCTTGATGGTCTTGGCCAGGATCACGGTGGGCGCTCCGCGATGCTCGACGGCGGCGCGGTAGGCCGCGTGAACTTTGACCGGGTCGTGTCCGCCGCGCCGCAGCGAGGCCAGTTCCTCGTCGGAAAGGTTGCGTACCAGGTCCAACAGCCGGGGATCCTTTCCGAAGAACTGGTCGCGAATGTAACGGCCGCCGGCCACGACGTATTTCTGGTATTCGCCGTCTACGACTTCGCCCATGCGCTTGACCAGTACGCCATCCCGGTCGCGCTCCAAAAGCCGGTCCCAGTCTTCCCCCCAGATGACCTTGATGACGTTCCATCCCGCGCCTCGGAAGGCGGCCTCCAGCTCCTGAATGATCTTTCCGTTGCCCCGAACCGGTCCGTCCAGTCGCTGCAGATTGCAGTTGATGACGAAGATCAGGTTGTCCAGCCGCTCGCGGGCGGCGAGGGTAATGGCGCCCAGGGTCTCCGGTTCGTCGGTCTCCCCGTCGCCGAGGAACGCCCAGACCTTCTGGTCATGCGCGGGCCGTAGACCGCGGTCCTGCAGGTATTGGATGAATCGCGCATGATAGATCGCGCAGATAGGGCCCAGTCCCATCGAGACGGTCGGAAATTGCCAGAAATCCGGCATCAGCCACGGGTGCGGATAGGAGGACAGCCCCGGCGCCGCATGCAATTCATGCCGGAAATTCTCTAAGCGCTCGGCGCTGATTCGGCCTTCAAGGAAGGCGCGCGCGTAGATGCCGGGAGAAGCATGCCCCTGAAAATACACCAGGTCCCCGGGATGCCGGTCGGAACGGGCGCGGAAGAAGTGGTTGAAGCCGACCTCATACAGGGTGGCCGCCGACGCATAGGTCGAGATGTGGCCGCCGATGCCCTCCTCCTCGCGGTTGGCGCGCACCACCATGGCCATCGCGTTCCACCGGATCAGGCTCTTGATCCTCCGCTCGATTTCCCGATTGCCGGGGTAGGGCGGCTGCTCCGACGCCGGAATGGTGTTGATATAGGGCGTGTTGGCGCTGAAGGGCAGCCGGACACCCTTCTGATGCGCCCGCAAGTTCAATTCGCTGAGCAGACGGGTCACGCGGGCCGGGCCGGCGCGCGCCAGTACATCGTCCAGCGACGACAGCCAATCCTGCGTTTCTTCGATATCGCTGTCATCATCGCGATACGGCAACGTGCGATCCATGGCGTTATTGGGTCTCCAGCTTGCGACATCCGGCGCGTCCATGACGCCGGACCCGATTACATTAGTGCATAAATCCGAGCCGTCAATGGAGGATCGGCGCGTCCGGTGGCGGATCCGGATGGCCGAGCGCGAGCAAACGGGCCGGCGCCAGCGCTTCCGCGACGATCGCGGCCCCCAGTTCGCGCTCGAGAAACGCCCGGAAATCCGTCGCCCCCGATGCCCGGTAACGATGCACCAGGTCCTCGGCGTTGGCGTACCCGAGGCGCGGCACCAACGCCGTGATCAATGCCGGACTGGAGCTGACCCGGCGCCGGCACTCGTCGGCGTCGGCCTCGATCCGGCGGAGATGGCCAGCCAGCAGCCGCGACGCCGCTGCGACCAAGTCCAGACCTTCCATGAAGGCGTCCGCCAACGCCGGCAGGAATTCGTTGATGCGTTCCGAGCCCATGGCCGCGTAGCCGCCGACCAGACCGAATACGGCCGACGCCCGGGTCGCCGCGGAGATCACCGCTTCCGGAATCACGGGATTGATCTTGCCGGGCATGGCCGAAGAACCGGCCTGCAGCGCGGGCAGCCGGATCTCGCCCGTGAAATGCCGGAGGCGAAGGTCCCGCGCCGACTTCGACAGGTTGGACGCCGCGGCATTCATGACCCCGGCGACTTCGACCAGCGCGTCGGCGTTCGACGTGGCGTCCATCCCGTGTTCGGCCCGGGTCAATCCCAGGCCGGTGAGTCCGCGCAGTTGTTCGATGACATCGAAGATATAGCGCCGGGGTGCGCCGAGACCGGTGCCGACCGCGGTGCCGCCCAGGTTGACGACCCGAAGGCGTTCTTCGCACTTGAAGGCGCGCCAGCGATCGCGGGCGAACGCCTCCGCCATGGCGCCGAATTCCGCGCCCAGCGGGACCGGAAGGGCATCCTGCCACTCGGTGCGGGCCATGGCCACAATACCCGCGAACGCCCGCTCACGATCCTGGGCGGCGGCTTGCAGCGCGGCGAAGTCGCGACTGAGGTTGCGAATCGAGCCGATGGCGGCGATGCGGACCGCGGTCGGCAGGACGTCATTGGTGGACTGGTGCCGGTTGACGTGTTCGAGCGGGTGCACCGTTTGATAGTCGCCACGCGGCCGGCCCATCCGTTCGAGCGCCAAGTTGGCCAGCACTTCGTTCATGTTCATGTTGGTCGAAGTGCCGGCTCCGCCCTGCAGCGCGTCCACGGGAAATGCTTCGACAAAGCCGCCGGCCGCGACGGCATCGGCGGCGGCGGCAATGGCGTCCGCGACGTCGGCGGGCAGGTAGCCCAACCGACCGTTGGTCAACGCGCAGGCCTGCTTGACCCGCGCAAGGGCGCGAAGGATGGCCGGGTGTACCCGCCGGCCGGACAGCGGAAAATTCGCGATCGCACGCGCGGTGTGAATGCCCCACAGCGGGTCGTGCTCCAACTCCATCTCGCCCAAGGCGTCGCGCTCGACGCGGCGCGAACGATGGACGGGGGCGGTCATGCGGCCCATTGTAACACGGAAACTCCTGCGATTCCAAGCATGTGCGGCGGCGGTCCGGCCTCGCGCCGGACCGGGGAATTTGGCTTGCACGGTTCCGCCTCGCCCGCTAGGAAAGAGCCTGCCGGTACAGACCGGCATGAGAACGGGATCATGCCTCATACGCTCTACAGCGCGGCGGAGGTGGCGGATTACCTGCGGGTATCCGTGGCGGAAGTGGAAGCTTGGGCGCGTCGCGCGGAAATCCCGTGCGACCGGCGGGGGGGGCGCTTTGTCTTTCGCCGCGGCGAAGTTGAACTGTGGGCCTCCTGCTGCCTGCTGGATGTCAAAGAGCGGCGTCTGCGAGACTACCATGAACGCAGTTCCCGCGCGCAGGGAGCGTGCCCCCGGCCGATTGTGCCCGCGCTGCTTTCCCCCGACCGCATTGCGATCGCCCTCACGTCCCGAACGCGGGCCTCCGTCATCCGAGACATGGTCGAGCTGGCAGAGGGAACGGGACTGCTGAACTATCCGGCGGATTTGCTAAAACAGATCGAATCTCGCGAAGCCGAGCATCCGACGGCGCTGGCCGGCGGAGTCGCGTTGTTGCATCCCGGGCACCGCGAACCGTATCTGTTCGAGGACTCTTTTTTGCTGCTGGGGCGAACGATTCAGGCCATCCCCTTCGGCGCGCCCGACGCAGAGGCGACCGACCTGTTCTTTCTGCTCTGCTGTCGGGACGACCGCCTGCATCTCCACGCGCTGTCCCGTTTGTGTCTGTTGTGTTATCACACCCCGCTGCCGGACGCATTGCGCCGCGCGGCCACGGCGGAAGAGGCCTTTCAGGCTCTTGTTCGCGCGGAGGACAGCGTCCTGGCCGGTCTGTCGTCGAAGGATTTAAAGTGAAAACCGCCTCCGCCCCAGCCGACGGCCTGCATCCGTTGTTTCGCTCGCGTCGGGTCGTTCTTCGCGCGCGGCGCGGCATCCGCGCGGCAGACGCCGCCCGCGGCAACGCGCCGTGTCGCCGACGGAGGCGAGGCAAGAAGGCGGAATTCGTAGTTCTCGCCATAACGCTGCTGCTCGTGGTGACCCTCGCGCTCGTGTATGCGAAATTCTGGCGTCCCGTTGAGTCTTCTCCGTCTCCGCAAATGCAGGATCCGCTGCAACAAATTCCTCCCGGCTAGGTGCGCGCATGAAACAGGCTTTTCCCGGTTCCGCGGTCGAGTCTTTGCGCCTCAACGACTGGCATCGCCGGTTGTTCGACGCCCTTATTCCGTTGCCGGACGGCACCAGCTACAACGCTTATCTCGTGAGGGGTTCGGAGCGCGTTGCGCTGCTCGATACCGGCGAGCCCTCGATGCGCTCGGAATTTCTGGCCATGCTCGAGGGGGTGCCGCGGGTGGATTTCGTCGTGGTCCATCATGCCGAACAGGATCATTCGGGATTGCTGCCGGAAGTTCTTGCGCGATATCCGGACGCCATCGCGCTCGCCACGCCCAAAGGAGTGGCTTTTCTGTCAGATTTGCTGCCGGTGAATCCGGCGCGACTGCGCGCGGTGGGGGACGGCGAGCAGGTGTCGCTCGGCGGCCGCTCCCTTCGCTTTCTGCATCTGCCCTGGGTTCACTGGCCGGAGACCATGGTCACCTGGATGGAAGAGGAGTCTGTGCTGTTTTCCTGCGACATGTTCGGTTCGCACCAGGCCGCCGCCGGACTCT
Organism: uncultured Verrucomicrobiota bacterium; assembly: GCA_964386675.1. Lineage (GTDB taxonomy): Bacteria > Verrucomicrobiota > Kiritimatiellia > PWTM01 > PWTM01 > CALGXT01. The sequence continues at coordinate 5,579 of CAYLTB010000144.1, forward strand.
TTGCGCGCGCGGACGCGCGGGTGCTGGAGGCGGCCAAACTCTATTATGCGCAGATCATGATGCCGTACGCGCGCGTCATCGAGAAACACCTCGAGCGCGTGGCGGCGTTGCCGGTGCGGACGATCGCGCCCAGTCACGGGCCGGTCTTCGACCGGCCGGAACCGATTCTGGAGGCGTGGCGCATGTGGGTCAGCGGACCGCCGCGTCGACTCGCGCTGGTTCCCCGCGTGTCCATGCACGGCAGCACGGCCCGCTTGGCCGATGCCCTGCTGGATTCCCTGGCCGCGCGCGGCGTGGATGTCGAGCCCTTCGATTTGACGGCGCTGCCGTTGGATCGCTTCGCCGGGGCGCTGGTGGATGCCGCGGCCGTGGTATTCGCAACACCCGCCGTCTGGAACGGCCCGCATCCCGCCGCTGCCTTTGCCGCTCAGGTGATCAACGGTCTCAAACCGAAAACCCGCTGGTTGTCATGGATCGGCTCCTTCGGTTGGAGCGACAAAGCCCTGCGGGATTTCGGCGCGCTTCTGCCGGACCTTAAGGCCGAGATTCTGCCGCCGGTCCTCTGCCGCGGGCTGCCGCGCGACGGCGACTTTGCGGCGGTGCGCCGGCTGGCCGATGAAATCGCAGAACGTCTGCCGGCATGAACCGATGGGCCGGAACGCGTGCCGTGTGGGGGACCGGACGGTGGCGGCGCGAGCTGGAGCGGTTGCTTCGCGAACACCCGCCGCGTGCGCGCCTCGAATTTGACCCGGTCTCCATTCCGCGCCGCGCTCGGACGATGGGCGCCGCCCGTGCGGATATTGAAGCGCTGGCCCTGTTCACGGCAATGCTGGCCCACGGCCGCGCGGACACCTTCACGGCGATCGTCCGCTCCATTGTGGAACCGCACGGCTATTCGCTGCAGGCCGCCGTCCGGGACACGGGATGCGCCTGGCCGTCCTACCGCTTCAGCCGGAGCGGAGACCTGCGGCGCCTCGCGCGCGCCGCGGTCCGTCTAGCGGAATCGCCGGGCGGACTGGAAGGCGCCTTCGCCGTCGCCTGGAACCGCGGCGCGGGACTATGGGGCGCGGTCGCGGCCTTGCGTGCGCGCCTCTGGGGTTTAGTCCCGCCCGCGGCCCGTACGCGCGGATTGCGCTATTTGCTGCCCTCGGCGGATTCGTCGGGTTGTGCGAAACGCTGGATGCTCTTTCTGCGATGGATGGTCCGACCCGACGACGGCGTTGACCTTGGGCTTTGGGGCGTCCCGCCGCCCGCCCGGCTGGTCGTTCCGCTGGACCGGCACATGGCGTTTTTCGCCGCGGCGTTCGGCTGGACGCGCCGGCGGACGCCGGACCGTCGGATGGCGGAAGAGATCACCAATTTCCTGCGGCGTCTGGATCCCGCCGACCCATTGCGCTACGACTTCGCCCTGTGCCATCTGGGCATTGCCGGCGTCTGCCGACATGGACGGGACCGCGGCGATTGCCGTCGATGCCGGTTTCAAGACGCTTGCGGCGGCGCGAGCGCGCGGCTTCGTTGAACGAGCGTTTCCAGTTTCGACAGCGCGGCGCCCGAGTCAATGGCGCGAGCCGCCAGCGGCACCGCATCGGCCAGCGTCGGCGCGGCGCCGCCAGCGACCAGCGCGGCCGCGGCATTGGCCACAACGATGCTGCGGCGGGGGCCGG
>CAYLTB010000145.1:0-7189 GCA_964386675.1 uncultured Verrucomicrobiota bacterium
CAAGGCCCTGGTCGTCGCGCCCGGCGGCCGGGCGACGCTCAAGCTGCGCGACCAGGATGGCGCTGGCGAGGTCAAGCTCTGGGTGTTCGACGACGGAACCGCGCCGGAAGACCCCAAGGCTAACCGCATTTCCGCGCACTGGGGCGTGGTCAATGCGGAAGGGCGAATCGTTGCGGTGGGCCCCTTTTATGCCCGATACCTGAACGGCGATAAGAGCTACTCGGCAGCGGAATACAACCCCGCCAAGCGGGAGTCGCCCTTTGCACGGATCGCGTTCCTGGGAGTGCGGCGCGAACCGAAATGGCGTGAATGGACCTTCCGCTTCGACCCCGACAAGGGTTTGATCATTCTGGTGGACGGCCAGGACGTCAACGCGCAGCGCAAGCGCTACAACTGGAATAAGAGCGAGGTCGCGGGATTCGTCGGCGTCACGATCGTCGGGGATCGCGCTGGTGAGCGGGCACAGACCCTTCGCGTGGACGATGTGTCCGTGACGCTGGGCGGCGCGATGAACGTGAATCCCGACGCCGCGGACGCAGGGGATAGCCCTTCGGCCTCAGGACCTACGGTTCCGCGTGTTGAAAGTCCGCTGACCGGTCCCATCGCACAGATGAGGCCCGAAGTCCTAGGCATTCATCCCCGCCTGTTGTTTGGTCCCGAGGATCTGCCGGCGCTGCGCGAGCGATACAACCACCCGGGCAACCAGTCCTATCGCACGGCTTTCCTTTCCTATCTAGGCGCCTCGCGCAACGTTCCCGCACAGCCCGGCTTTCTGACCGACGCGACCGAGGGTCAACGCCAGGGGCTCTGGCGGATGCCGACCGTCGCCTACCACTACTTGATGACCGGCGAGGAAGCCTCCCTGAATGCGGCGATCGGCCACCTGCAGTTGCTGGCGCGGCTGGAAAACTGGGAAACGACGCGCGAGCGCGACAGCGGCATGAGTTCCGCCAACGTTCTGATCGGCGCCGCGCTGACCTTCGACTGGATCTACGACAAGCTTGAACCGGAATTCCGCGAGACGTTTCGCAAGAAACTCGTCGAAATGGCGAACCGGCAGTATCACGGCGGCCACCTCAGGGGCAACACGGACGCGGTAGGCTACTGGCAGAACGATCCGCAGAACAACCACCGCTGGCACCGAAACGCGGGGCTGACCCTCGCGATTCTCGCCGGCTACGGCGGCCCCTCCGAAGATTGGCTGTTGACCAAGACGGCGGAGGAAGTGAAGTTCGTCGTGGACTGGCTCCCGCCGGACGGCACCTCCCATGAATCTCCCACGTACCTGCTGTTCGGCGGAACACACCTGCTGCTGGCCGTCGAGGCGCTGGATCGCTGCCTTGGCACGCGGCTGGTCGAGGCGCCATTTTTCCGGAATGTCGGCCCCTTTTATGCGCAGACCACCACACCGGGGCGCGGAACGTACTTCTTCTTCGGAGACTCCGCCGGAATGCCCGGCAAAGGTTATGTGTATTTTCTGAGCCGGCTGGCGGCGCGTTACCGGCAGGCGGACGTGCAGGCGTTTCTCGATGCGATCACGCTCGCCAGTCCGGACGCCAACATCGCCTGGGTCCCGCTGCTGTGGCGCGATCCGGATCTGATCGGCGGCTCTGCCGATGCGCTGCCGCGCCGCGCCGTCTTCGGCGATTTGGGGCTGGTCTATGTCCGCGAGGGCTGGGACAAGGCCAGCGTGGGCCTGATGTTCAAGTGCGGCCCGTTGGGCGGCTTCAAGCTCAACGAATTTCGGAACAAGAACGGCTTCAAATACATCAACGTCGCCCACGACGATCCGGACGCCAACTCGTTCGTGCTCTATGCCGGCGGCTCGCTGCTGGCGGAAACGGACCGCTATTCGCAAGCCAAGCAGAGTTCGAACCACAATACCGTGCTCGTCAATGGCCGTGGACAGTCCGCCGCGGGCCGCCCCGACGTTTCCGGTTGGACCCAGCCGGCTGTCGGCAATACGGACATGACGCAAGGTGTCCGGCTGACGGCCTATAAAGCACTGGATGGCATCGTAGTCGCTGAAGGCGAGGCCGGCGGCGCCTATGCGCGGCAGGCCGCGGCCGATGGACGCGCCGCCAGCCCCGGTCTGGAGCGCTTCCGGCGCGCGGTCATCTGGGTGGAAGGTCGCTATGTCCTCATTCTCGACGACATCAAGCCGCGGGAAGCTGCAGACTTGAGCTGGCTCATCCAGGCCAAGACCCTGGAGCCGTCGAATGCCGCGGAAGGCCGCTATCGTCTTGCCAACGACGGCGCCGCCGCCGCGCTGCACCTGGTTTCCGACCGGCCGCTGGAAAGCGAAGTCGTCGTTTCGACTGCCGACCAGCGCAAGACCCCGTTGAAATGGCAGCAACTCCGCGCGCATGCGCGCCGGACCGCGGAGGTTCGCTTCGCGGCGGTGCTGACGCCTTGGGGCGGCGAAGCGCGCGTCGCGTTGACCGAGACCGGCCCCGGGGCGTGGAAGATCACGGTTCAGAGTGCGGCCGGTGAGGATCAGTGGATGTGGGCCGCCACTCCATTCCCGGACATTCCGTACGGACTGGACGGCCGGCTGGCAGATGGGAAGACGGTCCGAGTCGGACCCGACGACCGAGCGCCCCTCGAGTGATGCATTTTTTTATTGCCGGGACGCAAAAAAACGTTATCGTCCCAAACGTTTGAGTTGTGCGGGCATCGCCGCCGTGCGGCGACCCAGGCAAAAGAGCAGAGGAGATCCTGAGCATGATGACGAAGACGCAGATCATCGCCGCCCTGGCCGACGCCGCGGGCATTACGAAGAAGCAGGCTGCCGCCGTTCACGAGGCGCTGGTCAGCCTGGCGTACAAGAACGCGAAGAACGGATTCCCGATCCCCGGTCTCGGCAAGCTGGTCCTGGTACAGCGCAAGGCGCGCATCGGTCGCAACCCGCAGACGGGCGCGGAGATCAAGATTCCGGCCAAGAAGGTGCTGAAGTTTCGCATTGCGAAGCAGGCGAAGGACGCCATCCTTCCGAAGAGATAACTCGTCTTCGAATCACGTTTATCGGCCATCGCGGTCCCTGGGGCCGCGATTGCCGTTATTGGGCCGGATGGCTCCTTGACAGGCGGCGTCGGGGCGTTATGCTGGCTGCTTTGAGAGAGAAACGGATACCATGCAACCCACATACAAACCGTCGCGGATCAAACGCCGGCGCACCCACGGTTTTCGTAAGCGCATGAAAACGGCGGACGGACGCAAGGTGCTCTCCGCCCGCCGGCGCAAGGGCCGTAAACGGCTGGCGGTCTAGCCGGCGCGAAGGAAACCGCCATGACCGCCGCACCCACGGCGGCAAGGTCGCCGGGATTGACCGGAAACCGTCGTCTGGGCCGCGAACAGCGGCTGCGGCGGTCTGCGCATTTCGAAGAGGCCTATGCACAGGGCCGTCGCTATATCGGACGGCACATGGTCCTCTGGCTGCGGGAGGGACCGGACAGCGCCGGGCGACTGGGGGTCGTGAGCAGCCGCCGTATCGGCGGCGCGGTCAAGCGGAACCGGACGCGACGCCGCCTGCGGGAATTGTTCCGATTGAACCGGTGGCGTCTCTCCGGAATGGCAGACGTGGTGATCGTCGCTCGAACCGGTTGCGCCGAAGCGCCGTGGGCGGAATTGAACGCGGAATTTGTCGCACTGGCGCGCCGGGCAGGACTGCTCGGGGACTCTGCGCCGAAAACGAAATGAGCCGGCTCGTCATATTGCTCGTCCGCTGTTATCAGGTCATCCTGGGACCTTTGTTGGGGTCGAGCTGTCGCTTCGAGCCCTCGTGTTCGAACTACTGCATCGAGGCAGTGCGCGCTCATGGAGTTTGGCATGGCTTGGGGTATGCCTTGCGGCGTCTGGGCCGATGCCATCCGTTCCATGCCGGCGGATACGATCCCGTGCCCCCGCCTCGGATCGTCATCGAAAGGAAGTCATGAATCGGAAGGATATCGCGATCGTTGCCGTCCTGGTCGTATTGCTGATGGCGTGGCCGATGATTGACCGGGAAATCGCGCGGCGGTTCTATCCGGAACGATTTGCACCCCCGGCAGAGCAAGCTGACGAAGTTGGGGCGTCGCCGACGGCCGTGGGGCCTGCCGCGACAGAACCGCCGGTGATCCAGTCGCCCGAATCCCCTCCTCCATCGGAAGGGGCGGCAACGGGCGATGTCGAAGAACCGCCGTCCGCCGATCCGGAACGTCGTTTCACATTGCGCAACGGGCGGGCCGAGTACACCTTTTCCTCGCGCGGCGGCGCGCTCGTCGAAGTCCGCCTGCTGGAATATCCCGAGACGATCGCGCGGGAAAGTCCGCCGGTACGATTCGACTTTTCAGTAACCCCCGCCCTCGAATGGAGGGGCGTGCCCGGAGCGGGCACCGCGTACGACTTTTCCGGCACGCTCTCGGAGGACGGCCGAAGCCTGCGACTCGAGCGCGTGACGGCGTCGGGCCTGCGGCTCTTACGCTCCATCGAGCTCAACGACGCTTTCTCGCTGCATATCCGCGAGGAATGGACGAACACAGGATCTGCCCCACTGACGGTCGAGCGGCCCCGCTTGAGCTTTGGTACGCTGCGCAACCTGCCCGGCGAAACGCTGATGAGCGGCCAGACCTTTCTGGGCGTGGATACCTTGTCGCCGGGCGGAGAATCGGTCCGCTATTGGGGCCGCGAGTTCCTTGGGATGTTCGCTCGGGATCAGAAGGAATCGGGGCTTCCCCGTCCTCGTCCGGAGCTTCGGCGGTCTTTGCCGGAGGGTGGGCGGACGCTGGAATGGGCTGCGGTGAAAAACAAGTATTTCGCCCAGATTCTCCGGCCCGAAGGCGGCGCCGAAGCCGTGGACGCCGTATTACGGCGGACCGTCACCGAGTCCGAGATCCAGGACCCCGGCTTCCGCCCCCGCGTGGAAATTGCCGAGATCGCGGCGGAGACTCGTTTCCCAAACCGGGTGCTGGAGCCCCTCGCCACCGCGAGCCGCGAGATGGAATTCTATCTGGGCCCCAAGAAATATCGGGAATTACGGCGGCTGGCCTTTCATCAATCCGACGTGATGGAATTTCGCCGGATGCCCGCCATCGCGAAACTGCTGCTCAACACACTCAACGGATTGTACGCGGCCATTCCCAACTACGGTATCGCAATCATTCTGCTGACGATCGTCATCCGCATCGTCTTCTGGCCCATCACGCGGAAGGGCGCGCAGAGCATGAAGCGGATGCAGGAGATCCAGCCGCTCGTGGCCGAGATTCGCACGCGGTACAAGGACAACCCCCAGCGACAGCAAAAGGAAATCATGGCGCTCTACAAGGAGCACAAGGTCAACCCTATCGGCGGTTGTCTGCCCCTTTTGATTCAGATTCCGGTGTTCATCGCCCTCTTTGACGTGCTCGGTTCGGCGATCGAGCTTCGCTTCGCCCGGTTCCTATGGATTCGGGACCTGAGCGAGCCGGAGAATCTGCTTGCGGGCATGATTCCGGTCGTCGGATCACTGAACCTGCTGCCCTTGATCATGACCGTCACGCAGATCTGGCAGCAGAAACTGACGCCGCAGGCGGGCGATCCGTCTCAACAAAAGATGATGCTCTTTATGCCGGTGATCATGCTGGTTTTCTTCTACAAATTCGCGTCCGGCCTCGTATTGTACTGGACCACGAGCCAGGTGCTGATGATCCTCTCGCAACTCTACCAACGCAGCACCCTCCGAAGGAAACCGAGCGTCGTGACGCCATGAGCGCATCCTCGTTTCCCAGAACCCCTGTCGGCCGTGTGTCCCTGCCCCGGCTCATCATCGGGACCAACTGGTTCCGCGGTTATTCCCACGTCAGCCGCGCAAAGGATAAGTTCATCAAGCAGTACCAGACGCCGGAACGCATCGCCGAGGTCTTGCGGGTGTATCTCGACTCCGGCGTAGACGCCCTGATGGGCGGCGACCTGGAGGGCGGCATGGCCGAGGCGATTACGCGCGCTGAGCAGGCGGCGGGGCGGAGGATGCTGCGCATCCTTACGCCACATTTCAACCTCCGGCCGGGCGGGCCGCCGGACCTGGAGCCGGAGCGCGTGTTCGACCGCTGCCGCGAGATGGGCGCGGTTATTTGTATGCCTCACCAACTGGTGACCGACGCGTTGCTCGACCGTCGGGACAAAGTCATCCGCGATCTCGATCGCTACACGCGCATGATCCGGGATCGCGGGATGCTTCCCGGACTCTCGACCCACATGCCGGAGACCGTACCTTACGCCGACGCCCAGAACGCGGACGTGGAGACCTACATCCAGATCTACAACGCCGCCGGCTTCCTCATGCAGGTCGAAACGGACTGGGTCATGCGAATCATCGCCCAAGCCGCCAAGCCGGTGATCGCGATCAAACCCCTGGCCGGCGGACGCCTAATGCCGGTGGTCGGTTTGGCCTTTGTCTGGAGCACGATCCGCGAGCGGGATCTCGTCTGCGCCGGCGCGATGACCGCGGACGAGGCCCGCGAGCTGATGGACATCTCGCTGGATCTGTTGGCCCGCCGAACGCCCGGCTACGCGTTGCAGTCCACCCGCAGCAAAACTTCTCTCGGCGCCGGCGCCGCAGGCAGCGGCGAAGGGACAGCCGCAGGCAGCGCAGCGTCCGTCCCCGGACCGGGCGTGCGCGAGGCTCCGTCGGGCGACGCGCCATAGCAGCAGCGCGGCGCTGCCGACGATCACCGCCACGATCACGGCTTCGAAGTTCACAGCCCCGCCCGACTAGCCACTTGGTAGACGATCAACGAGACGGCATACGCCACCGCCGTCAGGACGGCGAATTGGATTGCGGCCCAGCGCCAGCCGCCGGCCTCCTGTCGGGTGACCGCTAGAGTCGCCATGCACGGCGCGCTGAGCAGGCAGAACAGCAGCAGCGAGAACGCCGTCAAGGTCGAGTATTCGGCGCGCAATCGCTCGCGCAACGAAGCGACGTTGTCCTCGCCGATCGAGAAGACGATGCCCATCTGAGCGACGAAAACCTCCTTGGCTGCAAAGGCGCCGATCAGCGCCGTGCCGATCCGCCAGTCGAAACCCAGGGGACGGATGGCCGGCTCCAGCCAACGGCCGATGCGACCGGCATAGGAGTATTTCATCCGCTCCATCTGACGCGCCAGTGCGATCGCCTCCAGCGCCGAGTCGCGCGGGCTCCGCGCCTCGTCCAAGTAGCGAACCGCGCGTTCGAAAC
>CAYLTB010000146.1:0-7171 GCA_964386675.1 uncultured Verrucomicrobiota bacterium
TCTCCGGCAGGTCCGCGACCGACTAGGAACCCGATGGGCCATTTTCCACAGCACGCTGGAACCCGAACTCGTCGGATGTGGAACCAGCGACCTGCTGGGCACGGGCGCATCATCGGTATGCGGAGAACCCAACAGCGAAACGCCCCATCGGGAAGCACCATGAGTAGAATCGGAACATTGCTGTTCGTCTTCGCGTTGTCTGCCGCGCGGCTGAATGCGCAGACGACGAACGTTTCTCTGACGCTGACGGAAGCGATCTCCATCGCATTGGCGCAGAACCCGGACGTGGCCGAGGCGCAAAGCCGCCTGCAGGAGGCGGAAGCGCGCTTGTTGAACGCCAAGGCGGGCGGACGGCCTACCCTCAGGGTGCGCGGCGCCTACGACTATTGGACAGAAGATCAGCGTCTCTTTCCCGCTACAAAGAACGGCGAGCCGGGCGTATTTGGCCCGCACATATTGAACGCGGACCTGGTCGCCAGCCTGCCGCTCTACACCGGCGGACGCGTGTCCGGGGACCGGGACTCGGCGGAGTGGAATCGCCAAGCGGCGTCGCACCAGTTGGTCCGCGTCCAGGAATCGCTGGTGTTCCAGGTGACGGCCCTCTTCTATGGTCTGCTCGCCCAAGATGACCTACTGCGATCGCTCGATACGGCTCTCCAGTCGATGGACGAGCAGCAGCGAACCATTCAGGCTCTTTTGGACGCGGAAAAGGCGGCGCGCGTGGACTTGCTGCGGGCCAATGTCCGGCGGTCGGAGCTATACGAGCGTCAGGTGCGCGAGCGCAACCATCGTGCCGTTCAGCAACGGGCCTGGGCCGCGCTGCTGGGGCTGGACGACGCGACCGCGCCGGTTGCGCAGGGGTCTCTCGAACTGCGGGAAGTGCCCGTCTGCCCCGAAGCGACGGAGTGCATGAAGAAGGCTCTGGCCCAACGTTCCGACTATCGCGCGGCCCAAGCGGCGGTTTCCGCGGCCGAGGCCGCCGTGCGCGCGGCCCGTTCGGGTTACCGCCCGACACTGTCCGCGCAGGCAAGCTATGGCGAACGCTGGATGATGGATGCTTCGGATCAACCGGCAGTAACGAATGATCACGTCGAGGTGAGCCGGGTCGGACTGGTGGCGGAGATCCCCTTGTTTGACGGACACCTGACCCGCGCGAAGGTGGACGAACAGCGGGCGCGGTTGCGCGGGGCGCAGGAGCGCCTGCGTAAGCTGGAGCTGCAGATTCGCTATGAGGTCGAAACCGCGATCTCCGATATCGCCGCCGCGCGCGAGCGAGTGCAGACCACCAAGCAGGCCATCGGCCAAGCCCAGGAGAGCTATCGAATCGTCAAGGAGAAATACGATCTCGGCAAGGGAACCATGACCGACGTTCTGGATGCGCAGACCGCGCTGATCCTGGCCGAAACCAATTACGCCCGCGCTCTGGCCGATCTGGCCGTTGCCGATGCGCGCCGGCGTCTCGCCGTGGGGGAGATCCTGCCATGAAGGAAAATGGAATGATGGAATTTGGGAATACTGGAATATTGGAGCGAAGAGGACGGCGGGTTCCTTGTCATCATTCCACCACTCCATTATTCCGCTATTCCATCGCTCCGCTCCTGGCCGCGCTGCTGCTCGCCGTCGGCTGCGGCAAAGGAAAAGCCGTTGACGCAACGACCGTGGCCAAGCCCGCCGCGCCGGTGCAGGTGAAGAAGGCGGAACAGCGCGACCTGATTCGCCGGGCCCTGTACACCGGCTCCGTCGAGCCCGTGCGGGTGGCCCGCATGGCCTCGCCGGCGGAAGGTCCGATTGTCGAGTGCACCGTGCGCGAAGGCGACAAGGTTGTGAAAGACCAGCGGCTGGCCCGCGTGGGGCGCAGTCACATGGCCGAATCCGGATTGGAAGCCGCGCGCGAGGAGTTGAAACGCCAGGAGGCCGACTTCAAACGCGTCGAACAACTGGTGACGAGCGGGGCCTTGCCGGGCGAGCAACTCGAAATCGCGCGCGCCGCCCTGAAACGAGCGGAGGCTCAAGTCGCAGCGGCGGAAACCGGCACGGGCGATTACGAGATCGAGGCGCCGTGGGACGGTGTGGTTTCCAAGGTTTGGATATCCGAGGGCAACTACGTGGCCCCGCGAGCGCCGCTGATTGAGGTCTACGCCCCCGCCAGCCTGCGCGTTCGCTTCTCGGTCCCGGAACAGGATGCGCGCTTCTTGAAGACGGGGGTTGCCGTGCAGGTGACGCTCGACGCCTATCCGGGCAAGACTTTTGAGGGAACCGTCGAGCGCATCTACCCGCAACTCGACGCGGCAACAAGGACGATCACCGTCGAGGCCGGACTGAACGCGGATGTTCCTCTGCTCAGCGGGCTTTTCGCACGCGTCGCGGTGCCGATGGAGAAGGCGGCCAATGCGGTCGTCATCCCGAGTGGGGCTCTACTCGCTCTCCCGAACGGGGACTCCGTCGTGTTTGTGGCCCAGGACGAGAAGGCGGTTCGCCGCCCGGTCAAGACCGGCCTGGAGGCCGGAGGATTCGTTCAGATCCTGGAGGGCGTCACGCCGGGCGAAGACGTCATTGTGCGCGGGCAAGAGAATCTCAAGGACGGCGCAGGCATCAAGATCATGGGACCGAAGAAGGACGGCGATGGCGGCAAGGGCGAACCCAAGCCGTCCAAGGAAACGGCGAAACCATGAAGATCACGGATCTATCCCTGAAGCGCTCCGTGGCCGTGGTGGTCCTGTCCGTTGCCGCCATGGCGCTCGGCTATTTCGCACTCACGCGCCTGGATGTGGATTACCTGCCGGATATCAAGTATCCGATGGTGAAGATTCACATCTACTGGCGCGGCGCGACGCCGGAGGAAATCGAAACCAACATCGCCGACCCGGTGGAACGCGGCATGGCCACCGTGGACAATCTCGACTACCTCGACGGCTCCTGCATCGAAGGCATGTACACGCTGCTCGTGAATTTCCGCTACGGCGTGGACGTGGACGTGGCTTACCAAGATGTGCTAGCGGTCATGGGCCGCGTGAACCGCCAACTGCCGCCGGATATTGACCCCCCGCTGATCATCAAGGCGGATCCGTCCCAGTTGCCGGTGATGGAAGTGACCGTGGCCTCCGACAAGCACAGCCTCGTGTGGCTGCGCGATTGGGCCGACAACTGGCTGTCCGACCGCTTATCCGCCGTGCCGGGCACGGCCGGAGCGGAAATTGTTGGCGGCCTGCAACGGGAAATCCGCGTTCATCTGGACCCTGTCCGCATGACGGCCTACAACCTGACGCCCGAAAAAGTCGCCGCCGCTTTGAGATCGGAAAATCGGCAGATCTTCGCCGGTCGCGTGACCGTGGAGACACGGGAAATCATCGCGCGTACGATGGGCGAATTCGAGAACCTCGACGAGATCCGAAACACCGCCGTCGCGCGCGGGGCAAACGGGGAGTTGGTGTACATCCGCGACATCGCCCGAGTCGAGGATAGCCACGAGGAAACGCGCGTCAACACGCGATTCAACGGTCGGCCTTGCGTGAAAGTGAACGTGCTCAAGCAGGCCGAGGCCAATACGGTGCGCGTCGCACAGGCGGTCAAGGCGAAGCTCGACCAGTTGCGCCCGGAAATCCCGGACGGCATTGAGTTTGGTGTGGTCGAGAACCAGGGCGACTACGTGATGGGCGCTATCTTGAGCGTCCGCGATTCGGCCATCCTTTCGGCCATTCTGGTGATTCTCGTGGTGTACGTATTTCTGGGGCATTGGCGTCAGGTCGCGGTGATGGTCATTGCCCTGCCGCTCACCCTGCTGGCCAACTTCTTTGTCATGAAGCTGGCGGGATTCTCGCTGAATATCTTCTCGCTCGGCGGCCTGGTGGTCGCGCTGGGCGTCATCCTCGACAACTCCATTGTGGTGCTGGAGAACATCACCCGCCTGAAGCATGAGGCGGAAACCCTGCGTCATGGCGATACGCAGGAGCTCGTTCAGACGGCGACCACCCAGGTCGGCCCGGCGATTGTTGCTTCCACGTTGACCTTCCTCGGCATCTTCCTGCCGTTCCTGATCGTGCCCGGTCTCGCAGCCCTGCTGTTCAAGGAACTGGTGCTCGTGGTGGCGTCCATCGTGCTCCTTTCTCTGCTCGTGGCGATCACGGTGACCCCCCTGCTGACGGAGTGGCTGGTGATCCGGGCGCGTTCGCACCGGCTCTCGGGTCTAGCTGCGGCGTTTGACCGAATCGTGGATCGGATGATGGCGGGTTACGGTCGGCTGCTGGACTACGCCTTGCGCGTACGATGGCTGGTGATCGCCACGTTCGTGGTCCTGTTCTTTGTCGGCTTCCACTGGGCAAAAAAGACCGGATCGGAATTCCTGCCGCAACCCGACGATGGCCGCGTGATGGTGAAACTCAAAATGCCGGCGGGAACTTCGGTGGCCGAGACGGACCGGATCCTTGGGATCGTCGAACAGCAGGTGCAAGGCCTCCCCGAGATTGAAAGCGTTTTTACCATGGCCGGCGGCCGCGTCTGGGGTCTGGCGACTTACGAGATCGCACAGGAAGGCGAAGTGGACATCCAACTGAAGCCGAAATCCAAGCGCGACATCAGCACGGCGGCATTCGTCGAAAAGATCACGCCGTTGGTGAAGAAAGCCGCGGCCCCCGGCGCGAAGCTGCCCGTGATGCAGATGAAGGTCAAAGGCATCCGCCAGATCGGACTGCAAACGGTGGAAGTCAAAGTGCAGGGCTCGGAAATCCAGCCCATCTACGAATTCGCCCAGCAGGCCGCCCGCACGCTGAACGAAACGCCGGGTCTCGTCAACGTGAACATCTCGATGGACATGACCAAGCCGGAGTATCGCATCTATGTGGACCGCGCGCGCGCTTCGGCCCTGGGCCTGCCGGTCAACCAGGTGGCCACGACGTTGCGGACGCTGATCGGGGGATTGGTTTCCACGGAATACCGGGAAGGCAGTGAGTATTACGACATCCGCGTGATGGTGCCGGAGCCAAGCCTGAAGGGGAAAGAGGATGTGGAGAACCTGATCCTCGACACGCGCAACGGCCGTCCGATCTATGTGCGGGATGTCGCCGACGTTCGCCGCGCGGTCGGGCCGGTCGAAATCACGCGCGAGAATCAGATCAAGCAGGTCATTGTGCGCGCCGATGGCGCGCCGGGCGTCAGCGTGGGCGAAGCGATTGCCCGTGCCCGGGCGGCGGTCGCGGCGCTGCCCCGACCTGTCGGGGTGAGCTTCGCCATGGGCGGCCAGGCGGAGATGATGGCAGAGAACAGCCGGACCATGCGCACTATCCTGTTCTTCGCGGCGTTGTTCGCTTATGTCGTGCTGGCCATTCAGTTTAACTCGTACGTGTTGCCGGTGCTGGCCATGCTCGGGATCCCCTTTGCCCTCACGGGCGCTTTTGGATCGCTCTACGCCTTTCACCTTCCGATTGGCGTGACCGTGATGATCGGTTTGGTGGTCATGATGGGCGGCATCGCCTCGCAGGGCGTTGTGCTGCTTTCGCTCGCCGAGGAAATCCGGGGCTCCGGCAAATCGCCGTTGGAGGCGATCCGCACAGCCGCGCCTCTCCGCCTCCGCCCGATCCTGATGACCCAATTGACCACCGTGCTCGGGCTGCTGCCGCTGGCGCTGAACCTCGGCGAAGGCGGCGACATGCTCAAGCCCATGGCCATCGCCGTGATCGGCGGCCTGCTCTATTCGCTGTTGTTGACGTTGTTCTTCCTGCCCGCCGCGTACGGGCTGGTGATGAGAAGGAAAGGAGTTCAGACAGCATGAGATCGAAATTAGCGTGGATTCATGGCGTAGGGATGTGTTTGGCCCTGTCGGTCATTGGGGCTTCTGCGCAGGAATCGGCGGTCCCGACACTTGCGAAGTTCGATGAAGACGTGGCTGTGTGCCGCCGCGTAATCCGCGAGTATTGCGCGATTGTCCAAGGCATGATGAAGGAAAAGGAAGTGGATGCGGCCAAACAGGAGAAGGCATTGACGTTGCTGGCCGAGGCACGAAAGCAGTGGGCAGAGATCCAGAAGACCTACGCTGCGAATCCGCCCGCCGAATATGCGACGGATGCGCAGTTCAAGGCGCGCCTCCAGGATGTCGCCAACGCCGCCGAAGATATGGAAAAGGCTCTCGCCGCTGGTCAACCCCGCCGTTCGCTGCACGCTTGTGGTTTCGGTTGCGGGCTGTTTGTCACGATGCACGAGGAGAACGGCCTGAACTATGCGATGGACAAGCTCTTTCACCTCCGCAAGACCGGCAAGACGGCCGCGGCGCTCTTCAAGGCGCGAGGATTGGAAGCCGTGCGACCGCTCATACCCGTGATGTTGCGTCAGCGTGACGATGTCCTGCTCGCACCGCTTCCCTGGCCCGACGGCGACGCGCGCAATGCCGAGTATCTTGCCGCAATAAAGGAGCTTTCCGTGGCGTTGGACGAGATGGCTCTGGCATCTGCAACAGGCGATGCGGCGAAAGTGGGAGAGACTTTGAACAACCTGACTCCCACAATCAACAAACCCTATGGAATAGCACTTTGAGAGAGCGGGAGACAGCATGAACTCAGCAACAGAAGAACTGGTGGCCATCGCAACAGCGGTGGCGGGCAAGTGCCAGCCGTACTTCGCGTACCACTACAAGCAGGCGAAGGAACAAGGTATCGGCGAGGACCTGATTCGTGAGGCCGTACAACTGGTCAAGGACATCCGTGCCTCTGGCGACAAACACATGGACGAATTTGCGGAACGGCGTATGGCAAACAAGACCGACAACGAAGGAGAACAACCATGAAGAAGATTCAGATCCTGGGCACCGGTTGCCCAAAGTGTAAATTGCTGACAGCGAAC
This sequence comes from uncultured Verrucomicrobiota bacterium, assembly GCA_964386675.1. Taxonomy (GTDB): domain Bacteria; phylum Verrucomicrobiota; class Kiritimatiellia; order PWTM01; family PWTM01; genus CALGXT01. Next base: position 6,829 of record CAYLTB010000146.1, read on the forward strand.
GCCGAGGCTGCGGTAAAGGCCTTGGGCATAGAGGCTACGATCGAAAAGGTCGAAAGGATTCAGGATATCCTGAAGTTTGGCGTGATGACCACCCCGGCGCTGGTGGTGGATGGCGTCGTCAAGAGCGCGGGCAAGGTGCTGAGCGCGGAGGATATCAAGAAGCTCCTCGCGTGAGGATGTTTCAACGCATGAAAGAGAAGATCATCTGTTACTGTAAGCACGTATCGGAGGCAACAATCGTTGACGCCATCCGGGACGGAGCGCACACGCTCAAATCCATACAAAAGGCAACGGGGGCATGCACCGGCAACCGATGCAAGGAATTGAACCCTAAAGGGCGATG
>CAYLTB010000147.1:0-7153 GCA_964386675.1 uncultured Verrucomicrobiota bacterium
TTGTGCAACCGAGACCTCGGGCACCGCCGTGAACGGTTCGCCGAAATGTTCCGCGGACGAACCGCGACAACCCGCGACCACGGCCGCCGCCAGCACGAGCGCCGACGCCGCAGCCGCCCGCCGACCGATGTTTCCCATCATGGTTTTCGCTCCTTCCCCAGTGCTTCCAACGCCTGCAGGGCCCGCTCGCGGAACGGCTCGTGGCGGCGGTCGAAAGCAAAAATGTCCATCAATATCAGGTTTTTCCGCACACCACGGAGCGTCGCTTTCCAGTCCTCGGCCGCACCCGCCGGCACGTTTGCCGGGAGGGCGAGCCGTCCGACGCGATCCGTCGGATTGTCCGGTTCCCCGACCGCGAAGAAATCGTGCTTGTAGAAATCGGCCAGCGAAAGGCCTGCGAACTGGCCGGTCACTTCAGGCCGGCGCAGGGCCGCCCCACCCGGACTTTCCAGACGTTGGAAGAAAAGTCGGATGATCGTGGCCATCTCCGGATCCAAGGCTAGAAAGACTTGGATAACGCCGCCGCGACCCCGGACGTTGACCCCGTGGACGTAGCCGATCCGTCGTTCCCCGCGATAGATGCTGTACAACGTGTAGGGCGTGTCCAAGGACTCATACACGGGATCGAGGTCGTCGCCGAGTCGCGCGCGCAATTCTCCATAGAGATAGCGTCCGTCCTCCAGTCGGCGCAGTTCCCGCACATCCTCGCGATAGGAGGTCATATCCGGAAAGAGCGTCTTCAAATCGCGCGCCGGGTTGTTCAGTGTGCAACCGACGGCGCCCGAGGCGGCTTGAACCGCGGCCAGCGCGACCGTCAGCGCCAACCCCTGTACGATCTTCCTCATCGCTCACCGCGCCTTTCGATCACCAGTAACGATAATACTGCAACGCCACCCGCGTCCCGGATGCATCCTCCGGCACACCGACCGGCCGTTCCACGCCGACCGCCAGCCAATGCAGATGGGCATTGCCCGGATCGTTTCGAAAATACCGGCTGAACACCATGCCGGCGCTGCGTTCGAGCACGCTCGCGCGTCCCTCGCGGACGGTGTCGCGGGTCAAATAGGCATATTGGGCCGCCACACCCCATCGCCGCGAAGGACTCCGCCACTCCGCCTGGATCAGCCCGGAGCGCAATGACGCGCCCTCGTCCGCCCCGATCGCCGCTTCCACCGCGATCGTCGCCGGCCCTGCCGCGGAATCCCACCGCTGCCGTGCGTCGGCGCCGGCGCGCCAGGTGCGGATCGGGCCGTGGGGCGGATGGTGCGGATCGAGCCGCTCGCCCCACGCGGCGCTGAGACCGCCCTCCAGCCCATGTTCGTAAAGGAAGCCGCTGCCCAGTCCTATCCGCGCCGCGGCCAGGCCGGATTGTCCGTCCAGCGTCAGGTCCGGCCCGGCTCCGAAGAGATAGCCGGCCCAGTAATCCAGTGCGCCGACACTGCCAAACGCCAGCAGCTGTCCGTCGCGGTCGGTTCCGAAGACGCGGTCGTTGGATAGTTGCAACAGCGTCCCGTGAGTGTCGGTGGCGATGTTCAGCCCAAAAGGGATGTAAAAGCGTCCGACGCGCAGATTGAAGACGCCCGGCGCGCCGTACACGCCAACGATATCCACATAGGCGTTATGCGTCTCCCAGACCCGCTCGGCGGCATCCATGGCCATGGAGTCGAACGCCGCCGCCCCGCTATTTCCGCGCCAGACCGCGCGACCCTGATAGTTCGCGGTCGCGACGGTGCGTGTGGCGGTGGCAAAGCGCTTCTGGATCTCAAATCCGGCGGACAACCGAGTAAAGACATCGCCGCCGATCGGCGCCTCCGCGCGAACCGCGGTCACCGCCATCGCTTCGCGCCGGAAGAGCCAGTTGTCGCCCCATTCCGGCGGCTCCGCGTTCGCACTGCGTTGCGGCGCCGGCGCCACGCCGACAAACGGGTCCCCCGTATCTTCGGCGCGCGCGGCCGCCAGCGTCAGAAACCCCGCCCCAATGATGTAGACCGTCTTCATGCGTCGCTCGCCGATTACAACCTACTGCAAGACGCGCGAAACGCAAACCCCCGGGGGGTATAAGACGAAGCGGGGTAAGGGAACTCGGATCTCGCACGTCGCAGCGCTCGGCGCGTTGTCGGCGGGTCTGCGTAGGCGGGCCGCGAGGCCGCGCGGCTTGGCGCTCAACCGCCGTGCGCTCATGTCACGGCGCGGACGCCTTGCGCCGGAACGCCCCGCCAGCCGGCCCTGGCCCCGAGGCCCCGGAGGGGCGGAGCGCCGCGACGCCGCCAACCGCCCAAGGCTTTGCCTGGGGGGCTCTTCGAGGGTCCACCAACCTCCGCCCGCACCGGCGACGTCGTTCCGCCGCCGGCCTTTTTGGGGGTGTCCGCCCGTCGCCGTCTATTCGTCTTGCAACCTTCGCAGCGCCGATTTCACTCGTTTGCCGAAGGCCTTCTCTTTCCTTCTCTTCTCGACGTACGACAGGCGATGGAAGGCCATTTCCCGAGCCAGCTTGGAGTAATTGCGGTAGCGCTCCGGGCTCAATCCGCCGCTTTCCAGCGCCGCCCGCACCGCGCATCCGGGCTCCTGGACATGGGTGCAGTCCGGGAACCGGCACTGGCCCGCATATTCGGCGATATCCGCGAACGCATCCCCGGGGCCGCCATCGTCGCCGATCAGCCCCAGCTCCCGCAGGCCGGGCGTGTCAATCAGCAGTGCGCCATTCTCCAGAACGATCAACTGCCGGCGGGTGGTGGTGTGAACCCCTTTCCCGCTCTGGCTGACATCGCGGACAGGCAGCAGTTCCCGCCCGGACAATTTATTGATCAGCGTGGTCTTCCCAACGCCGGAGGATCCCAGCAGGCCGTACGTGCGCGAGGGAACCAGCGCGTCGCGCACGGCATCCAGCCCGCGATCCGTTTCATTGCTCAACGGCAGCACCGGAGCCGAGATGCCGGCGCGCCGGATTTCGTCGAGGCGCCGCTCCAGCTCGCCGGCGGTGACCAGATCGGTCTTGCTGAGCACGAGGAAAGGGCGGACGCCGCCGTCCGCCGCCATCACCAGGTACCGCTGCAGGCGGGCCAGATTGAAGTCCCGGCGGCAGCCCTGCAGGATGAACACCCCGTCGAGATTGGCGGCGATCATCTGGTAATCCACCGAAGGGCCGGCGCACTTGCGGCGCAAAAAATTCTTCCGGGGCAAGACCGCATGAATGAGCGCCGGCATACCCGACGGCAAACGTTCAATGCATACCCAGTCGCCGACGCACGGCCGGTCGGTGGCGGCCGGCGCGGAGAAGCGGAAACGGCCGGTCAGAACGGCCCGCAACTCGGCATCCGCCGTCCGCACCCGATAGCCGCCGCGGTCCACGGCGCTGATGCGGGCCACGGAGCGCCCCGGTGTCAGCAGCGGAGCGGCCTGTGCCTCCAACGCACGGTCAAATCCAAGTCCGTTCAGATTCATGGCGACTGCGCAGCGCGGTCGCTCTGCCGCGATGCATCACGCTAACCGTTCCCAGGCCCAACGTCCAGACGATGCGCCTGACCGGATGCGAACGCGTTTCGCGAATGCCGCGGATTATTGACCGCGTCCGGAGTTGCGGGTATGAATCGCGGTGTGAAACGGATCGGTCTTTGCTGCCTGTGTCTGCTGTTTGTCTCCTGTCACCGCGCCGACCTTCGGACGGTCGAAATCCACGTGCCGGCGATGAACGATGAAGAGGCCGCTCAGCGGGTGACCAAGGCCCTGGACGTGTATGCCGACTACGGCATAATCCAAAAGGCGGAAGCCGACATCGCTCGGAACCTCGTGTGCATCACGTACAACAGCACACGGACGGCCTTGAAGAACCTCGAATATCTGATCGCTCGCGCCGGTTTCGACGCCAACGACACGCGGGCCGACGATGTTCTCCCTCCGTCCGCTCCGGAATCCCAACCGTGAGAAAGTCTCCTGCTCCACTGCAATGCCGTTGTGCAACGGCCGCCGCCCCGGAAGCGGACGCCGCGGTCGCGCTCGTGGCGGATGACGACGGCCGCCCGCGGCCGGTCACGCGTCCATCCGCGCCGTGGCGCGAAACGCTGGATGAATTCCTCTCGCAGCGCGGCGCGTTCAAGGGGGGGGCGGGCGAGACGGTCGTGTGGCCGGTGCGACAAAACGGGAAACCGTCGTGGCTGGCCGTCGCAGGACTGGGCGCGTGGGCCAGCCTGGAGGCCCGGCATATCGAACACGGCACGGCCGCGGCCTTCAAAGCGCTGGCCCCGCGCCGCCCCGCGCAGGTCGCCCTGTTTCATGACCTTGAGGCGCCGTCCGCCAGCGCGATTCCACTCGACATGGTTGTACGCCGAATGGTTCGCGGCGCCGCGGCGGGATTGTACCGCTTCGACCGCTATCGGTCGGACGCAGAACCGGCGTCCGCGCCGGAGGTACTGCTCGCGGGCAAGGCGGATACCGCGGCGCGGCGCGCCGCGCGGGAAGGCGCGTTGGAAGGCGCCGTATTGAACGAGATCGCCGACCTGGCGAATCGGCCCGGCAACGCGGCGACCCCGGAGGCCATCGCCGACGAATGCCGGCGGCTGGCGCGCGCCGCAGGCCTCGGCTGCCGAATCTACGACGGGGCCGCGCTCCGGCGCGAGCGCTGCGGAGCGTTGCTCGCGGTCGCGGCGGGCAGCCGCTGCGAGCCGCGGCTCGTCGTGCTGCGCTATGCCGGCGCGGGCGCCGAACGCCGCCGACGGCCGTTCGTGCTGCTGGGCAAAACGCTCACGTTCGACTCCGGCGGCCTCTCGCTCAAGACCAGCGCCGGAATGGAATGGATGCGCTATGACAAGTGCGGCGGCATGGCGGCCCTGGCCGCCACGCTGGTGGCCGCCCGGCTCCGGCTGTCCCATCCGGTCATCGGAATGCTCGCCGTGGCCGAGAACATGCCGGACGGCGGCGCCGCGCGGCCGGGCGACATCGTGCGCACCCGCGCGGGGAAGACCGTCGAAATCGTCAACACGGATGCTGAAGGCCGCCTCGTGTTGGCCGACGCGCTTTCGCTCGCCGGAGACCTGAAACCGGCGGCGATCATTGACCTGGCGACGCTCACCGGCGCTGCCCGAATTGCGCTCGGGGCGCAGGCGTCGGCGTTATGCTGCGAAGACGAATCGCTCGCGGCGGATCTCATCGCCGCCGGGCGAGCCGCGGGCGACCGCCTGTGGCCGCTGCCGATGTGGCCTGAATACGACGAAATGCTGAAAACGCCGTTCGCGGATCTGAAGAACGTCGGCGACGGCAGCGCCGGAACGATTGCGGGCGGTGTCTTCCTGCGGGCGTTCGCGCCGAAAGGCGTCCCCTGGGCCCATGTGGACATCGCCGCGACCGCCTGGCTGGAGAAAGAACAGCCGCACCGGGTCGCAGGCGCCACGCTCTCCGGCGCCCGGATGTTGATCGAATGGCTGCGCGCCGCCGCTCACCCACCAAGGAAATGATCACCGCCATGGACGTACTTACCGCGTTGGATTTGCCTGGCATCCCCAAGTTCCGCAGCGGAAAAGTGCGCGAGGTGTTCGACCTGGGCGACGCGCTATTGCTCGTCGCGACCGACCGGATCAGCGCCTTTGACTGCATTCTTCCCAACGGCATTCCCGACAAGGGAGCGGTGCTGACCGGGCTGTCGGCGTGGTGGTTCGACCGGCTCCGCGCCATTGTGCCGAACCATCTCATCGCCACCGACCCGGCGCAATGGCCCGACCGGCTCCAGCCGTTCGCCGACCGCCTGCGCGGGCGCGCCATGTTGACACGGAAAGCACAGCCGCTGCCGATTGAGTGTGTCGTGCGCGGCTACCTTGCCGGTTCCGGCTGGAAGGAATATCGCGAGCGCGGATCGGTCTGCGGCATCCGGCTGCGGTCCGGTTACCGGCAGGCCGAACGGCTGGACGAGGCCCTCTTCACACCCGCGGCCAAGGCGGAGACCGGCCACGACGAGAACATTACGTTCGAGCAAACGGCATCCCGCGTCGGAAGCGACCTGGCCGCCCGTCTGCGCGATATCAGCCTCGCGTTGTACCGCGAGGCTGCGGCCCACGCCCTCGAACGCGGCATCATCATCGCCGACACCAAGTTTGAGTTCGGGATGATTGACGGGCAATTGACGTTGATTGACGAAGCGCTGACGCCGGACAGCTCGCGATTCTGGCCGGCCGATGCCTATGCGCCCGGCGGAAATCCCCCCTCCTTCGACAAGCAATTTGTCCGCGATTATCTGGAATGCCTGGACTGGGACAAGAAGCCGCCGGCCCCGCCGCTGCCCGCGACCGTAATCGCCCGGACCCGCGAGAAGTACCGTGAAGCGTATCGCCGGATCGTCGGCGTCGAACTGACTTGATGCGCGGCGGGCGGCGGCGCCCCGGATGCCGGCCGCGCCCGACGAGACTCTCTGGAATGCAGGCGCTGCTCGACCAGTTTCTGGACCATCTGGCGACGGAACGGGGCTTGAGCCCCAATACCCTGGCTGCCTACCGCGGGGATCTGGATCGTTTCCTCGCGCATTTGCGCCGTGTCCGCATCGCGTCGTTGAACGAGGTTCGTCGGAAGCACCTGCTCGATTTCCTGCTCAACGAACGGGAGGCCGGGCGACAACCGACGACGCTGGGACGCCGTTTGGCGGCCCTCAAAACCTTTTTTCGTTACCTGCAACGCGAGGGATTGGCCGCCGCGAATCCAGCGGACGGCATGGATTCGCCGAAGCTCTGGCGGATGCTGCCCGATGCATTGACCGTGAAGGAGGTCGAGCGGTTGCTCACCCAGCCGGATCTCCGCGCGCGCCACGGGCTGCGCGACCGCGCCCTCCTGGAAACGATGTACGGCGCCGGACTGCGGGTCTCGGAAGCGGCAGGCCTCACATTGGATGACGTCAATTTCGCCGACCGGTGCGTCCGCTGCCTGGGCAAGGGCCGCAAGGAGCGCATCGTGCCGTTGGGAGAGTCGGCGCTCGCCTATCTCAAACGCTATCTGGAAGAGTCGCGGCCGGCGGCGGAGCGCGGCCGCGGCTCGCGCGCGCTGTTCCTGAGCGCGAAAGGCGGGCCGTTGGACCGGCGCAGCCTCTGGCGGCTCATCCGCAACTACGCCCGGCGCGCGGGCCTGGAGCAGCGCGTGCACCCCCACACGCTGCGGCATTCGTTTGCCACGCACCTGC
>CAYLTB010000148.1:0-7076 GCA_964386675.1 uncultured Verrucomicrobiota bacterium
CGAAATCGCCGTCGGCCGAGGATTTGTGCGCGTTGGCAGAGGCCCGCGAACGGCTAGCGAAACGGACAGCGCTGTCCGTGCCGTGGCCGGCGGAACGGGCGCTGAAACGGACGGTGGCGCCCGGGGAAACCATCCGGTGGCCGGCGCTGTCGGGACCGGCGATGATCCGGCGCCTCCACATCCGACCCGATTTCTCGGCGGCGCCCTCGATCGTCGCGCGACACCGGCTCCTGCGCGAACTGGCGCTCGAAATCCGATGGAACGGGGCGGCGGAACCGAGCGTGCGCGTGCCTTTCGGCGACCTGTTCGGCAGCGTCGGGCAGCCGCGGCGGATCGATTCGTTCTTCTTCGGCATGGAGCAAGGCCGCTATGTGCTCGCGTTTCCCATGCCCTTCGAGCGCTCCGCGGAGATCGCGATACGGAACGAATCCCGTTTCGCCGTGCCGATCGAGCTGGCCGTGGAGTCCGAACCACTGGAGCGGTGGGACGCCGGCTGGGGCTATTTCCATGCGGCGTGGGATCACAGCTCCATGCCAGGAAAACCGCACCCGGTGCTGGTTGCTCAAGGCCGTGGTCGCTACGTCGGTTGCATACTGGCCGTGACCAGCGAAGCGCCCAGTTGGTGGGTATTGGAGGGCGACGAACTGATGTGGCTCGATGGCGAGCGGCAGCCTTCCTGGCGAGGCACCGGGCTGGAAGATTATTTCAATGGCGGCTGGTACTACGGCAGCGCGATTGTGCGGCCGTTCCACGGACTGATTCACAAGGCCCATTTCCGCACCATCCAGTACCGCATCCACCAGGCTGATCCGGCGGGATTCCGGCGGGCGATCCGGGTCGCCATTGAGCGCGGGCCCGACAACGAGAGTCCCGCCCATTTCGAGAGCGTCGTCTTTTACTACTTGGCTCAACCATTGCCCGCGGCGGGCCGGCGCGCAGCCGGGCCTTTCCCGGCGCCGGCGGACGACCCGGTGGAGCCATACTCCGTCGTGAGCGGTATCAACGATCTCGAGCGGCTGGACGATTACGACGGCGCGGAGGAATACACGCGCAGCGTCCTCGAACGCATGCCGAACCATCCCTTTGCCGAGGTGCTGCGGCTGCGACTGCTCCTGTACGAGGAGCGTCGCCGCGGCGTTGAGGCGGTGGCGGAGCGCATGGTGGCATTTCTGAGAGAAACAACGCATGAGGGCGCGCGGCGCCAGTTGGAGGACTGGCTCTGGCTGCGCGAGGATTCGTCGCGCGCGTTGCTGATCGGATATTGCAACACGCCCTCCGAGCTTTTCCTCGATGGCGCGCGCGTCGGGGAGGCCGGCGATCCCCAGCGCGCGTCCGTGTATCGCGTCGCGCTGTCGGACGGTCCACACGCGATTGCCGTGCGCGCGGCGCACCGCGCCTATCCGCACTGGGTCTATGCGGCGCTGCTGACGCGGGACGGGCTGGTTGCCACGGGCCGCGATTGGCGGTTCGCGTTTGATCCGGGGGGCGCGTGGATGTCGCCCGACTATGATGACTCCGGTTGGCCCCGCGTGGGCGGTCCGGAATTCGGCAAGGGACCGCCGGAGGAGCCGTATGTCTGGCTTGAGCCGCTGGCGTACATCGGTGCACTGGCCGCCGGCCGCGGCATCTGGGTCAGCGCTGAATGGCCGGATAGGAGCCGCCCCGCCGTCTTCCGGCATGTATTTGGCCGCGATGACTTGCGCTCCTCGGCCCTGCGTCCGAATCCCCCTCGTTGAAGTGGCGGCGCCTGTGCTAATTTCGCGGCCGCCCGCCACCGGCGGACCGTGGATGGCGATCGGACGAATGAGCGACGGGAAACCCTATGGACAACCGGACAGTTCGGCCAATGAAAACTGACGGCCCGGCGGCGTCGACGGGGCCGCGCCCTTCCTGCGGCCTTTTCGCACTGGCGCTGCTGATCTTCGCCGCGCTGATGTTTCACTCGCTGCTCCGGCCCGGCGCCATCCTGTTCGGCTCGGATGACAACCTCGGCACCATGATGGATCGCCGGTCCGATATGCCGGAGTCGTTCTGGCGCGGTTGGCATGAGCGCACCTTTATCGGCGCGCGCGCGCCGGCCAATCCCAGTTGGACGAACTTGCTGTCGTGGGCGCTGCCGCCGCGCCTGGTACAGAACTGGATTTACGCGGGGCACCTGGTTCTGGCCTCGGGCTTTCTCGCGCTGTTCCTGCGCCGCCGCGGCGTCGGTCCGGTCGGCTGGGCGGTGGGGGCGCTGACGGCATTCTGGTTGGGCAGTACGTTTACGCTCGTTTACGCCGGGCACCTGGGCAAGTTCGGTGTCGTGTTGTTCGCAGCGCTCTTTCTGTGGCTGGCGGACATCGCGGCGACGGCGCAGAGCGCGGGGCCGGCCCGGGCGATGTTGGCGGGCGGCGCGCTGGGCGCGATGTTCCTGGAGCAATCCGATGTCGGCCTCCTGTTCGCCGTCGCGCTGGGACCGTTCTTCCTCCATCGGCTCTACGCGGTTTGGGGCCGGGACGCGCGCGCGTGGGCGCGCCGGCTGGTTCCACTGCTGTGCGCGGCGGCCCTGCTGACGTTTCATCCGCTGTGGTCCGGATATGGCGCGTTCGTTCGCGGCGCAACGGCGGCGCAGGCCGATCGAAAAGCGCATTGGGATTTCATCACGCAGTGGAGCTGGCCGCCGGAGGAGACGATTGACTTTATCGCTCCGGGCTTCATGGGCTGGCGCAGCGGCGAGCCGGAGGGGCCCTATTGGGGCCGGATGGGACGGTCCGGCGACTGGGAGGCCGCCGGCCGCGGCTTGAGGAACTTCAAACTGGAGAACCAGTATCTGGGCGCATTGCCGCTGGCGTTGGCCTTCGCGGCCATCGCGCTGGCGCGGCGTAGGGAGGGCGGCGGCGACACGCGGGGCGGGACGCGCGGGGAAATCCTTTTCTGGGCCGCGTTGTCGCTGGTGACGCTGTTGCTGGCCTTCGGCAAGTTCACGCCGCTGTATCGGCTGGTGTTTCGGCTGCCGGCGCTCGCTTCCGTGCGCGCGCCCGTGAAGTGGCTTCAGCCGTTTCAGTTGGCGGTCGGCATCCTGGCCGCATACGCCGCGGATCGGCTTTGGCCGTGGGCGTCCGGCGCCGCGCCGGCGCGGCCGCCGCGGCGCGTTGCGTTCGGCCTGCTGGTCGGCGCCGTCATTCTGGGCCTGGTTGCGCTGGGCTTGTTCGCGGGCCGTGCGACGGCCGCCGCACGGCTGGCGGCGGAGGGGTGGGGGGCTCTGGGCGGCGTCATCGCCCGGAACCGCGCGGTCGCGGCGTTGCACGGAGCGGCGCTCGCGGGAGTGGCGGGCCTTTTGCTGTGGCGGCGGCGAGGCGGCGAGCCGCTGTTGCCCCCGCGCTGGTGCTCCGTGCTCGTTCCCTTGTTGATCGCGGCCGATGCCCTCGTGCTGTCCCGGCACTATGTAAAGCGCCTGCCGCCCAGCCTGGTCGCGGAAAATGACGTCACCCGCGTGCTGCGCGCCGAACTCGGACCCGATCGCGCGGCGATGCTCTCGCAGGGCGGCTTTTACGGCGCCTGGCTGACTTTTCTGTTCCCGTATCACGACCTCCGCGTGCTCAATTTCACACAGATGCCTCGGATGCCGGATGACGTACGCTCGTTTCTGGAACGGGTCGCGCCGAATCCGATACGCTATTGGCAACTGTGCGGCGTGCGCTTCGCGCTCGTCCCGCCCGGCGTCTGGCCGCAGTTGCAGCGCGACGCGGAGGCCCGCGATCTATTCGAGCTGCGGTTGGCGTTCATGCCCGTGCCGGCCGACAACGGCGAGGGCCTGTCCGTGGCACCCGCCGACGCGAGCGATCCCAACGCCCACGCGCTGCTGCGCCTGCGCGGAGCCTCCGCACGCTTTGCGCTGGTGACCCGCTGGCGCACGGCGGATGACGCGTCGGCACTGACGGCGCTCGCGGATCCCGGTCGCTCGCCCTTGCAGGAGGCGCTGCTGGCGCCAGGAACCGTCCGTTCGAACGGCGCATTCCATCCCGATCCGGCGAACCTCGTCGAAGCGCTCGCGCTGCGTCCCGGCCGCACGGAATTGCGCGTGGCCGCGGCGACCCCCGCGCTGGTGCGCATTGCCGATCGCTATGACCCGCTCTGGCGCGCCGCCCTCGACGGGCAGCCCGTTCCGGTGCATCGTGTGGACTATCTCTTTCAGGGTGTCTTCGTCAGTCCCGGCGAGCATCGGTTGGTATTGGAGTACCGTCCTTCGCCACTCTCCATGGGCGTGCTGGCGGCGGGTCTGCTGGCGTGCGGTCTGGCGGGATTGACGCTCGTGATCGGACGGCGTCAGGTGGGGAACGTCCCGTGAAGGCGGAGTATTGCCCGGCGCTGTCGGTGGTGATCCCGACACTCGGAAGGCCTTCCTTGCGGCGCACCGTGGAATCGCTCGCACAGCAACGGTCGGCGTCGCGGCTGGAAGTCCTTGTTGTCGGCGTGATGGCCGACCCGTCCCTCGCGCGCGCGGTGCGCGACGTCGCGGAGCGCGGCCTGAATCTTCGGTTGTTGCCGTTGTCCTTTGCCGGCGGCGACTCCAGCCGCAAAAAGAATGCCGGCTGGCAGGCAGCGCAGGCGGAGATCGTGGCCTTTCTCGACGACGACGTCGTCGCACCGCCGGAATGGGCGGATCGAATTCTGGAGCCGTTCGCGGACTCGGCGGTGCGCATCGTCAGTGGGCCGGGGTGGGTGCCCGCCGACGCGACAGGTTTTGCGCGACTGGGGGGGCTGGCGTTGTCCTCGTTGGCGGCGGGATACGTGGCCGAACGTTATGTGAGCGAGGCGGGCAAACCGCGGGTCGCGCCGTGGTCGCGGATCATCGGCTGCAATATGGCCTGGCGGCGTTCCGCACTCGAGGCCCTCGGTGGATTCGATCCGGCGTTCTGGCCGGGCGAGGAGATGATTGCGGCGTGGCGCACAGCGGGAGCGGCGGCGGGCCGGCTTGTGGTTCATCCGGGCGCAGGCGTGTTCCACGCGCCGCGCGAGACGGTCGGTTCCTTCTGGCGACAGGTGGTCGGATACGGCGCCACGCGCCTGCGGCTGATTCGAGCCGGGACTGCGGTGGAATGGCTGACGCTGTTGCCGGCGGTTGCGGCGCCGGCTGGGTTGGCGCTCCTGGCGCTCGCAAGCCGGTTTCGATGGGCTTTCGGCGCGCTGGCCGTCGGCGCCGCCGCATACGCGGTCTGCGCGCTTTCGGCCGCGGTCGGCGTGGCGCGCCGCACGGGGCGGGCCGGCGACCTGGCCGTCGCCGCGGCGGTCCCCCTGATGCACCTGGCCTACGGCTGGGGTCTCTGGCGCGAGCTGTTGCGGCCGGGCCGCGACTTCAGTCCGGCCGCCGCCGGCGCCACTAAACATTAGGGCGATATCCGCCCGCAACGGTCAGGGCGGGGGGAATCAATACTGGAGGGTATACGATGATCTGGTTGGACTGGCATTTCTTCGCGGAGTCGCTGGGCCTGACGGCGACCGCGTATGTGCTGCTGCCGCAGCGGGCGCGCGGACAGATCGGCGTGGCGGGCGCCGCGACAACGGGACCCTTTCCCGTGCTGTATCTGCTGCACGGCCTCTCCGATGACCACACCATATGGATGCGGCGCACCGCGATCGAGCGCTATGCGGACGAACGCGGCATCGCCGTGGTCATGCCGGCCGTGGCCCGAAGCTGGTACCAGGACATGGCGTCCGGACCTCGGTACTGGACGTATGTCAGCGAGGAGCTTCCCGCGCTGGCCTCCGCCTATTTCCCGCTCGCGCAACGGCGCGCAGACACGTTTGCGGCGGGATTATCCATGGGCGGCTACGGCGCGTTCCGATTGGCGCTGGCGCACCCGGATCGTTTCGCGGCGGCGGCCAGCCTGTCCGGCGCGCTGGATATCGCGTGCCGCTACCGCCGCGGCATCGAGGCGGACGAGGTGATGGGGCGGGTCGAACTGCGCGCTGTATTCGGCGACCGTCCGGGGCTCGACGGCAGCGACGCTGATTTGTTTGAGCTGGCCCGCCGCGCTTTGGGCGCGCCGCTGCGCCCGCGGTTGTACCTGTACTGCGGGACCCGGGACCGCCTGTACGAAGACAACCTTCGGTTTCGCGATCAGGCCCTCGATTCGTCGTTCGACCTGGCCTACACGGAGGACGACGGCGACCATTCCTGGCGGTATTGGGATCGCCAGATTGAGAAAGCGCTGGATTGGATGCTGGCCGGCCGAACCGGCTGACCGTCCGGCGGGCCGCTCAGTCGCCACGTTCCAGCCGGTGTACCGCGGCCGCCGCGGCGCGCATTTCGGCGATCTTGCGGTTGGGCCCCTCGCCGGTTCCCAGTGACCGGTCGCCGACCAGGACTTCAAACGTGAAGATGCGTTCGTGGGCCGGCCCGATCTCTGTCACTTTGCGGTAGTGCGGCATGCGGCCCCAGCGGCGCTGACAGAGTTCCTGGAGGATGCCCTTGGCGTTGTCGGAAGAATAGGTCAACCGCAGCTTCTCGATGCGGGGCACGATCAATCGTTCGAAAATCCGACGAACGGCCTTCAATCCGCCGTCCACGTAGGCCGCGCCGATCACCGCCTCGATCGCGTCCGCGAGCGTTCCGGCGCGGCGCGCGCCGCCGGCGATCAATTCGCCTCGGCCCAGGCGCAGGTACCCGCCGAGGCCGATGTCGAATGCGACCTCCCCGAGCGCTTCCGTGCTCGTGACGCGGCTGCGCACTTGGGTCAGGCGGCCTTCCTCATCATCGGGTCGGTGTTCGTAAAGCCACGCGGCGGTCACGAGATTCAGCGCGGCGTCTCCCAGGAATTCGAGGCGCTGATTATCGCTGTCCACGTCTTTGGTCTCGTGCCGGTACGAAGGGTGTGTCAGCGCCAACTCCAGGTGGCGGCGGCGCCGAAAACGATAGCCCAGATGTTTCTCAAGTGGTTTGTAGGGATTCGCCATGGTCAGGCCCTTGGATGAAATCGTCGGTGAACGGCCAGCAGCCGCGAGGATTCCACGTGCGTGTAGATCTGGGTGGTGCCGATATCGGCGTGTCCCAGCATTTCTTGGATGACGCGCAGCGGTGCGTCATTGGCCAGCAG
>CAYLTB010000149.1:0-7051 GCA_964386675.1 uncultured Verrucomicrobiota bacterium
GCGGCGCTCGATCTCGGTGTTCGATTGCTCAAGCCCGGCGGGACGCTGCTCGTCATCGGCATACCCCGGACCGACCGCGTATCCTTCGACATTGACCTGTTGCGCCGCCGCGAGATCTGCATCCGCAATGTGCGCCGGCAGAACGAATGCGTGGGCCAGGCCATTGAATTGGCGGGCGCCCATCCTGACCGAGTGGACCGTCTCCAGACCCACACGTTTTCCTTTCGGCAATGCGCCGAGGCGTTCGCGCTGGTGGCGGACTATCGCGACGGTGTCGTGAAGGCCATGATTCGGATTTCGGAGGCCCCATGTCGCTGATCGCACGCGCTTTTTCGATCAAGGGCGTTTTCTTCGGTTTGTCGGAGCGCGATTTGCAGCCGGATCCGATTGAGCAATTTCGCCGCTGGTTCGCCTTTGCCCGGCGGGTCCGCTGTCCGTGGCCGAGTTCGTTCGCGCTGGCGACAGTCGGACTCGACGGCGCGCCGGCCGTGCGGATGATGCTCCTGAAAGGCGTTGACGAACACGGCTTCGCTTTTTTCACGCATTACGTGGGGCGCAAGGCCGCCGAGCTGGAACGTACGCCCCGCGCGGCGATGGCGTTTCACTGGGTCGAACTGGTCCGTCAAGTGCGCGTCGAGGGCGAGGTCGAGAAATTATCGTGGGCGCAATCGAACGCGTATTTTCAAAGCCGTCCTCGCGCCAGCCGCATCGGCGCATGGGCCTCGCGCCAGAGCGAGCCGCTCGAATCTCGGGCCGCGTTCGACGCGCGGTATCGCGAGTACGCGGACCGTTTTCGCGGGGCGGAAGTGCCGTTGCCTCCGCATTGGGGCGGCTATCGCGTCCGCCCCCGCATTATCGAGTTCTGGCAGGGGCGGCCCAATCGCCTGCACGACCGTTTTCAATACCGCCGTGAAGAGGCCGGATGGACCCGGCGGAGGCTGTATCCGTAAGATTCCGTACGAAACGGGAGGAGCCGGCTTTGAACACCCTTCGATACATTCTGGCATGGGCATGGGCGCTCGCCGCGCTTTCGCTCGGGGTTGCGGGCTGCGGCCCGGTCTGACCTTTTTCGATCCCGATGAGCCTGCGCCGCTGGCTGGATTGCGCCCGACTGAATGCGCGGGTCGTGGCGCTGGCCGGTTCCCGTCAGTGGGTGAGGACAGCCGAGACCGCCGCCAGCTATGATCGGCTGGCGCTTCAGTACGACGCCAATTGGCAGCGGCATCTCGCGCCGGTGACCCTGAATTTGCTGAAGAATATCGCCGAGGCGCCCGACGGCATCCTTCTCGATCTCGGCTGCGGTACCGGGTTCGCAACGGCGTGGTGCGCCGCGCGCTGGCCGGCGCGTTCCATCCGGGCCGTGGACCTTTCCGAAGGCATGCTCGAGGTCGCGCGTCGGCGTTGTGCCGGACGCAAAAACGTCCGGTTCGAGCGCGCCGACCTGCTGGAGTTCCTGCGGCGGCAGGGCAACGCATCGGTCGCGATGATTGTGGCGGCATGGTCTATCGGGTATTCACGTCCGTCTGCGGTTATCGAGCGGAGCGCGCGCGTGCTGCGAGCCGGCGGGCGTCTTGCCTTTGTGGTCAATGCGGCCGAGAGCCTGTCCGCGGTCCGCCAGGCATTCCGGCGCACGATGGGGCGGTTCCCGGGCGAACTTCACCGTCTGGCATGGCCGCGGTTCCCGCGTGGAGCGGCCCCGTTGCGCCGCGCTCTGCGTCGGGCGAAACTGGCGGTCGAATGGTGGCGCGAGGACGCTCTGCCGATCGTGCCCACGCTCGACGAACGGGGACGGGTACTGCCCTGGCTTTTGAATACCGGCGTCTTGGCTGGATTCGACGCCATGTTACCCCTTGCCGACGAGGGCCCGGCGGCGGAATATTTCGAAGCATGCCTGCAGGATGGCGGCCTTGACCTTCGTCATCACTATCTGGCAGGCATCGCCGTGAAGCCGGTATGCGACAGAGCCTCCATTTGATGCGGATGCTGCTGGACCCGCGCGTAACGGCGGTCCCCGTGCGGACGCTGCGTGAACTGCGGCGACGGGGCATCCGCCGCTTGCCGCGGGACGTGCAGCCGGCCGTGGACGGCGTGCGGCATCGCGGACGCGCCTGGCGTTTTGCCCGGCAGTGGCTCGCGACCGAGCGGCTGACGCGGCATCGCGGGCAATGGGTCATCAATTCCTTCCTGCCGCCGATTCCCGGCCGGGCGTATGAGCGGATGTTCGAGAACTTGCTCTCCGGACGGCATCTCAGTCCCGTGTCCGCGTACCTGGCGGTCACCGGCGAGTGTATGTGCCGGTGCTGGCACTGCAGCCTTTCCGCGCGGCGCGGGGGGAGCCTGTCGAGCGGGATATGGGCCTCCGCCATTGACCAGTTGCACGGACTGGGGGTGAGCCTCATCGGCTTCACCGGTGGCGAACCGCTCTTGCGGTCCGACCTCGAGGATCTGGTCGCGCGCGCGTCGCGCGGCGGCGCCGAACCGATCCTGTTCAGCTGCGGGGTGGGATTGGACGAGCCCCGCGCCCGCCGTCTGGCGGCGGCGGGATTGTGGGCGTGCGGCGTCAGTCTCGACCACGACGACGAGGCGGAGTGCGATCGCCAGCGCGGTTACGCCGGCGCGTTCCGCGCAGCGCTTGCCGCGGTGCGCGCGGTCCGCCGGGCCGGGCTGTACACGATGACCGGCACGGTGGCTACGCGCTCCCTCCTCGAAAGCCGCCGTCACGAACGCATCTACCGGTTGGCGCAGATGCACGGCGTCCACGAATGCCGGTTCATCGAGCCCATGCCCTGCGGCCGTTTGGGTGAAACGAGCGATGACGCTTTGCTCACACCGGAACACGTCGCGACGTTGCGCGCCTTTCATACCGCGATGAATCGCCGCGGCCGCGGGCCGAAAGTGTGCGCCTTCAACCAAATGGAGAGTCCGGAAGTCTTCGGATGCGGGGGCGGCACTCAGCATCTGTTCGTAGATCCCGACGGCGAAGTCTGCCCGTGCGATTTTACGCCGTTGAGCTTCGGAAATATCCGCGATACGCCGCTGGCTCTGATCTGGCAGCGCATGAACCGGGCCATGGGAGACAACCCGCGATCGCATTGTTTCATTCAGAAGCACCATCGGCTCGTCGCCGGGCGCGCGACCGGCACATGGCCGCTGCCGCCCGAGACGAGCGAGGAGATTTGCCGGGCGGCCGGAACGGAGCCGCTGCCGGCCTACTTCGGCATGGTCGTCAACGCCGGTTCAAGCACAGGGAAGGGGGCGCGACATGAGCGATGACGGGAAACGCTGGCCGGTCGGGCGATGGACGGTTTTGCTGCTGGCGTCCGCCGCGGGCGGGGTGCTGTCCGGTCTTCTGACGGGATGGCACAGCCGGGTGCGCGGCGCGGTGCTCGCTGTCTCGTTATCGCTGGGGCATGTAATGGCGGCCGTTCTGGGCCGACGGGCACTGGACGAGGGTCGCGCGCCTGGAGGGACGAACACGTTGGCAACGGCCGCAGCGGTGACGATGTTGGCCGTCGCCGGTCTGGCATTGACCGAGCGAATCGCGCGGTCTACACCGGTGTGGCGCGAAGCCGGCCTCTCGGCCGCGGGCATCTGCGCGATCTACGCGCTGGGGTTGCATGCCGCCTGGCACTGCCGGCGCCGGGGACGATCTCTTGACGGTATCCGTCTGTGGGCCTGGGCTGTACTCACCGCCCTGGCCGCCGGCACGGCGAGGGTGATCTCGGGAGTGCATACCTCACCGAACGAACTATGGATATGGACAGCGCCGTCGCTCGTGCTGATCGGCGCGGTCTTCACGGGATTGCCCTTTTCGCTGCTGTGGCTGGCGGCATCGCAGATCAGTGATCCGGCGGCTTCCGTCCAACGCTGGCGGCGCGTTCGGGGAATAGACTAAGTCATGTACGCAGACGTTATCGAATGCCGGCACTGGCAGCCGTTGGGCGAGGGCCATGTGCAGTGCCGCGTGTGCCCTCACAAATGCCGCATTCCGGACGGCGGCCGCGGGATTTGTTTCGTACGCCGCAATGTCGGCGGCCGGCTGTGTCTGGCCTTTGGCCATCGCGTCAGCAGCTTGGCGCTCGATCCGGTGGAGAAGAAGCCCCTATACCACTACCTGCCCGGCACGGCGACGCTCTCGATCGGCGGGACGGGCTGCAACCTGTCCTGCCGGTTCTGTCAGAATGCCCCGATTTCCAAACCGGGTCGCGACCCCGATCTTCAGGAACCGCTCTCCGCGGAGAGCCTCGTTCGCCTCGCGCAGAAGCACCGAGCGCCCAGCGTTTCCTTTACCTACAACGAGCCGATTGTGGCCTTGGAATATGTGGTGGAATGCGCCCGCGCCTGCCGCGCGGCCGGTCTGCGAACCATCGCCGTGACTAACGGCTATATCTGCGGCGAGGCGCGGGATGAATTTTTCGATAGCGTGGATGCCGCCAATGTAGACCTGAAGGCCTTCACTGACGACTTCTACCGGCAGCTTTGCGGCGCCCGGTTAGCGCCGGTTCTGGATACTCTCCAATATATCCGAAAGCGCACGCGCACTTGGCTGGAGGTGACGACTTTACTGATTCCCGGCGAGAACGACGCGCCCACGGAGATCGAAGAAATGACGCGGTGGGCGGTCGGCGCATTGGGCCCGGACACCCCGTGGCATTTTTCGGCCTTCTATCCCATGTATCGCATGACCGATCGACCGCCGACGCCGCCAGAGACCCTCTACCGCGCCCGGGACATCGCACATCGTAACGGGCTACGGTACGTCTACGTCGGCAATATCTCCGACGGCGAGGGACATTCCACCTTCTGCCGCTCGTGCGGCGCCCTGCTCCTCGAACGGGGCAGGATGAGTTTGCGGAGTTGCCGACTTCGACGTGACGGCACCTGTCCATCGTGCGGAACGAGGTGCCCGGGCGTGTTCACGCTGGCGGGGTCTCCCCTCGGGTGACTGAAAGGCGCCGCCGGCGGGAACCGGCGATCCGCGAGCGGACCGATAGTTTCCGTATGGAGTGGCGATGCGGTTCGTCGGCGTTGTGGGATGGCTGATGGCCGACTATGGAGCGGGATCAGAAGGGCGCCTGACGTTCTTGTACGTGGAATTCTTGAGTTCGACTCACCGCCAGGGTTTCCTTTTCAGGCGGCTTCCGATTTGCTTCGAGATGTCCCGCTGCTTGAATCCCGGCCGTTTGCGAGGACGCACCGCGGAGGCGGTTTGACCGGCAGCCGGGAGATGTGCGAGCGGCTTCGCCAGCGCTATCCAGATCGTTTTGCGGCGACCTTGACCGTCTATCCAGCGCCGCGCTTCTCGACGGTGGCGGGATATCTGTAAATGCCCGCCTGCGCTATCTGGATCAGCCCGGTTCTTCTCGTTCGTGGTGTGGAATCTGGCCTATACTCCCGCCGTCCGCGAGCGCGAGGCGCCGACGCGGTCACGCGATCTGCCGGATTTGGCGGCAGGAATCGCGGTTTGCGTTTCCGCGCCCAAACACTCCGCGCGGTGTCGCTGGGGCTTGATTTCAGGGACCGGCGGTTTACGTTTACCATATGAATAAAACATTAAACGGTGCCCTGCGTTGTCGCGGTTCCGCCCATCGCGCTCATTCGAGCGTAGTCGTGGACGGTTTGGAGCGCGCCCCCAGCCGCGCCATGCTCCGGGCCGTGGGTTTTGACGCTTCCGATTTTCATAAGTCGCAAATCGGGATTGCATCCACCTGGAGCCAGGTGACGCCCTGCAACCTGCACATTGACCGCCTGGCGCGACTGGCGGCCGCCGGCGCTGATGCCGCGGGTGGAAAGGCGGTCATCTTCAACACCATCACCGTATCCGACGGAATATCGATGGGCACGGAGGGCATGAAATACTCGCTCGTGTCGCGCGAGGTCATCGCGGATTCCATTGAGACGGTGGTCGGCTGCGAAGGATTTGACGGTCTGGTGGCCATTGGCGGCTGCGACAAGAATATGCCGGGTTGCTTGATGGCGATGGCCCGCTTGAATCGGCCCTCCGTTTTCGTCTATGGCGGCACCATTCTACCCGGTCGTTGCGATGGTCGGCCGGTGGATATCGTCTCGGTTTTCGAGGCGGTCGGCGCGCGGTCGCGCGGTGCGATTTCGGCGCGGCAATTGGCGGAGATCGAAGCGAAGGCGATCCCCGGTCCGGGCGCGTGCGGCGGGATGTACACCGCGAACACGATGGCCTCCGCCATTGAGGCCATGGGCATGAGCCTCACGAACAGCAGCGGCATGACCGCGGTGTCCGCGGCCAAGGCTCGCGATTGCCGGAGCGCCGGCGTGGCCGTCATGCGATTGATCCGTCGGGGCATTCGGCCATCCGATATTCTATCGCGCGAGGCCTTCGAAAACGCCATTACGATGGTGATGGCGCTCGGGGGTTCCACGAACGCGGTGCTGCATTTGCCGGCCATCGCCCACGCCGCAGGCGTCGAGCTCACGCTGGATGATTTTGACCGTATCGGACGCCGCACACCCGTGCTGGCCGATCTGAAACCCAGCGGGCGCCATGTCATGGCCGATCTGGTGCGGATTGGCGGTGTAGCGCCGTTGATGAAAATGCTGCTCGAAGAAGGATTATTGAATGGCGATTGTCTGACCGTCACGGGGCACACCTTAAAAGAAAACCTCCGTCGAACCCCATTGTATCCTTCGGGTCAGAAGATCATCCGCGGTTTTGGCAATCCGATGAAGCCCGAGGGTCACCTGGTGATCCTGCGGGGCAATCTAGCGCCGGAGGGCGCGGTGGCCAAGCTTTCCGGCTGCGAAGGCAGTCGGTTTGAGGGGCGGGCCCGGGTTTTCGAATCCGAAGAGTCTGCCCTGAAAGCTATACTCGGAGGCCGTATCGTCGCCGGGGATGTCATCGTGATCCGCTACGAAGGTCCCCGCGGCGGACCTGGAATGCGGGAAATGCTGGGCCCAACGGCGGCGGTCATGGGGCGGGGACTCGGCCGGGACGTGGCCTTGATAACGGATGGTCGTTTTTCCGGAGGCAGCCACGGATTCGTCGTGGGCCATATCAGTCCCGAGGCGCAAGTCGGCG
>CAYLTB010000150.1:0-7004 GCA_964386675.1 uncultured Verrucomicrobiota bacterium
AGGAAGTGGAGCGGTTGGTTGCCTGGCTCCGAGACGAGGGAGCGCCCGACGTTGTGCACTTGTCCAATGCCCTGCTGCTGGGCCTTGCCCGTCCCCTTCGCCGCGAGCTGGGGAGCCGGGTGGTATGTTCACTGCAGGACGAAGACACCTGGCTCGACGCGCTCGATCCGCCGTACGATCAGATCTGCTGGGAGACCCTGCGAGACTGTGCGAAGGAGGTCGACGCCTTCGCGGCCGTCAGCCGATGGTATGCGGAGCGCTTCGCCCCGCGATTGGCCGTAGATCCCGCTCGCGTGCGCATCGTGCCGGCGGGAGTGCCTGATCCTGGCGAGCCCCCGCGGCGGATCGGCGGCGGGGTGGTCATCGGCTATCTCGCGCGACTGTCCCGTGCGCACGGCGCGGACCAGCTGTTGGAGGCCTTTCTACGTCTGCGTCAGCTTCCGGGCTTTGAGTCAGCGCGTCTGCGGCTGACCGGCGGACAGACAGCGGACGACCGCCCGTTTGTGAGGGAACTCCGGCGGCGAATCAAATCGGCCGGTGCGACAGGCGTCGTCGAGTTTCTTCCTCAATTCGACCGGGAGTCCCGACGGGGGTTTTTCAATTCGCTGACGGTTCTTTCCGTACCTATGCCCGCCGGTGAGGCGTTCGGCCTTTTTCTGGTCGAAGCGGCCGCGGCAGGGGTGCCGGTGGTGCAGCCGCGTTCGGGCGCATTCCCGGAGATTGTGGGGGCGACCGGCGGCGGCATATTGTACGAGCCTGCAACCGCAGAGGCCCTTTTCGCGGCCTTGCGCGATTTGCTGTCCGATCCGGACCGGTTATCACATCTGTCCGCTCTCGGGCGCAAAAACTTTCTCTGTGGATTTACTGCGGATATCATGGCAGCCGCAACAGCCGACGTTTACGCTGAAGTATCGGCCTGCGGAAAACGATGATGTTCTCGTGCCTTTTTCGATCCCCGGTTCAGCATATGGCGTTTACTGTTTATTGTTCGGCCTTTGATCATCGCCTTCCGGCCGGTCTGCTTGCCGCGGTCCTTCTCGCGTTTGATTGCACGCGCGCCGACTGGCCGACCTACCACGGCGATTACGCGTTGCGGGGAGAGGGGAGGCTGGCCGTGCCGTCGGCGCCGCGGCTGGCCTGGCGGTATGACGCCAAGCGGCCGATCAAGTTTTCACCAGTGGCCGGCGGCGGTCGTATCTACGCGGTTGCGAGCGACGCCGAGGTGTTCGCGCTCGACCTGGCAGGGCGGGAAGTCTGGCGTCGCACGCTGGGATCCCCTGAGGCTCGTCGGTCGGCGTCGATCGCTGCTGCACCTCTTTACTATCGCGGCCGGCTGGTGGTCACGAAGGTTTCCGGCGATCTCATCGCGATGGATGCGGTCACCGGCGAAGAACGCTGGCGGGCATCGCTGGGCGGGCCCATCGGCGCGGCGCCGAACTGGATCGCCGCCGAGGACAGAGTCGATGGACTCGTGATCGCCGTGATTCAATCGCGCGGGATTGTCGTCGCACTCGACGGCGCGAACGGCCGGGAAGTCTGGCGCGCCGAGGCGCTCGAACGTTGCGACAGTCCGCCGTCCTGCGATAACGGGCTCATCGTGATCGGAAGTTGTCAGGCGGCTCTCCACGTGCTCGATGCGCGTAACGGAGCCGAGCGGTTCCGGGCCCGGCTGGGCGATGACAGCCAGGTTGCCGGTGGCGTGGCGCTGAATCGCGGTGTGGCGTTCACCGGAAGCCGCAGCGGTTCGCTGATCGCCGTGGACCTCGCCACCGGAAACGTGCTTTGGCGTACGGATCCGGGGAACGCGGAGATTTTCTCCACACCGGCCATCGCCGGCGATCTCGTGCTGTCCGCCTCGGAAGACGGCACCGTTAGCGCCGTGGAGCGATTAACCGGCGCCCTTCACTGGTCACGCAAACTGAGCGCCGACTCCGCGAATGTCGTTGCGGGAGGCGAAAATGCCATCGTCGTCACGGCTGGACGGTTGATCATCCTCAACACCGCCAACGGTGAAGAACGGAGTTCCGTCAAAGTCAGCGACCACATCACCGGCCCCGCCCTGACCGGCGGGCTGATTCTCGTCGGGACCGACGAGGGGCATCTCGTCGCCTATGAATCGGGGCCCGGTACCAGCCGCCAGCCCCCAGCCCTCGAAACTGAGGTTCCCTGACCGAGGTCGTCTGCCATGCCCCCCCTCAGCGAGCTTTCGTCTGTAGTCCGAGTCTTCGCGGCGGCTCCCGGAGGCCCGGAAGTTCGCGTGCTCGACGGAGTGGACTTGGCCGTACAGCCGGGCGAGTCGATCTCAGTTGTCGGCCCGTCGGGGGCCGGCAAGAGCACGTTGCTCAACATCATGGGCGCCTTGGATCGCCCGACCTCGGGACGCGTGACCTTGGCGGGCAGCGATCTCGCCGTCGCGAGCGAGCGTGAATTGGCCGCGTTGCGAAACCGAGAGATCGGCTTCGTCTTTCAGTTGCATCACCTGCTGCCCCAGTGCACGGTCCTCGAAAACGCCTTGATACCCACGCTGGCGGGGGCGCCGGACCTCGATGCGGAGGCGCGCGCCCGCGCGCTTCTGGCGCGAATGGGCCTGCGCGAACGTCTGGGCCACCGCCCCGGACAGCTTTCCGGCGGCGAGTGCCAGCGTGTTGCCCTGGTGCGCGCCCTGATCAACCGACCGCGGCTGCTGCTGGCCGACGAACCTACCGGTTCGCTGGACCGCGCCGCGGCGGACGGGCTCGCCGACCTGCTGTGCGAGCTCAATCGTGAAATGGGCGTGACCCTTGTCGTCGCCACGCATGCCGAGCGTCTGGCCGCCCGAATGGGACGCCGTCTGGCGCTCCGCGAAGGTCGGTTGACGGAGGGGGACGCCGCCGGATGAAGGCACGTACGCTGGTGAGGCGCAGCCTCGTGTTTTACGCGAGGTCCCACGCCGGCGTGCTGGCGGGCGTGGCGGCTGCGACCGCCGCGCTGGTCGGCGCACTGCTCCTCGGTGATTCGGTACGCTATACCTTGCAGCATCTCGCGCGCCTTCGGCTCGGACAAATCGCTTTCGCCGTTGAAGCAGGACCCCGCTTTTTTCGCGAAGACCTGGCCGAGCGCGTGGCCTCCCTCACGTCCGTGCCGACGACCTCCGCGCTCGCCTTGCCGGGGATGGCCATATCCGGCACCGCCGATGGCGACGAGCGGCAAGTAAACCGCGTTCGCGTCATCGGCGTCGAAGCCGACTTCTGGAATTTTGCCGATCCGCCGGCGTCGAACAGCATGCGAGCTCGGGCCGGGGCGCTGCAGGCGGGGGAAGTGGCCGTGAGCCGCCGGCTCGCAGAGGAGTTGGGCGCAGTCGTGGGCGATGAGTTGTCACTTCGGATCGCGCGTCCTGTCGCGTTGCCGCGGGAAGCGCCGCTGGCCGCGCGCCAAGACGGGGCGACTCTCCGTCTGCGGGTCCGCCTGGTCGCCGTGCTGGAGGACAACGACTTCGGTCGCTTCGATCTCGCCGCGGGGCAAATCGCTCCGCGCAATGCCTTTGTCCGCCGTACGTGGTTGCAGGAGCGTCTTGCAAAGCCCCAGTGCGCGAACATACTCCTGATCGGCGGCGCGAACGCGGAGCCCACGCAGGCGGAGATCTCCAGCGCATTGCAGGCGGCATGGCGGGCGCAGGATTCGGGACTGCGCATCGAGACGCCGGCAGCCGGTGTGCATCAAATCCTGGCCGACCGGGTCTTCCTCGACGGCGCGATTGCCGAAGCCGCGCTGGCCCAGCCGGACGCCGTCGGCGCGCTGACCTATCTCGTCAACGAAATAGCGAACGCGGATGCCATCGAGTATTCGACGCCGTATTCCTTTGTGAATGCGCTCGCGCCGTCGCCCAACGGCCCACGCGGGTTGTCGCCGGTGCCGCCGGATCTGAACGACGACGAAATCGTATTGAACGAATGGACCGCCGAGCGCCTGCGGGTTTCGCCCGGCAGCCGCGTGCGCCTCGTGTACGCGGTTCTGCGGGCGAACAACCGCTTCGAGACGCGCGAACGAACGTTCACCGTTCGCGCCGTTCTGCCGATGGCAGCACTGGAGACCGAACGCACGCTGATGCCGCAGTTTCCCGGATTGAGCGATGTGGAGTCTTGCGCGCAATGGGACATCGGTCTGCCCATGGATCCGGACCGGCTCAAGGATGCCGAGAACGAAGCTTATTGGAACGCCTATCGTGACACGCCCAAGGCTATCGTCACGCTGGCGGCAGGGCAGAGCATGTGGGGCTCACGGTTCGGATCCTTGACCGCCGTGCGCGTATCGGCCGAGCGCCGCTCGACCGCGGCTGTTGAGCGCGACCTGACGGAGCGATTGGTGTCCGCCGGTGCGGTTCCCGCGCCGGTGCCGGTGCGGCGTCTGGCGGAATCGGCGGTGAACCAGGCGCGGGATATCGGCGAGTTGTTTCTTGGCTTGAGCGTCTTCCTCATCGTCTCGGCGTTGATGTTGACCTCGCTGTTATTTGCCCTGGTGATCGACGGACGCGCGCCGCAATCGGGTCTGTTGCGCGCCGTAGGTCTGGGATCTGGACGGCTGTTATGGCTGTTTGTGGCCGAAGCCGCGGTCGTTGCGGTTGTCGGTTGCGGGCTGGGCGCCGGCCTGGGCATCCTTTACACCCGCGGCCTGCTCTGGTCGCTTGCGCGTCACTGGCCCGCATCGGTTGCAGGCGCGGCCATTCGCTTCCACGCTCGCCCCGCGTCGCTCTTCGCGGGCGGCGCCGCTGCCGGTGTACTCTCGATCGCGGCCGCAGCGGTCACCGCTTGGCGGCATACGCGGTCCACGGCTCGCGATCTGCTCCACGGCACGAACGGAGCGAACGGCATTCCGACTCGCGCCGGACACGTCGGCGCACCTGCCTTCGCCGCCCTGCTGCTGGTCATCGGGGCGGCAGTGTTGGCGGCCGGCGCGGACCCTGAAGCGGCGCCGGCGGCTTTCTTCGGCGCGGGCGCGGCGGTGCTGACGGCGGGATTGCTCGGCGCTGTGGCCTGGACCCGCCATCGGATTCGTGCGCCGCCCTCCCGCCTGACCTTCCGAGCGCTGGTGCTGGATGGCGCGGTGCGGCGCGCCGGGCACGGCCTGCTCATTGTTGGACTTCTGGCCGGCGGCACGTTCGTGGCGTTGTCGGTCTCGGCCCTGCGTGACGATCCGGCCGCTCGCGCACGACGGCGCGACTCTGGAACCGGCGGATTCGCGCTGTTCGCCGACGCTACGACGCCCGTACTGTTTGATCTCAACGCGACGTCGGATCGCGCCCGGCTCGAACTGCCCGACGGCGATCCGCCGTGGCGCGCGATCGCGCTGCGGGTGCGCGACGGGGAAGACGCCGGTTGTTTGAATCTTAACCGTGCGCAACGTCCCCGGCTGATCGGCGTGGATCCGTCCGTCTTGGCGGCCCTCGGCGCGTTCGTGGCGGAAGGTCGTCCCCATCCGTGGGCGGAACTGGAGGCCGCCCAACGCGACCCGTCGTTTGTGCCCGCGCTGGCGGGCGACGCGGATACCGCACAGTGGGGATTGGGGTTGCCGGTCGGACAGGGGCCCCGCAGTGAATTGGAGGTCGCCGATGAACAGGGGCGGCCGGTGCGGTTGCGCTTGGTCGCATCGCTCCCGATGCGGCTGTCGCTGTTCCAAGGCTCGGTGCTGATTTCTGAGTTGGATTTCGTCCGGCTTTTCCCATCGGAGGAGGGGCATCGGCTGTTTCTCGTCGATGTCCCGCCGGAGCGCGTGCCGGCCGTCCGTCTCGCGCTGGAGCGGTCGCTGTCGCGGCAGGGTTTCGAGGTGGTGGACTCGGCGGACCGATTGAGGGAGTTTTATGCGGTGGAGGAAACTTATCTGCGCATTTTTCTGGCGCTGGGCGGACTGGGCTTGTTGCTGGGCAGTGCGGGCATGGCGGCGGTGGCGTATCGTCAGTCCATCGAGCGGCGGCCGGAACTGGCGCTGTTGCAGGCGGTAGGCTTCGCCCGTCGACGGATCCTCCAGCTCGTTGTGGGAGAGCATGCGCTACTGGTTGCGGCGGGCCTCGCGATAGGCGCGGCGGCCTCGGGGGTTGCGCTCCTGCCGGCGCTGCGCTCAGCCCAACCGACGCCGTGGCCCGCCATGATCGGACTACTCGCCGGCATGGCCGCGCTGGGTGTCGGCTCGGCGGCCCTTTCGACCGCGCACGCCCTACGCGGGCCGTTGGTGTCGGCGCTGCGACGGGAGTAGGTTCGTTTCGCGGTTCCGTACGCCTTCACGAGGAACCGGAGACGCGGCGCCGAAGCTTTCGCGCAAGCGATCCCGTACAAGGCTCCGATTGGCCTTGCGTCAGTCGAGCCGCGCGACTACATTTTAGACATGCTTAACACTGTTTCATCAAACTATATGCCGGGTGCGGACTTGAGCGCCAGCCTGGAAGACTACCTCGAAGCAATTTTCGAGATCCTGCTGGAGCGGCCGGCCGTACGGGCGCGCGACCTGGCTCGTCGGCTGCGGGTATCTGGCGCGGCCGTGACGGCGGCCTTGCGGGTGCTCGCGGCGCGGAAGCTGATCTCCTACGCACCCTACGAATACGTCACCCTGACCGATGCGGGCCGGGAGGCGGGCCGGCGCATTGCGCGTCGTCATACGGTGCTTCGCGATTTCTTTGTTGAGGAACTGGGCGCGGATCCGGATGAAGCCGAACAATGCGCCTGCCGCGTAGAGCATGTCTTGACCGCGGCGCTCTTCGATCGATGGGTCGAATATCTGCAGCGCCGGCGTCGATCCCGGCGCTCGAGACAACCCCGCGGAAAGTCCAGCACATGAAGACGGACGTCGGCCAGCCCCGCGCTGTGCGCACGCTCTCGGAGGTGACGCCGGGCGAATGCGTTCGCGTGACGAGTGTGGAACACGGCCATGCGCTGCGCATGCGGTTGCTGGCGATGGGAATTTCGCCCGGCGTAGTACTGCGGATGGTTCTTCGAAATCCCGTGGGACCATGCATTGTTGCCGTGCGCGGCGCTCGG
>CAYLTB010000151.1:0-6984 GCA_964386675.1 uncultured Verrucomicrobiota bacterium
GCTGTCCATGCCGTTGAAGCCTACTGTCGGCTGGCGTGCCGCCGTGTACGTGAAGCTGCCGTCCGCGTTGAATATCAGGACGCCTCGGACCGGCTGGGTCTCGACCGCAAAGCCGGTGATGACGTGACCGTCGGGATCCGTTGCCGTCACTGTTCCGGCGGCGAGGACGCCCTCGGTGACGTTCAGCGTGCTGTCATCGGCGACCGGCGCGCGGTTCTTGAAGATGAATACGTTGTCCACGCGAACCGAACTGTCGGCGGCGCCGAAACCCATTAGGTCGAGCCGTAGATCCAGAACAGTGCCTGCCGCGATGCCGGAAATGTCGATGACGAATGTCACCGGAGACGCGTACGACAATACGTCTCCCGATGTTGCTCCAGCGGCGGTGACGGCGGCGCCCCAGCGCGTCTTTCCGTCCGCTTGCACGTTCAGCAGGGCATCGGCGCCGACCAAACCGACAGGCGTCAGTCCGCTACCGAGCACCGCCACTTCGAAGGCATCGCCCGGATTGCGGACATTCGAGCCGAATTCCACTCCATTGACCGTGACTTCGAGCACGATCGCACCGGCCGGCACGACGACGCTCTGACGGAACTGGGCCTGTCCACGCGTACTCTCCGACAGGACACCCTCCCCGCCGACGACCAGCGCCCGGGCTCGGGCGGTCCATCCGAAACCGACCGCGGCCGGATCGGACACATCGAAGGCGCCGTTCGCCACCGCGTCCGTGAGGCCGCCCTGTCCCGCGTCTACGAAGTTGACCGGCGCCGGTGCCGCGGCGACGGGCACACGGGCGCTGCGGCGTGCCGGCGCATAGCGGACGGCGACTGCCGGGGCCGGCGCGGCGATCGGCAGGGCGGCGATCACGGGCTCCGCGGGTTTCGTCACGACGTACACCCCGGCGCCGGCGCCTTGGATCGTCCGGACCATTGCGACTTCGCGCGCGGACAATGGACGCCGCACGGATGTCGGCAAAAGCGGGTTCATGACGCTATCCGGCGCTGCCGCGGCGTCAATGTGTTCGCCATCCGCCGTCAATCGCACAACATATCCGTCTCCGACGAATCGCAGCGATCCGTCGGTGGCGATGGCGACGCGCGCCGCGTATCCTCCGTTTGCGAGGCTGAATCCCATCAGGTGTCCCACTTCGTGCAGGGCCACGGTCCAGAGGTCGTACCGTCCATGGGCCGGTGAACCCTGCGGCGCCACCCAGATCCCATCCGCATTCAGGACGAACTCGCCGTTCTCCCACGGCGTCGCATCCACGAACCACCCGACGCCGCCGCCGGACCGGTCAAAGCGGACCACGCCATTCAACAGGTTGCCGACGTCGTCAAATTGGCCGGAAGCGCCGGCAATACGGCCACCGTCGAGCGGCCCGACCACTACCGTGATCACCGGCACGCGATTCAAGCCTGCCGCCGCACTCCACCACGCCGCCGCCCGCGCCACGAGCTCTGTGGCGGCGGCATCGAGATCCTCCGTCCGCACCGGTTCGGTGGCCGACGGCGCGGCCATCGGTTCATCCGCCGGCCGCAGCGGCGCCGAAGCACCCGTGGCTTTGATGAAGAGCGTGTATCCGCCGCTGAAGCCGGACGGCGTGAGCGCCTCGACAATGGCCAGGTAATCGCCGGCCAAAATGTTGTTAAGCGACAGCGCCGCCGCACCGGTCTGCCCGGTCGCCTCGATCAGGCGCCGTCCGGAAACCGCATCGACCAACGCCAGCGTCAGGGTGGACTGATCGGCGGCATAGGCCACCCGGACCTGATCAAGGTCGCCGCCGGGTACCGCCGCCGTAAAGCGGAACACGTCAACATCGCCGCGGTGCAGCGTGAGCCCCGTGAGAGTGGCTTCGCCCGCCGTCAGCGCAATCGCTGTGGCGGTCGCCGGCGAGTCGTTCGCCTCACGCGCATCCGGCGCCGGGTAAACGACCACGCGCACGGAGAGGCCATTGTCGGTTTCGGACGCCTCGACCGCGAGATTCGTCACGTCGGCGACGAGTGCGATATACCAGTAACCCGGCGCCAGCCCGCTGAGGTCCAGGATGCGATCGGTATCCGCAAATGTTCCGCCGGCCGCCAGGGCAGGCACGGCGAACGCCGCGCCCAGCGGGATGTCGGTCGCCGGATCGATGGTCACGTCCGAAGATGCATAGTAACGGGCGAAGGTCGCGCCGACCCCTGCTGCTCCGTTGCTCGCAATCTCTGTCGTGACGGTGACTGAGCCCGACTCCACGAACGGCCCGGGGGTCTGAATGGAAGTCACGGCCAGGTTGGGCAGCGCGGAATCAGGGGCCGACAACGCCAAGTGATAAGCCGCGGACGCGCTCTCGTTCCCGTACACCAGCAACCGGTACTCACCGGCCGGCAGGCCATCCAACGATACGAGCGCAGTGCCGGCCACAGGCGTTGTCGTGTCAGCCGCCACATTCCAAAACCGGTCGAGCAGCAGGAGGCTGAGGGACGCCGCCGGATCGAAGGTCAGTGTCACCGAATGCGCCAGGCCGCTGTCGGCGATCGTTCGGAAGACGTAGCCGTCGAAGTCCAGGACGCTGTGGAGTGTCCGGCCCGCCACGGCGCCGACGCTCCGCACCGTACCGAGGTCGAGTTCACCGTTCGCGGATTCGTCGAACTCGCGCGCATCGAACGCCGCCACGATCGTCGTGGACGCTTCCATCGCATTGTCGGCCTCGTTCAACTCGGTGACGGCGGCGGACGAATCAACCGACACGCGAACCCGTGCCTCACCCGCCGCGAGTACGGGCACAGTCACGGCGGACGATATGGTCACCTGCGCACCGGCGTCGAGGGCCGACACTCGGATCGGCGCCGCGACATCCTGCCACATTCCGCCAGTGTAGAGCTCGAACCGAACGTCGAATTCCCGAGCCGTGACGGCTCCATAGTTGACAATGTCGGCCGCGATGACGCGCCGCGTATCGCCGGCAAGCAACTCCAGGGGCGCGTACACCGCATCAACAGCCAGCTCCGCGTTCAACCGGAGGGCGCTGCCCAGCGTGAGGGCGTAGGTAAAGCCGCCCTCCCCTTCCGCCTCGACCAGCAAGTAATACGTCCCGGCGCCGAGTCCATCGAGCGATAGCCGTGCGGCGCCATTTGCTGCGTCCGGCTCGCCAACCCGGATCCGATCGGCGGCGGCGTCGTACAGCGAGAGCGAAAGCGGACCGGCGCGGTCCGGCCGCAGCACGGCAACCGTGTCCGCGGCGGTGCCGGTCTCCGGCAGCCGTATCGAGAACCAGTCGCTGTCTGCGCGATGCGCAATGTTGAGGTCGAGCACGGATCGCGGCGCCGCCAGGCCACCGAGATCAGCCGCGTTCACTCGTTCGTTGTTATCTTCGAACGCATCATCCGGCAACCACACCTGCAACCCGCGCGTGGTCTGTTGATCCTCATAGGCGGCGTCCGGCGCCAGATTGCGACGGTCCACCATGAACACGAGCGTCAGGTCCCCGCTGACGGTCGCGGGGATCGACACGGACCATGTGCGGTTCCAAGTTTCGCCCGGAGCGAGCGACGGAATGCCGAAGGTCGGCCGTAGGTGCGCGTCGCCGAAATCTATGATCCCGTTGCGGCTCCAGAGCAGCGCGCCCTCGACCGCGGTCGAGGCGGCCACTCCGGCGTTTGTGACCTGCACGGTCACGTCGAAGATTTCGCCGGCGTTCACGCGCAACGGGGCGTTGATGATTTCCGCGTACAGCGCAGCACCCGTCGGCGCCGGCGCCCGGATGGTCAGCCCGTAGTTCAGCCCGGCCGGATCGTCGCCTTCGACGGCGAGGAGGTAGGCGCCGGCGGTCAGGCCCGCGAGATCGAGCCGGATGGAATCGGCGCCCGCGGCCGCCACGCCCATCGTCAGTCCGACGCCATCCTCGGAATACAGCAAGACCCGCGCGGCCGGGTTGGCCGAGCCGAAGTCAACGGATAGGTAGTCCGTGCCGGACGCCCGGGCGAGCAAGCGGAAGCTGTAGTAATCCGCGTCCTCCGCGTCGGTCAATGTCAGAGCGCCCCAGGTTCGGAGCCCGGAAACGGCGCCGAGTGCTGTGGCGGAATTACGCGCCTCGTTCGGCTCGAAAGCATCGGGCAGCAGGTCCGACCCGGCCTTGGCCGGGGGCAGGAACTTGTAGGTGGCGGGGTTGGAGAGATCATCGGCTTCGAAGATCGTCTGCTTCCAAAGCTCTTTTTCGATGATTTCCCAAAGCGCGGTAGCCTTGGCTTCGCCACTGAGCTTGAACGGGAACGTGACGGTTGCCGCGCCGGACATCGCAACCGTCAGTTTGGCCGATAGTTGGGCAGAGACGGTACCCTTGACCCCCGCCACGCCGCGCAGCGTGGTGCCGGTCAGCGATCCGCTCAATGCGCCTTTCAGTTCCGCGTTGAACGGATTGACCTGGGTGACGAACTTGCCGCCCTCGACTTTTAGCGCAATGGCCGACTCGAAGCCCAGCGTCAGCGCGGCCTCGGCTGAAGCCGACAATTGGAACCAGGGGCCGGTAGTCCACAACTGGCGGTTCGGGTACTCGAACTTGGCCAGCGGCAGGCTGAGCGTGAACTTGGCTTCGAGCTTGCCGCCGTTGAGCTGGAGATCCTTATCGAGCGAGAACATCGCATACGTCATCTTCAGAGCCACGGCCGGCTTCTCGACCCCCGTCGTCTTATAGCTGCCCAGCGCGTTGGTCTGTGCGATCAGCGCCTTGAAATAGGCGCTGTCTTTCGCTTTCTTGTACTGCGCGGGGCTGCGCAGGAAATCGAACAGATCCTTCCACTTCAGACTGAGATCCAGGTACTTCTCCGCCGCCTTTTTCGCGTCGCCCGTCAGGTTGTCGATCGGATTGCGCAGCCAGACCAGCCAGTCCAGCGGCAGGCTGATGCGCGGGATCTGCCGGCCGAACAGTTCGCCCCTCAACGCGGGGCCGATCCAATAGTTCTCGGCCTTGCCGTTGAGACTGAAATTGAAGCCGATATATGTCCCGAGCGAGAGTGAGATCGTATCGCCGCCCATGAACCGGGTGATCCGGCTCTCCGGCAGCTTGATCGGCGCGGACGGCTCCAGCAACCAATCGGTGCGCTCCAGCCAGTAGTTGCCGTCCGTCCATGAAACCTGGACGATCGTATCGGATGAGCTCTGATTCGCCTTGGGCGAGATCCAGTCGGGCAGGGTCAGCGTCTCGATCAGATAGGCGCCGTCGGAGACAACCGTAGCGCCCGCGTACGCGACGACTCTCAACTCGCTCTGGTCGTCTACCGCGCCCATGTCAGCGATCTCGAACTTGAACACGCCGGACGCCGTCTTCGTCACCGGCAGGGCGGCGCCGTTCAGTGTCGCCTCCACCTTGTCGACGCGCGTCGCGTCAATGCGGTTGACACGCAGCGTGAAGACATTCCGCAGCGGGACGTCCTTGAGGTATCGGCCAAAGACCTCGGCCGCCGGGTTCCCGTCCCAAATGGCCGTCAGCCCTGCGACAGGACGTTTGATCGCCGCCTCGTTGTTGTCACGGATCACCTCGGCCGCCAGCGGCTCGAAATGCAGGATCCACCAGATGTTGGGATCGGCGGGCAACTCCCTGTCGAGCCGCAGCTCGAGCAACTGGCCGCCGATACCGAGATGGCGCTCGGAGAGGTACCACGTTTGTTCCAGCACGGGGTTGGAACTCGTCGCGAGGGAGCGGTTGTAGCTGCGGTACAGGCGGACGACAACGACGTCTCCCGGCCGGACCACTTCGCCGGCAACGACGTACTTGGCCTGCAACTTCGCGTTGCTGCCGGCCGCCGGGTTGGCCTCGAGATAAACAACATCCTGCACCTCGACGTCGGTCGGTGCCGTCGGACTGGACGCGACGCCGGCCGGCAGAGCGAAGCCGGTCAGGACCCCGTGCGCAAGGGTCTCTTTGACCTCCGCCGCATACCGGTTGAGCGACTGCGAGAGTGTCTTGCCGTTCTCGGTCGCTTTGTACTGGCTCTCCGCGATCCGAATGAGGTCGTTCACGTCGTACCAGTGGACCTCATTGACGCCCTTGAAGGTGGCGAACAGCGTCAAGTTGTATGCATCAATGGCCAGGCGATCCGGCCAGCTCCGCGGCACCTCGTCCGTCACCGCCAGCAGCGTCGCCTTCTTCGGATCGAGCGGATCCCGGATGACGCCGATATTGCCGCCATGCCCGAGGCTCGGATCCCGGTCGAAGTGGAACGAGCCATTGAACGTGTTGTTGCCGAGCACGAAGGCGTACTTGTAATCGGCCGTGAAAACGACGGACTCGGCGTTGTTTATGTCTATGTAGTTCTTGGCCGCCCACGGTTCCGACTGCCGGTAGATATTCAGCAGTTGCTGCTCCGTGTAGAAGGCGATGGTGTCGCCGAGCGCGGACTCGCTCTGGCTGCCCATGTTCTGCTCGTAGAAGTTGAACCGCGTCCAGAGATCGTTGATCTTGGCCCAGGTGGCGGACGCCAACGGAAGGTTCATCTGGACGCGATGCGTGACGGAACCCGTGGCCAGGTTCACGAACGTCACGCCCTCGCGATCCGATCCGCGCACGGCCACGGCCACATCCACGTTCGTCTTGCCGGCCGTCACGTCGAACGGCTTGTAGCCAATCTCGATCCACTCGAACTTCAGGTTGCCGTAACCGTACAGCGGCAGCGGCGCCCAGAACAGGTGCCCGGGCCGATACAGGAAATCGCCGCCGGACCAGGGCGACTCGCCGAGACCGGCCACCACGAGGTAATCGGGATTCGCAGCGGTGCCGTCGCCCTTCGTAACGGCGATGCCACTGAGACCGGTGACGGTCTGGCCCGCCAGCACCTGGCGCAAATCATACAAGGCGATCTGGTAGCGCGCCATGGCCGAGGAGATGTCGGTGCCGAATTCGTACACGCGGCCGCTGATGCGGTCGGTGACAAACCCATGCGGATCATCGGGCCCGCCCGGATGGTGTGGCGCCAGCGCGATGAACCACGGCTCGGAGGCGCCTCCGTT
>CAYLTB010000152.1:0-6942 GCA_964386675.1 uncultured Verrucomicrobiota bacterium
ACAACCCGTTTCCGGGGAAACTCGATGGTTTTTGCCTCGAACGGGTAAAGACGGGCTACCAGCGGAGCGCCCATGGCGCCGGTGTTGCGACCTTTCGCTACGCATCTGGAGCGATCGCCACGATCCTGCTGACCGGAGGAGCCGCGTGGGACCGCACCATGGAACACACGATGATTGTGTCCGACCGTGGCCGGCATATCACGGTTGAGAACAACATCCGTGTCACGCTGCACCGGACACCGCCGCTACCGTATGGCGAATCTACCGCGTTCCATGTCGGCGAACCGGCTCAGGTCTCCGCCGTCTGGGAACCGGAATTCTCGCTGGGACAGCTTTACAACAAGGGGCTTTTCCTGCTGGGCTACTACGGCGAGGTGAACGAGTTCGCGCGCTCCATCCTCGAAAACCGTCCGCCCGCCAATGGAACGCTCGATCAGGCGTGGCAGGTCACGCGCATTTTCGAGGCCTTCGCGGAAGGCCCAGGCAAGGAAATCGCACTGAACGTCCGGTAGCGCGGGCTTCCGCAAGGCTCACAGGCCCAGCCTCGCAGCGTCGAACGCAAGGCGTCGCCCTCCGGTGCATCCCGCTACTTCAGCACCACATAACAGGGCATCGGGCCGCCGTCAAAGATCGCCTGGCCGTCCTCTATTCGGAAAGGTTCCGGACCGCCGAAGAGGTTCTGCACTTCAGCGACGGTTTTCCCCTCGGGAATCGGCACGGCGATCTTCCCCGGCGACATTTCCTTCCAGGCCATGATCACTTCCGGCGCGTCCGCTTTCGTCCAGTCGGACTGGAAGCGCCAAGCGAAGAGTCCGTCCTTCGGTTGTTCGAGCGGGGCGGCCAGCAGCCGTGGACGGGGCATCTGCCGGATCATCTGCCGCGCGGCATGTGCGGAAGGCCGCCATTCTTTCGTCATGCGGTGAAAGAATCCCGAGTTGTAGCCCTGGATATCGGCCACGGACATGATATGGACGCGCCGGACGCCCAATCGGAGCGCCAGCGCGTACATCTTGACGACGTTGGCCGCCTGTTGCAGGGCGCTGAAATGTCGTCCTTCGTCCTCCCGTCGCGGCATCTCATTGACCCCGCCATCGGTCTGGGCGATGGACCAGCCGACCTCGGTGTACCAGATCGGCATATTGGCGTGGCCGCGGCGCGTCAACTCATCCCGGTTGCTCCGCCAGGTCGAGGCCGGTGTGTATCGGCCCCAGTTGCGCAGGCTCCAGGCGGTCGGCGGCGCGTCGGAATACGGATGGCTGGAGAAGATGTCAAAGCACTCGCCGATTTTCGGATCGAGCGCGAAAACGGCCCGCAGAAATCGCACGTCGTCGCCCGCGGCGCCGCCGGCGCTGAAGCCGACAATGATCATTTCCGGATACTTGCGCCGGATCAACTCGCCGGCCGCGCGCAATACCTTTGCGTAGAGGCGGTCGCGCTCGGCGACCACCTGCGGCCGATCCGCCGGGTTGTCGGGATTCTTGATCATGTATTGGAAGTTGGGCTCGTTCCAGAGCTGGAGATGGCGAATCGCGCGCCCGGCAAGATCGGGTCGCTCCCCGAAGAGACTACCGCCGGGTCCGTAGCGCCCGCAGAAGGCATCAATGTCCTTGAGGTATGCGGCGAGGAAGCTCTCATCGTCATCGAACTGATCACGGCGATGCTTGCCTCCAGGCTCGGTCTGCATAAAACCGACCTGAATGCAGTACATGACTTCGATGCCGTCCTCCATCATCGCGATCAGCGCCGCCTCAACTGCCGGGCCGCCGCAGCGGTACGCGGACCAACCCACCCGCCGGATGTCGTTCCGGAACGTCAGGTATTCGCCGCCCCACTGATAGACGCCATACACCGGCACCGGATCCGGAGTCTGCGCCGCGATTTCCGCGACCGGCGGCAGCGGGAGATCGTCGAAGGCCCAGGGGAAACGGGCCACCCCTTCCCAGGAATCCACAAACTGCACCGCCCGCCGCTCCGCCACCTGCGCCCGCCAAGCGAGCGGAACGGGTCGCCCATTCCCCGCCGGCGAGGCCACGGCCGTCACTGCGGCTGCCGTCACCGTCGCATGGTCTGCCGGTTGAACGGCGGCGGGCGGCGCGCCGAGCGCCATCTTCTCTACGATCTGCTGCACGGCTCGGATGAGTTCCGCGTCCGCTTGATCGTCGAGGTCGTAGATCGCCCCCGGAAGTCCGACGGGACTTTGTCCGGACAATCCGGCGAAGAGGGTC
Source organism: uncultured Verrucomicrobiota bacterium (assembly GCA_964386675.1). GTDB lineage: Bacteria > Verrucomicrobiota > Kiritimatiellia > PWTM01 > PWTM01 > CALGXT01. The sequence goes on from CAYLTB010000152.1 coordinate 2,226, forward strand.
AGCGCGACCGCGTAAATGCCGAGCGTCGGCGTCGTATGCGGCAGCGGATTGAGGTGGAAGTTATCCGCATAGAGGATATTCGCCCCGCGCTCGGCCGCCGGGCCTTCTTTCCAGCCCGGCAGCATATCCGGCCGGCGCTCGGCCAGCGCCGCCAATCCTGGCAACTGTCCGGCCCGGATCGCTTCGTCCATGGCTATAAGTGTCTCCACGAACTTCACCGTCGTGAGATTCACGCCTGGCACCCGCTCCCGGATCCCTTTCTCGAGCCGGTCAAAGTACGCCCGGTTGCACCAGCCATACGTGGCATTGTGGCTGGTGTCGTCGAGCGCGAAGTCGTAAGGGCTTGCCCACGCCGTTTTGATATTGACGGTCGAAACACCGGTTCGTTGGGAGTCGAATCGCCGCGGATAAGCCGCGAGAAGCACCACCTGGATCCGCGGGTTCTTCTCCCGTGCAAAGTTGATGAAGTTGACGCTGGCCTCCAGCGCCGCTCCGAGGGGCTCTTCAAAGGGCTGCAGCACCAAAACATCCCACTCGTGCTCCTTGAGGGCCTTGTCGTACAGTCCGAACGGTTGAGATTCCTGGCTCCCGAACCGCCTACCCGCAGGTGCGTTCCTATAATCCCAGTGCAACGAGACCTGCCCGCCCGAGGTGAGCTGGCTGCCATATTGATAATCAATGCCGCGCGCCGCGAACAGCTTCTGCAGACGATCCAGCAGAACACTCGCGGTCAAACTGTTTCCGACATGGTACACGCGCAAAGTCTTGTCCCCTGCCGCCGCGGCCGCCGGGCCGAAAGCAGAAGATGTCCGCACCAGAGCCCCCGCCAATCCGATTCCCATCGCTATCCACACCCGCCTCGAATCATTCATGATCTGTTTCCTTCGTTGGACAACGGCTGCAACCGCAATCCCGACGCCAATTCTGATTCCCGGTTATATCCAAGACAAGATCGCGGGCTGCCGGGCCCGAGCTGTCGCGCCCCAGGGGTGGGGCTTTCCGCACACGACCGCGCGCGCGATCTCCATCTCGCCCTCGGACAACGCGACGCTCAGGCGGTTCCGCCTGAGCGTGACCGTGCCGAAGTTGCCGCCGTGAACGAGCGGAGCTGTGAATGGGCGCTTCGCCGTCGCCGGCGCGATCCAGAGCGTGCGCTCGACCGCCGAGTAGCGCACGCCGGTCCACGCATATACCAGCGCCCAGCTCGACAGGGCGCGGCCGTACCAGTGGCCGCATTCGTATTCGTCGAACGGGTTCCGCCGCCGGCCGTCGTAGCGCTTCCGAAGGATGCGCACGATTTCCAGGCCTTCTTCGACCAATCCGTGCAGGATGCAATGCGAGGCAACTTGGTACTCGATGCCGGTCCAGACCTCGTTGCTGTACACAAACGGCAGTGTAGGCGCCGAACCGTCCGGCCACGAGCACAGCAGCAGGCCGCCCTCGCCCCCCAGCGCGTAGCCCGGACGCTGCGGATTGACATGGTCGCGCAAGTCTCGCCGAAGGTTGTGGCGCACCACCTGCTGCAGATGGCTTCGCACCTTCGCGGCGGGCAGCGGCGACGGCTGGCCCGACACCTCGGCCAGCCACGCGCCCAGCACGCCTTCGGAGAGCACCCCATCGCCGTACTGGTACTTCGGCCCCTCGGCGGCGAGCAGGGCCAGGGCCTCCGGGGTGTAGCTGACGCTCCACGTCGGAGCCTGCCGGGCGGCATCGCCCGCGCGCGGGGCCGCGCGCAGGACGCGCTGGATGTAGCGTCCGCGCTGGAAGAGTTCGCCATTCAAATACGCCACCGCCTTCGCCAACAACGCACGCCACGGCGACGGATCCTCGCCGACGGCGGCGGCCAGCTCCGCGGCGGCCGCCAGCGCAGCCGCGTAGAAGCTGCCGCACATGCCGTCCGGTCCCCAGAACTCGATGTCGTAGGTGTTGTGATGCGGCTCGATCAGCGCGCCGGTTCGGTCCGGATCCCACGTCGCAATGCAGTATTCCAGGCTTTTCCGCACGCGCGGCCAGAGCCGGCGCAGCCAGGCCTCGTCGCCGGAAATTTGCCAGTCGCGCCAGACCTTGACGATGCCGCCCAGTTGTCCATCGGCCGCGGCATGCCAGTCATGGCGACAGGGGCGGATCGGCAGGTTGGTCCGAAAGTGTTGGTGGCCGCGCTCGTCCTGCGATTCACCGAACTCGCTGTCGCGCAGCGTGCGCTCCAGCACGGGGAAGAGATGCGCGATCGCCTGCGCATAGTTCCAAACGTGCGTGCAGGTGCCGTGGCAACAACCGTCGGTCTCGCCGACGCCCTCCCAGCACCAGAGGCGACCGTCGTGTTGTCGTAGCACCGTCGGCGAGCGCAGAATGCCGAGGTTCGCCGTGACGGCCTCCCGCGCCACGCGCGGCAGGTCGCCGGCGTGCAGCGTGTCCGCAAAGGCGCGCGTGCGCCGTTCGAAATCGGCATAGGCATTGCGAAATTCGTCGGCCACCGCCGCAACATCGGAAAACCGCGTTGCGTAGTGCGGCCGGTAGGTCGCTCCGTCGCCCTCAGCGCCTTCGGGATCGGCACCGAGTCGCAGGTCACTGACCGGCTCGTACCAGGCCAGGCGCAGGGTCACGTTGGCTTCGCCGCCGGCGGGAATGTCGAGCGGCAGATAGAGGCTCGCCCCGTCGCCGGGCGAACCTTCGGCGTGCGGTTTCCGCTCCGCGGTTTCTACCGCCGCGATGCGCCGCCACAGCACTGAGGCGGCGTCAAACCAGCCGCCGCGGAACCAGGCGCAATCCGCCGCCGCGCCGTCCAACTCGGCGACAAAACCGCCGGCCGCCCCTGCGTATTGATCCGCCCCCGCCGCATATTCGAAGGCAAAACCGCGCTCGGTTCGACGAATGGTTTCGGACGCCGGCCGCTGGGGCTGATGACTCCGGAAGTCCTCGCCCCGCGCCCGCAGGATTTCGGTCCGCGCATGGAACGAGAACACGCAGCGGCAGCGCCGCCGGCCGGGATTGCGCAAGCGATACGTCAGCGCCGCCACGGGCAAACCGGAGACGTCGGCCTCCCCGGGAATGAATGGACTCCATGCCTCGATTTCCACGGCCAGCGGACAGCCATCATCCCGGAGTCGAACGGTCGCGAAGGGGAAGCGATCGAGGAACTCCGCGCGCCCGAAGCGCGGGAAGCCGAAGTGCATTCCACCGAACTGTCCGAAGGCACAGGACCGGTTGGGGTGTCCGCCCGGCAGGCCGTTGGTCCAGCGCTTGAATTGCGGGATTGGACCTTCCAGTACGCGCGCTCGATCGGGCCGGCCGGGGAATGCCAGCGCCGCGAAACAGTGCCGCAGGTTGCGAATGTCGGGGCGGTGACGGTTGGCGATCAGATCGAGGCCACCGTCGCCGCACAACCCGAATTTGGCGGCCCCCACCCCGCCCAGGGGCCAGAGAATATGTTCAGCGAAGGGACCGCGGTACCTCTTCTGATGGGCGGCGGACATTTTCCCCTCCGATCGGCAGTGATGCCGATGCAGCATCGCCGCAGCCGCCGCCGCCCGTCAAGACCAACGGCGCATCATTGAAAACACACGGCGGCAACCAGTGGAGTTACGGTCCAAGCCTTGGAAATACACGTCCCGCACCCTTCCAAGCATTGGAAATCCCGGCAAGGTTGGCGCTCGGTTCAGCGCGTGTCGACCTAGTGGGCGTCGTCCCCAGCCAAGGTGCGGCGCTCGGCTCGATGCGGATCAGGCGCCGGGTACCGGCTTCAACGACGCCGCGAATCCACTGATGAGGCCTAAGGTCCTCCAGCCGGCCCTCCACAGGTCTTCCGTCCTCGCCGGTCACCAGAATCTCCGCATTCTCCCCAATATCGTACGGCACAATAATCCCGCTGTGGCCCCGCGGAATCCGAAGGTGAATCGTGCGGCCCTCCACAAGCACCACCTCTTCTATAAGAGAGTCATGGGCTTTCGGCAGCGGCCCCTCTTCGGCCCGAATCGGGACGACGGCCAGCGCGCCAAGACCCAGAACCAATCCAATTAGCCTTTGCATGAACGCACCTTCTGCTTCGTCACCGAAGCGATTGTGTCATCCTGTAAACGCTGGGCGCCCTCGATCTATTAAATGCGGCTCCCGAAATTTTCGGGACATGATCCGGCGGAGACGCCTCGTCGAAGCGCCCGCGGTGAGGTCTCCGAGACACGCCATCAGGCTTCCTTCCGGAAGCCGCGCTCGGCGGAAGAATAGGCGACGATCATATCGGCATCCGTGTCGCCGGGATTGACGGCGTTGTGCATCACGCCGGCAGGCACGACGAGCGTGTCGCCGGGGCCCATGTCCACCGTCCGGTCGCCAAAGCTGTGGCGCAGTTGGCCTGAAAGCAGGTAGAGCACCTCTTCGCAGTTGTCGTGGGCGTGGCGCGGGTTCGATTTGCCCGGATGAATGATGACCCGGCCGAATGTCAGGGCGCTCCCCGTCAGCGGACCGCTGGCCAGCCAGGTCAGCGTACCCCAGTCCTCCACCTTCGTCGTCGCGTCGGTTTCGTTCTTGGTGCGCAGTTGTGTTTTCATAAGCCGGGACTCGTCATCCGGGTGTAATCTTCTCCGTTCGGCCCGATCAAGCCGAAATCGCGTTTGGCGCGCCGGGCGACGTCCTCCGGATTGAGGATTTCGCGGAGCCGGCAGTCGAAATCGGCCAGCCGATCCGCTTGCGCAGGGTCGCCGGCCAGGTCGCTCAGTTCGTC
>CAYLTB010000153.1:0-6849 GCA_964386675.1 uncultured Verrucomicrobiota bacterium
CGGGCATCGCGCTCATCCTCGGATCGTTGTCGGCGCTCCTCGCGGTTCGCATGCGGTGGCGGCGCACGTCGGATCGTCCGCGGGGGTTGCTGCATCACGCGGAGACACTGGCCGCGGCGTTGTGCGGCGCGGGGGTGGCTGTCTTGGCGAATCGCGTAGCCGCGGTGAACGATGGCCGGACGCAGGATGATCGTCTGGCGGGATTCCGACGACGTGCCGCGGTTGCGATTGAAGAATTGATCGACACCACGGAGCTGTTTCTGGAGTCCGCAGCCCTGTTCTTCGAGGGCAGCGATACCGTGACGGACGCGGAGTTCCGCGCGTTCGTTTCGCCGCTGATCGAGCGCATTGGCGCGGAAAACATCGCCTGGCATCCGCGGGTTCCGCGAGCAAGAATGGAGGCTTTTCAATCGATTCTGCGAACGGTTTTCGACGGCCGGTCGGAGGAAGCGGCGCCTGCGGCAGGACCTTCGTTCGAGGCGGCGGAGGACGACACGGATGGCTATCCGACGCTCTACCGCGCAGGCCCAAGCATAGCCGCGCCTCCCGTCGGGTATGACATGGGGTCGGAGGACGCTGCGCGCGCAGCTATACGCGAGGCGCGCGCGTTGCGCCGGCCTATCGCTGTGCGCGGAACCGAGACGTCGTCGAGCGCCGGAGATTCCACGGTATTGATTTTCTATCCGGTCCGAAAACCGCCATCGGAACGCAGCTGGGATTGGAGCCGGGACGGCGTGCTGTCGGTGCGAATTCCGCTGGCGCTATGGGCGGAGCGGGCGGCCGTCCAGTCTGCCACCGGTGAACGATTACTGGACGTGTGGGTAGGGGATCCGTTGCCGGCGGGGACGACGGACGTCGCATCCGCGCTGCCCTTGCTGGAGCCGGTGCTCGGCTTCGGACGCCTATGGATGATTCGCGTCCTCCCACAGCCGGCCTTCTACCTGGAATACGGACTCGGTCATCCCTGGCGGCGCCATGTGGCCAGCGGATTGCTGGTGGCGGTCCTGACCGTCGGAGTTGCTCGGTCGCGCGGCTACAGGGCGCGCCTGGAGTCGGCCGTGGAGGCGCGGACGGCGGAATTACGCAAGCGCGAGACCGAGCTGGCGGATAGCGAGCGTCGCTACCGCCAGCTATTCGAAGAAATGAGCGATGGATTCGCGTTGCACGAGATCCTGTTGGATGAGCAGGGGAAGCCCTGCGATTACCGATTCCTCGAGGTGAACCCCGCGTTTGAGCGCATGACCGGTCTTCGTGCGAACGCGCTGGTCGGAAAAACGTTGCGGGAAACCCTGCCCGATATCGAACCCTGCTGGATCGAACGCTATGGCCGGGTCGCGCTCACGGGCGAGCCGGCCCGATTCGAGCACTATGCCGCGCCCTTGAAGCGCCACTATGAAGTGAATGCGTATCGCCCGTCGCCGGGCCGCTTCGCCACGGTGTTCCAGGACATTACTGCGCGAAAGGAGATGGAGCAGGAACGACTGCGCATGGAGCGCAAGTTGATGCAGTCGCAGCGGCTGGAAAGTCTCGGCCTGCTGGCGGGAGGCGTGGCGCATGACTTTAACAATCTATTGATGGCCATCCTGGGCAATGCCGAACTGGCCGAACACCACCTGACGCAGCCCTCGGTCGTCACGCAACACTTGACGGAGATCGCCACGGCATCCCGTCGGGCCGCCGATCTTTGCCGTCAGATGCTGGCGTACGCCGGCAAGGGGCGCATTGCCGTGGGGCCCGTGGATGTCAATGCGCTGACCGAGGAGCTGGTGCATCTGCTCCGCACCACGATATCACGGCGGGCCCTGTTGAACCTGCGTCTGGAGTCCGGCCTGCCTTCAGTGCTGGCGGATGCTTCACAAGTTCGCCAAGTGATCATGAATCTCGTGATCAACGCTTCGGAGGCGCTGGAGGAGAAGAGCGGCACCATTTCGATCACGACGGGCATGATGCACTGCGACCGTTCGTTTCTCGATGGAGCGCTGTTCGCGGCGGATGCGGCGATCGGCCTGTATGTCTGGATCGAGGTGGCAGACACCGGTTGCGGGATGGATGCCGCGACGGTCAACCGCATATTCGATCCCTTCTTCACGACGAAGTTTGCCGGGCGCGGGCTGGGGTTATCCACGGTGATGGGCATTGTCCGCGGTCATCGCGGCGCGCTCAAAGTGTACAGTGAGCCCGGTCGAGGCACGGTATTCAAAGTGTTTCTGCCGGCGGTCTCCACGGTCTCGTCGGCCTCGCCGGCCGCAGCGACCGAGACCGTGCCGTGGCGCGGGACGGGAACCGTGCTGCTGGCGGACGATGAACCGTCCGTTCGCGCGATCGGGGCGGCGCTCCTCGAAAACCTCGGGTTTCAGTGCGTTGCGGTGGCGGACGGCGTCGAGGCGACGGAGACGTTGCGGCAGAATCCTGGCGCCTTCACGTCGGCCATCGTGGATCTGACAATGCCGCGCGTCGGCGGCGAGCTGACGCGGCGAAGGCTCCACGAGATTCGGCCCGATCTTCCGGTCTATCTCGCCAGCGGCTACAGCGCCGAGGAACTCGAAGCGCGACTCAGCGTCAAGGGCTTCGCGGGCTTCATTCAGAAGCCTTATTCCTTGAAAGATTTGCGCGAACTACTGAGCCGGCCCCCGCTGACCCGCGCGGCTGGGTCTTCCATCGCCGGTGGATCCAGATCCACTGTTCCGGATGGCGTCGGACAAAATCCTCAATGACTCGGCAATACCGTTGGGTTGCTTCCGCCAGCGCCGCGGCAGTCCGGTCGGCCGGCGGTTCGAGCGACGGGCTGACATTGAAACAATGCCGATCGTCGGCGATGCGTTCCATGAAGACGGGTACGACGGGTGCGCCGGACGTGGCGGCCATGTGCGCCAGACCGGGCGACGTGCAAGCGGGCAGTCCAAAGAATTCGACGAAGATGCCGTCGTAGATGGTACGGTTCTGGTCCAGCACGAAGCCGAGCACCTCGTTCCGCCGGAGCGCACGCAGACAGTCGCGATACGCCCCCTGGGAGGGCAGCAACTGCAGACCGAATTGCCTTCGGACTCGCTCAATACCGGCGTTGACAGCGGAGGAACGGATGCGCTTGACGACGACGGATGCGGGATAACCGAGGGCCGGCAAAGCCGTGATCCCCAGTTCCCAGTTGCCGGTGTGCGCGGACAGCATCAAGACACCCCGGCCTTCAGCCAATGCGGCATCCAGATGTTCCCGCCCCCGCCATTCGATGTGGCTCATTAGATAGGCGCGGCCCGCTTTTTCCAACCGAAGCATCTCGATCACGTTGCAACCGAGATGTCGGTACATGGCCCGCAGAATCCGCCGCCGTTCGTCGGCCGACATTTGGGAAAAGGCACACTGCAGCGCCCGATCGGCGTCCCGGCGCCGGTAACGGAGGACCGTACCGATGATAATGCCCAGGCCACGCCCTGCGGCCAACGCCGCCCGCGGTGGGAACGCCGAAGCCAGTGCCGTCAGGATATCGAACGCGCTATACAAGATCTGCTTCTGACGGCCGTTATCCGGCCGTGGGGCGATCCGATTCGACCAGTTGGCCGAACCGAAGCTCGCCATTCTCTACGCGGGCCTCTACGATCCCGGGGGCGGCCAGATCTCCCCGCAGCAGACTTTCCGCCAAGGGGTCTTCCAGGTATCGTTCGACCGTGCGGCGCATCGGACGGGCGCCATATTGCGGATCGTACCCCTTCGCGATCAGGAACTCGCGCGCTTCCGGCGTCAGCCGAAGTTCCAGCTTGCGGGCCGCCATGCGTGCGCGCACCTTGCCCAGCTCGAGATCAAGAATGCGGACAATATCCTCCCGCCCGAGCGGCCGAAACACCACGATCTCGTCAATGCGGTTGATCAACTCCGGCTTGAAGACCCGTTTGGCCTCTTCGATCATGCGTTCCTTCAGGGCCGCGTAGTCTGCCCGTTCATTGCCGCCGCCGAAGCCCAGACTGGCGCGGTTACGCGTGAACTCCGCGCCGAGATTGGAGGTCATGATGATCACCGTATTCTTGAAGCTGACGGTGCGGCCCAGACTGTCGGTGAGTTTACCCTCCTCCAGAATCTGCAACAGCATGTGCATGACGTCGGGGTGGGCCTTCTCGACCTCGTCAAACAACACGATGGAATAGGGGCGCCGGCGTACCCGTTCGGTCAACTGGCCGCCTTCCTCGTAGCCGACATACCCCGGCGGCGACCCCACGAGCCGAGACGAAGAGAACTTCTCCATGTACTCGGACATGTCGATTTGAATCAAGGCATCCGGATCGTTGAACATGAACTCGGCGAGAGCCTTCGCCAGAAGGGTTTTCCCTACGCCCGTGGGGCCCAGGAACGCGAAGGAGCCGATCGGCCGGCGGGGATCCTTCAGGTCGGCGCGCGACCGCCGCAGCGCCTTCGACACCGCGGCCACGGCTTCCGCCTGGCCGATCACACTCTTCCCGATCTCTTCTTCCATATGGAGGAGCCGGGTCATGTCCTGCTCCTGCATGCGCGTGAGCGGAATGCCGGTCCACTTGGCGACGACCGCGAGAATGTCGTCGCCCTCGACGGGCACGATGCGCTCGTCGCGCTGCTTTCGCCATTCCTCCATCTGCTGCTCGATGCGCTCGCGGGTCACGCGCTCTTCGTCGCGAAACGCCGCGGCGTTCTCGAAATCCTGCCGGGCAATGGCCGCTTCCTTGTTCTTGCGGACTTCCTCCACCCGTTTCTCAAGCTCGCGGATGTCGGGCGGGCGGGTCATGGTCCGAATCCGGGCGCGGGCGCCGGCTTCGTCAATCACGTCGATGGCCTTGTCGGGCAGGAACCGGTCCGGCAGGTAGCGGGCCGACAGTTCGGAAGCCAGCCGCAGCGCGTCGTCGCTGAACTTCGCGTGGTGGTGCTGTTCGTACCGGACTCGCAGCCCCTTCAGGATCTGCACGGTCTCTTCGACGGTCGGTTCGCGCACCAGGACGGTCTGGAATCGTCGTTCCAGCGCGGTGTCCTTTTCGATGTACTTTCGGTATTCGGCCAGCGTCGTGGCGCCGATGCATTGCAGCTCGCCGCGCGACAGCGCGGGCTTGATGATGTTCGACGCATCCATGGCGCCTTCCGCTCCGCCGGCGCCGACGATCGTGTGCATCTCGTCAATGAATAGAATGACGTTCTTAACCCGGCGGATCTCGTCCATCACCGCCTTGATCCGCTCCTCGAACTGCCCCCGGTATTTGGTTCCCGCGACCATCAGGGCCAGGTCCAGCGTGATGACCCGCTTATCGCGCAGCAATTCCGGAACATCGCCCGCAACGATGGCACGCGCCAGACCTTCGACGATCGCCGTCTTTCCAACGCCCGCCTCGCCCAGCAGCACGGGATTGTTCTTTGTCCGGCGGCACAGGATCTGGATGACCCGTTCAATTTCAGCGGCGCGGCCGATGACCGGATCGAGCGCATCCTTGGCCGCCATTTCGGTCAGGTCCCGGCCGAACGTGCTCAGGGCCGGGGTCTTGGACTTGCGCATCTGGGCGGCGCCTTCCGTGCCGGACGGGGCCGGCTCGGTCCCGCTTTCGGGCGCGGCGTCCGGTTGATAGTCCGGATTCAGTTCCTTCATGATGGCGACGCGCGTCTTTTCGAGATCCACTCCTAAATTTTTCAGGATCCGAGCCGCGACACCTTCGCCCTCGCGGATCAGGCCCAACAGCAGATGCTCGGTTCCCACGTAACTGTGGTTCAGCGCCCGCGCCTCGCTGCCCGCCAGCGCCAGCACCTTCTTGACGCGCGGCGTGAACGGCACATTGCCGATGGTCTTCGTTTCCGGTCCGACCCCCACCGCCTTTTCCACCTCGAGCCGCAGTGTATCGAGGTCAATACTCATTTTCTGGAGCACGTTGACGGCGACGCCCTGGCCGAGCGCCACGAGCCCCAGCAAGAGGTGTTCAGTGCCGATGTAACCGTGGTTGAACCGCTCGGCTTCCTGCCGGGCGAGTTGGAGCACTTGCTGCGCTCTCGGAGTAAAATTGTTCATGATGCAGACTTTCTACTGCGCAGGATCGGCCGCAGTGCCCCCGCCAGTCGACGGCGCACCAACGCGGCGCGCGCCTGGTCGCGCTCGAACGGGTTCAGGGAGCGTCCCTCGCTCAACTGCAGGTGAGCCGGTTGCGTGAGCAGCAGGAGCTCCAACACTTCGCGCCGTTCCAAACGAGTCAATATACCCATTTCGATCCCCAGCCGCAAGGCCGAGAGAAGGTCCAGCGCCTCGCGCGACGACAGTACATGCGCGTTGGCGAGGATGCCCGCGGCGCGCCCAACGTGATCCCGCAGCACCACCTCCCTCGTACTCCACAAGCGGGCGCGCGCGTCGAGTTCATGTTGGATAATCTCGCCGACGATCTGTTCGAGGTTTCGGATGATGTCTTCTTCCCGCTCGCCCAGCGTCATCTGGTTTGAAATCTGGAACAGGTGCCCTTGAGCTTCGGTCCCTTCGCCCCAGACCCCGCGCACTGCGAGTCCGATCTTGGAGACACCTTTCACCAGGCGCGCCATGTCGTCCATGAGCGCGAGGCCCGGCAGGTGCAGCATTACACTGGCGCGAATGCCGGTGCCCACGTTGGTAGGACAAGCCGTCAGATATCCCCAGCGCGGCGAAAAGGCATAGGAGACCTGCGCGTCCAGCTCCGAGTCCAACCGGTCCACCGAGCGCCAGGCGTCCCACAACCCCAGACCGGGGCACAGGGATTGCATGCGCAGGTGGTCCTCCTCGTTGACCATGATCGCCAGACGCTCGTCGGGACGCAGGACAATTCCACTGCCGCGCCCCTTGCCGGCATGCTCGCGGCTGATCAGATGGCGTTCGAACAGGATCAGGCG
>CAYLTB010000154.1:0-6837 GCA_964386675.1 uncultured Verrucomicrobiota bacterium
TTAAACAAGGCCGCAGACTAACATGCCAGGTGGATCAGAAATTCGGGCCCGGTCACCATCGAGCTTCTCCGTCTGGCACAGACCATCCTCGCTACCGAGGGCGAAATCGACAAGGTCTCGCGCATGCGCGATGTGTTTGAGAACGAGAAGTTCTACGCGCAGGTCTTCAACGATCAGCGGCTGAAGGCCGACGCATGTCAGATCATGCTGTGCTACAAGGTGCAGTTCCGTCTCCGGCGGATGATTCGTGAGATTGTCGAAAAGGGCGTGAACAAGTACGCATACATGGCCCGCGCCCGGAACCTCCTCTGGGCGCTTCTCTGTCAGGGCATGCTTAACGACGAGTGGTTGCCCGACTTTGCGGAGCGTTTTGGGCGCAGCCTGATCATGGAGGCAGACTTCACGGATTGGCTGGGAAGAATCTCGTCAACCCGCGTTCGCTTCCTGATCTCCGAGGCAGTCTCCAAGGACCCCTACGCGGCCATGATGGCTGAAGAGCGATATGACTTCTTGCGCACGAAGGCGGTCTTCGACCGTTGCATGGAGATCGCCTACAAGAAATGGAAATGGGTTCAGAAACGGCTTAAGTAAATATTCCCACAGGGAGCAAGCATGGTGTTGCGACAAGGACTGCAAGCACAGGGTGAAGAATGACTGAGGTGTTGCTCACGTTCACGGGGTTCCATGACCCCTATGCGAAGGGGCTCGTCGGACAGGACGAGCAGCCGGGGCCCATCCTGTCTCTGGTCCAAGCCAAAACGTTTGACCAGATCATCCTGTTTTCGACGCCAAACACCACGGGCGTGACGGCCGCGACAGTAGCCGCCATCAAGGCGGCGAAGCTCAAGATCGCCGTGGAAGTCCGCGAGATCCCTCTTGACGATCCGACCGACTACTTCGCCATTCTGCGGGGACTGCGCGGGCACATCCGTGACATTGTCCATCGTTTCCAGGACGGCGTCTTTTCAGTCGCGGTCGCGTCCGGTACGCCGCAGATGCATGCATGCTGGGTGCTGCTGGCGGCCAGCGGTGAAATCCCGGCTCGGATTCTCCATGTCCGCCCGCCGCGCTTCGTGACCAAGGACCGCCCTCTTGTGAGCGAGGTCGACCTCGCTGCAAAGGACTTCCCCGCCGTTCGCGCGAGGATCGCGGCCGTAGCGCCCCCCGGTGGCCCTCCCGCTGATCTGGAGCGGTCCATCCAGCAGCTCGGCATCGTCGGCGACCATCCCGCGATGAAGGCATCGCTGGAGGCCGTAGCCGCTCTGGCGGCCTCCGATGTGCCCATACTCATTCACGGGGAGACAGGCACGGGTAAGGAGCTTTTCGCCCGTCTCGTTCACCGCCTCAGCGGCCGTCCAGCCGAGTCCTTTGTGGCGCTGAACTGCGCAGCCATCCCGGAGAATCTGGTCGAGAGCATCCTGTTCGGCCACAAGAAAGGCGCGTTCACGGGTGCGGCGTCCGATCAGCCAGGCAAGTTCGACCTCGCCGACAAGGGGTCATTGTTCCTTGATGAGCTCGCGGAGCTACCGACATCCACGCAGGCCAAGCTGCTGCGGGTTCTTCAGGATGGTTTGATCGAGCCGGTCGGCGCGAAGACACCCCACAAGGTCAACGTTCGCATCGTGGCTGCGACCAACAAGAATATCGGACGGGCCATCAAACAGGGGAAGTTCCGGGAAGACCTGTATTACCGACTGAACGTCGGCGAGATCGCGCTGCCTCCGCTTCGTGATCGGCGCAGCGACATCCCCAAGATCGCTCTTTCGATCCTCGACCGCATCAATGCGACGCTCAGGGCTCCCAAACGTCTGTCGCAGGCGGCCCTGGCGAGGTTGCAGGCGCACGCCTGGCCGGGAAACGTCCGAGATTTGCAGAACGTCATCGAGCGGTCGGCTCGGCTGTCTCGGTCGGAGATCCTGGATGCCGATGACCTTCTCATCACCGAACCCGTGACCTATGCGGACCCTCTCGAGGCGCTACCCGAGCCGCATCCCGGCTTCTCAATGGAGGAGTACCTCGGCAGCGCCAGGAAACAGTTGTTCCTCCGGGCTATGGAGATCGCCAAGGGTAATCAGAGCGAGGCGGCGAGGCTATTGGGCGTCTCACCCCAGGCCGTTCACAAGTTCCTCGCCGCGAGGCCACCAGACACCAACCGGAGTTGAAGATGTTTCAACCACAGTTTCAGATTGTCAGCCTTCGAAAATGCGCCGGAACTGGCGCATCATGCTCATCCTCTACTTGTTGCGATAATTCGGAAATGTTGGCACGTCGCTTGCGATATCTGTTTGCCAGGAACGAAGAAGCGAATTGGCAAACAGAAAGGAACGGGTCATGGCAACATTCACAGTCACCGAGGTCGTGGACGGGGACACTTTCGATGTCACTCCGAGCTGGCGATGGCAGGGACAAACAGGTTCCCGCGTTCGGCCCACAGGCTATGACGCGCCGGAACTCACTGCCGCTGGAGGCATGGCGGCGAAGACGAAGCTGGAACGACTCATCTCGGGGCGGCAGATCGAACTCGGGACGGCGTACAAGGTGGACCGGGGGCGTCTGGTGTGCGACGTCTCTCTCAACGGTCGGAATCTCGCCGACTACTTCCAAGGATACCAATGAGGTGCGCATGAAGGAGGGCCAGTGAAAGACTTCTCGTCTGAAGCAGATGCCAGGATCGTCATTGACGATCTGCTGAAGCTGGCTGGCTGGGACCCCTCCGACAAGTCGCAGGTCTTGACCGAATTCCCCTTGGCCCGCGCACCGTGGTCGGTGCGCGAGCCTGCTTCCTCTTATGCAGGGAAACCCAGCCGCAAGACGGCCGACGGCGATGAGGTCCCCACCGGTCGCGCCGATTACGTGCTTCTCAGCGCCCGTGGGCTTCCCTTGGCCGTCATCGAGGCCAAGCGCTCCGCCATCCAACCCTATGCGGCCAAACAGCAGGCGCTGCCATACGCCAAGTCCATCGGCGCGCCCTTCATCTTCCTTACCAATGGGGAGTTGGTCTATTTCTGGGACTACGGAAACGACGACGCGAGGATCGTGAACTCGTTCTTCTCCCGGCGCGATCTGGAGCGCCTGGTCGAGATGCGGTCCACCCGCAAAGCGCTGGCAACCGTCGCGATTCCCGAGCACTACCTTCGCCAGGGCGAGACCCGAGTCGTGCGTCCATACCAGTGCGAGGCCATGAAGGCGCTCGACCAGACGGTCGAACTGGGCAAGCGGCGGTTTCTCATGGAGCTGCCTACCGGGACGGGCAAGACCGACCTCATCTGTCTTTACCTGAAGCGCCTGATCAAGGCCGGACGGGCCGAACGCGTCCTCTTCCTGGTGGATCGTGACCAACTCGCGAAACAGGCGCTGGAAGCGCTTCAGGACATCCTCTCCGAGCATGGCAGTTACTGGCTGCGCCCCGGCATGGCTCGCCAGGAACAGCAGGTCACCGTCTGTCTGCTCCAGACCATGATCGGCCGTTATACCGAGTTCACCAGTGGCTATTTCGACGTCGTCATCGCGGACGAGTGTCATCGTTCCATCTATGGCGCATGGCAGACGGCGCTCACGCACTTCGATGCCCTGCACATCGGCCTCACGGCCACACCGGCTGCGTTCATCGAGCGGAACACATTCCAGTTTTACCAGTGCCGGGACGGCCAGCCGGACTTCTCGTTCCCCATCCTTCAAGCGTTTAAGGACGGCTTCCTTGTTCCCTACAAGTTCGCCTCGGGTATCACGGTCATTCTCGCCGAGGGCGCGGAGGTGGATGACGAATCCTACGATCCCGCCGAGTTCGAAAGGAAGTGGACCAACGAGGACACGAACAGGAAGATGATGGCCGAGTTCGACCGCCTGGCTTGGAAGACCTACAAGGATTTGGCCCCTGGGCAGAAGGTCGGGCCGGGCAAGACCATCGTCTTCGCCATCACCAAACACCACGCCGCGCGGCTCGCGTCCTATCTGAATGAGCTTCATCCCGAATGCAAAGGCCGCTATGCGGAGGTGATCACCAGCGACGTGGTCAACGCCGACGATCTCATCCGCAAGTTCAAGCGCGAGTCCTACCCCCAGATCGCCGTCAGCGTCGGCATGCTGGACACGGGGTTCGACTGCCGCGAAGTCTTGCACCTCGTCATGTGCCGTCGGGTGCGCAGCCCGATCCTCTACCAGCAGATGCGCGGACGTGGAACCCGGACGGCTCCGCATATCCAGAAGGAGAAGTTCGTCATCTACGACTTTTTCGGCAACCACGAATACTTCAACGACAGCGATACCGACATCTTTACCGGCACGGGGGGCGGGCGCGCCCCAGGTGGCGAACGCAAACCGCCTCGGCCGCCGGGAGACCTGGTCGAACTCGGACTCCAGGATGAGTGGCTGCACGCCGTCACCTACGTCGAGGTCGGTCCGGAAGGCGAGCGCGTGGACAAGCGCGACTACGTCACCAACTGGGAGACAACAATACGGACCGCAGCGGCCGACGACGCGATCCTTAGGAAAGTCCGCGATGGCAAGGATCTGACCGCCGACGAGGAGAAGACGCTGGCCGACCGCCTGAACAATCCCCGGTACTACTTCAACGAGGACAACCTCCGCCGCGCCTATCGGCAGCCGGGCGGCAGCCTGATTGACTTCATCCGCGCCGCATTGGGCAGCTTCAAGATCAAGAGCCGCGAAGAGGAACTCACCGAGAATTTCCAGGCTTGGCTGGTGGCTAAGTCCCTGACGCCCCAACAGGCGCAGTACCTGTCGCTCCTGAAGAACCGGGGCATCGCTAGGGGCCGGGTCGAACTGGAAGACCTCTTCAACCCGCCGCTTTCCATCCTCAACGCCGCCGGTCTGGGTGTGGAACTGTTCGGCGAGCGGGGACTGAGGAAAATCATCGACGACATGAACGAATCCGTTTTCAAGAAGGCGGTATGATTGAAGATCGGCGATTGCCGATTGATGATTGGAGAAGGAATGACGCAGGAAGAATTGAAGAAACGGACCAAGGCTTTTGCCTTGCGGATCATTCGTTTGGTGGAAGCACTGCCGCGGACGACTGTCGGCAGGGCCATCGGTGCACAGGTGATTCGCGCTGGAACCTCCGTCGGCGCCAACTACAGAGCTGCTTGCCGCGCTCGTTCGAAGGCTGAGTTCTCGGCCAAGATCGGAACCGTAGTCGAAGAGGCAGACGAGACGGCCTTCTGGCTGGAGTTGCTCGCCGAGGCCCGGATTGTTCCCGAAACCCGGTTGGCGCCTCTTCTGACGGAAGCCAACGAACTCACCGCCATCTTCGTCGCCTCCCGCAAAACGGCTTCGCGCCCCCCAATCATCAATCGTCAATCATCAATCGGAGATACCTTGTGAATCAGGACCTGCGCAGGAAGCTCAACCGCATCACGGACATTTTGTGGGCCGGGGGCGTCACGAACCCCGTGACCTACATCGAGCAGATCTCGTATCTGATCTATCTGAAGCTGCTCGACGAGGAAGAGTCCAGCCGGGAACTTCAGGCGCGGATGCTCGGCAAGACCGGCAACGGCAATTCCAAGCTGCTCTACTCGAAGCAGGCAGAGCGCTATCGCTGGTCGAAGTGGCGATTCAAGAGCGGCACTGACCTTCGGGACTTCGTTCGGGACGAGGTCTTCCCCTACATGGCCTCGCTCGTCAAGGAAGAGCCGCAGATCGCCGAGTACTTCCGCGACGCGGTTCTGGAGATCGTGGACCCGAACGTGCTGAAGCAGGTGGTGGACGAGATTGACGGCATCGGCTTCGCCAAGCTGGGCACGGACGTCAAAGGCGACATCTTCGAATACCTGCTCACCCACCTCGGACAGTCGGCCCTGAACGGTCAGTTCCGCACTCCGCGCCAGATCCGCACCATGATGGTGGAGATGGTGGACCCCGATCTTGGCGACAGCATCTTCGATCCGGCGGCCGGAACGGGCGGTTTTCTGATCGACGCGGTCGAGCACATCCTCGCCAAGTATTCCGGCGAGCCGCAGGAGGTGCCCATCTACGGCGAGGAATGGCTGGAGAGCCGGGGACAGACGCTTGAAGAGGCCAAGAAGGCCATCCCTAACCTTCAGACCTACCGCAAGGGACCGGGCGAGAAGATTCCCGACTGGAAACTCCTGGAACGCTCCATCTACGGCGTGGATGTTTCGCGCCAGATGATGCGCATCGCCATGATGAACCTCGTGCTCCACGGCATCCGCCACGCCGCCGTCAAGCGCGCCAATACGCTCTCCGACATGGGCGGACTCACCGAGGACGATCTGGCACGAAAGTACAAGGTCATCCTGTCCAATCCACCGTTCGCAGGCGTGCTACCGCAGGAGTCCATCCGCAAGGACCTGCCCACGAACTCGAAGAAGAGCGAGCTCCTCTTCCTCGGCGTGATGATGGAGGCGCTTGCGCCGGGCGGACGTTGCGCCGTGGTCGTCCCAGAGGGACTGCTTTTTGGGTCCACCTCCGCCCACGTGGAACTGCGTCGGAAACTCGTCGAGGACTACGATTTACTGGCCATCATCTCGTTGCCAGCCGGGGTTTTCAAGCCCTATGCCGGGGTCAAGACCGGCGTCCTCGTCTTCCGCCGTCCCGAGTCCCCAATCGCCAATCGGCAATCATCAATCATCCATCGCCGCAAGGTCTGGTTCTACGAGGTCAGAAACGACGGCTACGATCCCGACAAGATTCAGGGTGGCGGGCGGCCTGAGACGCCGGAGCGGAACGACATTCCCGACCTCCTCGTGCGCTGGACGGAATACAAGCGATCCGATTTCAAGAAGGCCCCCGGGGTCGAGGCGGGAACGCTGCTCAAGGCCGGCAGCGACCTGCCTGCGCCGCGACCAGGGCAGT
>CAYLTB010000155.1:0-6834 GCA_964386675.1 uncultured Verrucomicrobiota bacterium
GTGGAATGGCGCCAACTGGACGCAGGTCACGACTCCGACCTCGGTGTCCGCCGCCCAGCATCAGCTTGTTCACGATCCCACGCGCGGCGTGACGTTCTTCATCGTGTCGGGCTTCGGCGGCACCCGGCTTTGGCAGTATGACGGATCGAATTGGACCGACCGGACGGACGATGACGGCGTTCCGTCCGGCGACGGACCGACGGTGTTCAATCCCGCGCGCGGGTTGGTCGAGAGATTCAGCTCAACGAGCAATGCCACAACCGCCCGTTTGTGGACCTTTCGTCCAAGCGATCCGCTACCCAAGTGGACCAGCGCGAACATCACCGTCGGTCCCGGTCGCGGAACTACCGGCTATATCAATCCGTTCATCGCCTATATCGGCGCCACGGGCACGGCCCTCACGATGCGGGACCGGCTGACCTATTCCTGGAACGGAACGGCCTGGTCCGCCGTCGGACGGCTGGATGCGACAACCCTGGGCCATTCCGCATGGGGGGACGTAAACGGCGATGGGACACCCGACCGGGTCGCGGTGTATACCATGGCGGATGCAGCGGCTACCGATCGAACGCCCGGCAAGGCGCTGTTCCAGAACACCGGCGGAGCGCTGGCGCCGACGCCGGCCTGGATCCGGCACGATGGGTTAAGCGTTAGAACCGTTGCCCTCGGAGACATCAACAACAACGGCCGGCTCGATGTGGTCTTCGGCCATTTTTCCCAGACGGCTCAATTCCAGGGTCCCCTCCAGTACTACGCCAACACGGGCGACGCGGCGGTGTTCGGCGCGACGCCGACCTGGCAGTCCGCCAGCATTCACCAAGTGGCCGGGCTCGCGCTCGTGGACGTCAATGGCGATGGATGGCTCGATATCGCCGCCGTAACGCGCGATTCTCCGCCGCGGGTCCTTGTTTTCCTCAGCAATGCCGGTGTCATGCCGACCACGCCTTCGATGAGTTTCACGTTGCCCGCCACCGCGAGCTTTGACCTCGCCAATTACTCCCCCTTCGCCTGGGCCGATGTCACGTATAACGGCCGCCTGGAGTGCGTCGTCGGGTATAAAGACAGCGACGCCGCCGGCGGCGCGGCGGTAAGCGTCCTGGCCTTCAACGCCAACGCCACGGCGCTGGTGGAGCGGCAGCGGATCGAAGGCGTCGGCTCCCCGCTGTCGCTGGCCGACGTGGATGGCGACGGCTATCCCGATCTCATCGCCATCGTTTCCGGCAGCGGTCCGGCCTGTTTCGCAATCCCGACGGCGCTTTCGAGGAAACGCCGTCCTGGACCTCCGCCTTCCATAGCGGGACGCCCACGGCCATCGCCGTCGGCGATTTCGACGGCGACGGAGATCCGGATTTCGTCCTGGCCCACAGCTCATCGAGTCTGATCAATCATCTGCTGTATCGCAACGAGGGCGGGACCTTTCCGGAGGGGCCGTCGTGGGCCTCCCGGCGGTACCAGGGAAACGAATCCTTGAGGAGTCCGCTCGTCTATTTCGTGGACTTCGACGGCGACGGCGTCCTCGACGTCGTCTCGGACCTGGGCGTCTACCTGCTCGATCGCGTCTTGCGCGACACCGTTCCCCCGCTGCCCCCCACGTACGTTACCGCGCACGCGGCCGCGCCGGGGTCCAGCCAGGTTACGATTGCCTGGGAAGCGCCACCCGATCCGGATGTGGTCGAGTACCACATCTTCCGCGGGAACGTCAGCGGCGGCAGCGATTACGAATGGATCGGAACCGTCGCCCACCCGCAGACCCAGTTCACGTTCAACTATCCGGCCGAGTTCTGCCGCTATCGGGTTCGCGCCGTGGACCGCGCCGGCAACTTCAGTTACTGGGCGGAGGCGGAGTTCATCGGCGGCCTGCCGGCGTCACGGGTCGCCGGCGACGCGCGGCCGGATTATTCGATTGCGGGTTCCATCCTCGTCGGCGACGTGACCGGTGACGGCCGCAACGAGGTTTTCGTTCGGCGCGAACACCGGAACGAGCTCTGGACCGACTACTCGTGGGCGCTCTACACCGTCTCGCCCGCCGGGGTCTTCACCCCGGTCTGGGAGCATCGCTGGGGGCGGCTGGAGCAGCGCGGCGTGGTTATCGAACGGGCGCGGCTGCTCGGAGATGTCACCGGCGACGGGCGCGCCGACGTGCTGGTGCAGACCCAGCGGAGCGTGGATGTCGGCGGCACGATCGAGACGCGATGGGTCTTCGACCTCTATCGGGCCTTGGAGGAGGGGGTCGGATTCGAAACCACACCGGCGGCGACGATTGTTCTTCCAGAGAACGTCGAGTGGAGCGCAGATGTCGCCTGGGGCGACGCGAACGGCGACGGCCTGAAGGATCTCGCCGTCGGGACGTACGGTCCCAATCGCAAGGCGGCGCTGTCTCTGCGCAACGACGACCCGGAAACGGGCGTCATCTCGTTCGAACCGACGCCCGCATGGCTTTCGCCCGTCAACAACATCGAGGCGCTGGCATTCGGCAACATGAACAACGACGCCCGCGCCGACCTCGCGATCGTCGAGGATATCAACAACAGCGGCAACAGCAGCCGAGTGAACATCTATGTCCATACCGGAACCAGCAGCGGTCTCAGCGCCGCGGCCGCGTGGCAGCGGGTGAGTGCGGGCACCAACAGCACCAGTCCCATCGCCGTCTCCTGGACGGACTTCAACGGGGACGGCCGCGCCGACCTGACCGTCTTCACCGACCGCGAGACCTATGCCTACGCCAACACCGGCAGCGGCCTTCCGGCATCCTCCTACACCCTGATGTTCACGCAGACCTTGAATCCCGTGCTCGGCACCAAGCCGGCCCATTATCTTATGGGATGGGCCAACATAGACGGAACCGGCGCCCTTGACCTCTACGGCGCCAATACCGTCATTCGCAACGCCGGCGCCATGACCGGATTGAAAGATGACAGTAATTTCGATTCCGGAGCGGCGCCGTGGGGAGACCTGACGACCTACGTCTGGAGAAATGTCGCGATGGACCGGCCGTGGCGGAACCAGGGCTCCTCTTTTAATAATCTCGCACAGGCGGTGGACCTGACCGGCAACGGGGTGGCCGACCTCATCGGCAGCCAGGCCAACCTGATCCTTCTGAGCTCACCCGGCGCCTTTCCGCCGACGCCGACGGCGGGGCTGGCGCAACTGGTGCTTTCCATCGGCGACTCCGAAACCCTGGACCGCCCCGGCGAGCGGCGCGCGATCACCGTGACGGCGGTCTTCGAGGGTGGTGGGACACAGGATGTCACGAACGAGGCCGTGTTCAGCCTGACGCCGATGACGGACGGCAACTACCTCGCGCGCATGGAGGGCAACGAACTGGTTTCGATGGTCAGTTCGGCCTACGGCGCATCTACGCTGAGCGTCAAATGGCAGAATGCTTCGGCCACGTCGAAGATCCATGTCGCCGAACGCCCGCCCGTGCCCGAGTCGCTGCGCATCGCGCCCGCGCACCGGACGCTCACCCGGCCGGGCGAACCGCTGCCGCTCTCCGCGATTCTGCGCTACGAAGGCGGCGCGGATCGGGATGTTACGCCGGAGGTGACGTTCACGAGCAATACTGCGGCCGTCACGATCCAGGGCGCATTGGCGATCGCGAACCAGAACGGCGTGGCGACGATCAGCGCATCGCATTCGGGGAAATCCGCTTCCGCGACAATCACCACCGCCCTCTCGGTCGGCATTCGGGAACTTACCATCGCACCCGGCGCGATCTCCCTGCCGGTATCCGGCGAGCGGGCGCTCGAGGTCCGCATTTATTATGCCGACGGCACCTCGGAGCCGGTAACCCACCTCGCCACGCTAACCTCGTTGGAACCCGCGGTGGCCACGGTGATCGGCAACCGCGTAACGGGCGTAGCGCCCGGCACGGCGCGGGTGCGCGCGGCGTATCGAGGCGCGACAGCCGAGGCGCTGGTCGCCGTGGATAGCCCCGGGCCGGCGGTTCTGCGCATTCTGGAGGTCGGCCGCGCGGACGACCGCGGACGCCTGCGCTGGCAGGCCGCGCCCGCGATCGGCGCCGCGAACGACTTCCAGGTGCTGATGCGGCCCTCATTGACCGAGGGCGGATGGGTGCCCGCCGGCGAGACCGTGCGCGGTCATCCGTCGGGCTTCGTGGACTGGGAAGACCTGCCGCGCCCGGATGCCTCGAGCCTTTTCTACAAGCTCGATGCCGTTCCCCGCGCTCCTTGAAAGGGCGCGATTCCCGGCGCCGGGCCCTTTGAATTGCGGCACCGTGCGGGCGTGCGCGAAGCGCGCACGGCCTGTTCGCGCCCTCGAGCGGCGATGCGGGACACGGCAGACGCGTCATTCGACGACGATCTCGATCTGGGCGCGGACGCCGGCGGCATCGCTGCATACCAATCGGTGCCGCCCCGGCGGAGCCGGCCACCAGACTGGCTCGCCCGGTCGCGCAGACCCGAGTGCTTCGCCATCGGCGAACCACCACAGGCGCTCCGCGCCGCGCGCCTCCGCGATCAGCGGGAGGCTCTGTTCCGCGCCGTTCCCGGGCAACCACCGGCGATAGGGCGACCCCGGCTTCGGGGATACGATGTTCGGCGGAGAGGGGATCTCGGTAGATGCGGTCGCGGCGGACCGCCGGACGCGTCCGCGGTCCAGAAAGGCGGCGATGTCCTCCGGCCACTGCTCGTCCGTTGCGGTCCGGGGTCCATCCGCTTGTCGGATATGAACCCGGCACGGTTGATGCCGCGTTGCGCCGGCGATGGACCAGTCCGCGGCGACCGTCGGACACTGCGGCCCCGCGGCCCGCCCGGAGACCGCGCAGACCTCGCAGCGGTGCAGCCCCGGCGGGCGCGCAAAGGCGGGCGCATCCCCGCGCGGATACAGCATCCGGAAGATTTCCCAGGCCGTCGGCGCTGCGGCTTCGCCGCCGACCAGGGCCGGCGAGGCCGCGCCGTCCGGATTGCCCATCCAAACCCCGACGACGTATTCGGGATTCCATGCGACGGTCCAGGCGTCGCGAAATCCCGAGGAGGTCCCCGTCTTCCAGGCGACGCTCGGCAGGCGGGCCGCCGAGGATGGCACCGCGGATGGCGGGGTGCGCTCCGGGTCGCTCAGAATGTCGGACACCAGCCATGCCGCCTCGGCGGACACCACGGCGGTTGCCAGGGCGGGCTGTTCGTCCTCGAACCAGATTGCCGGGCGGAATTCGCCGCCGCGCGCGATCGCGGCGTACGCGTTGGTCAGGTCCAGCAGCGTCACCTCGCCATTGCCGAGCGCCAGGCCGAGTCCGTAGGAAGCGCTGGATCGGGTGAGCGTCGAAAAGCCGAAGGCTCGAAGGCGCTGGTGGAAGCGTTCGACGCCGATCTCGCGCGCCAGATCCAACGCGGGAATGTTGAGCGAATCCAGCAGGGCGGACCGGGCGGTGACCCGCCCGCGAAATTCGCCGTCGAAGTTCTCCGGCGCATAGTCCGGATACAGTCGCGGCACGTCCGCGAGCACGGTTCCCGGCGTCAACCGTCCCTCATCGAACGCCTGCGCGAACAGCAGCGGCTTGAGCGTGGAGCCCGCGGAGCGAGGCGCGAGGGCCGCATTGACCTGGCCGGCGGCGCGCCGGTCGTCCGGGTCGGGCGAACCGACCAGGGCGCGCACGGCGCCGGAAGCGACTTCGAGGACGACGACGGCCCCGCCGCGCACGCCGTCGGGGCGGAGCGCCGCGACGCGCCGGCGTAGCGCATCTTCGGCGAGTCGCTGAACCGCAGGATCCAGCGTGGTGCGAATCGTGCTGCCCGGCGCCTCCGGCGGCGCATTCGAGCGGGCGCGCTCGGCAAAATGGGGCGCGATCAGTGGATAATTGCGTTGCTGGATGGCGAGCGGCTGCGCGAGCGCCTCGGCGTGCTGCGCCTCGGTGATGAAGCCGCAGCGGACCATCCGGCGCAGCACGTACTCGCGCCGCCGCCGCGCGCGGTCGAGGTTTCGGTCCGGCCGATACCGGGCCGGCGACTGCGGCAGACCCGCCAGCAACGCGGCTTCACCGAGCGTCAACTCGCGCGCGTCCTTGCCGAAGTAGCGCCGCGCGGCGGCCTGCGCACCGACGAAGAACCCGCCGAACGGCGCGCGGTTGAGGTATTCTTCGAGAATCCGTTCTTTCGACAGCCGACGCTCCATCTTGAGGGCCATCAACGCCTCGATCAGCTTGGTCCGGTAGGTTCGCGCGCGCAGCTGCGCGAGCCGCACAACCTGGGTGGAGATGGTCGAGGCGCCGGAGACCACCCGTCCGCGGGCGAGGTTCTGAAGCAGCGCCCGGCCGATCGCGAGCGGATCCACGCCGGGGTGCGAATAGAAACGCCCGTCCTCCGCGGCGATCAGCGCCGGACCGAGCCACGGTCCCATTTCGGAGTACGGCAGCCAGCGGCAATCCTGACCGTCTTCGGCCAGCACGACGCGCAGCGGTTGGCCGCGTCGGTCGGTCAGCACGGTCGTCGTCGGACGGCGGCACAGCCACTCGGAAGGTTCGGGCACCTGTTTCCAGATCGCGAAGAGCATGGCGATCAGCGCGAGCGCCGCCATACATTGGCGTCGGAAACGTCGGCGGCGTCGGGGCGGCGGCCGGCCCTCGGGCTCGGCTGTTGTTCGCAAACGGTTCATGGTCGTCCGGATACTCTGCGCCCCCGGGGCGGCTTTCGCGATGCCCGCCCCGAATTCGGCGATCAGCGGTTATCCTCCTCCGCGACCACGTCCAGCCATCCCGCGCCGTTTGCGCTGCGAATGGACGGGTCGTACATCGCGGCGGCTTGAATCGCCGGCCACGCGAAGCGGCCCGGGGTCACCGCCCGCACGGTGTAGTGGTATTCGCGGCGGTCAACGACGCGG
>CAYLTB010000156.1:0-6592 GCA_964386675.1 uncultured Verrucomicrobiota bacterium
CCGACGACGATCAACAAGCTCGTGCCGCCGAAGAACGACGACACCAGCCAGGGAATCTGGAAACTGCGGTTCAACACCGTCGGGATCACTGCGAGCACCGTCAGAAAAACCGCGCCGGCCAGCGTAATGCGCGTCATGGTGCGGTCGAGGAACTCCGCGGTCGGCGTGCCGGGCCGGATGCCGGGCACATAACCGCCGTACTTCTTGAGGTCGTCGGCGATCTGCACGGGATTGAACTGCGTCGCCACCCAGAAGTACGAGAAGAAGAGGATCATCAGCGCGTATAACAGCATGTGCAGGCTGGTTCCGTAGTCCATTTCCGCGCCGAGATCCTTTGCCCATTGCCAGGGGATCATCTTGAGCAGCCGCGGCGGAAACATGAGGATCGCCTGCGCGAAGATGATCGGCATGACGCCCGCATAGTTCACCCGCAACGGCATGTACGTGCTCTGCCCGCCGTACACCTTCCGGCCCACGACGCGCTTGGCGTATTGCACCGGGATCTTGCGCTGCGCCTGCGTCACGGCGATGACGCCGGCGATCACCACGAAGATCATGACCACCAGCAGGATCAGGTGGAAAATGGACTTCTGCGGCCCCTCTTCGGTCGGGCGGAACATTCCGATCGCCGCCTGAATCGCGCCGGGCAGCCGACTGACGATGCTGATCGTGATAATCAGCGAGATGCCGTTGCCGATGCCGCGCTCCGTGATCTGCTCGCCGAGCCACATGATCAGCATCGTGCTGGTGGTCATCGTCAGCACCGTCAGCAGCACAAAGCCGAAGCCCGGCATCGTCACGATCCGACCCCGGATGCCGAAGGTCTCCGGCCGCTGCAGGCTCGCCGCGATCGCCCCGCCCTGGATCACGCACAACAACAGCGTCAGGTAGCGCGTGTACTGCGTAATCTTCTGGCGCCCGGCATCGCCTTCCCGGGCCAACCGTTCGAGCTGCGGAATGACCGCCGTTAACAATTGCAGGATAATCGAAGCGCTGATATACGGCATGATGTTCAGCGCGCCGACCGCGCAATTCTGGAGCGCGCCGCCGCTGAACAGGTCGTACAGTCCCAGGAATCCTCCGCCCGCCGTCCGCTGGATATCCGCGATGAACTGCTGGAGCGCACGCGCGTCCACCCCGGGCGTCGGGATGACAGCGAGAATCCGGCAGGCGAACACCAAACCGAGCGTGAAGAAAATGCGCTGCCGTAAATCGGCAATTTTCAGCGAATTGACAAAGGCGGACAACATGGCGGGATCAGGCGCCGGAGAACGCCTCACAGCGTCCGCCGGCGGCTTCGATCTTGGCCCGGGCGGACGCGCTGAACGCGTGCGCCTTCACGACCAGCTTCTTCTTCAGTTCGCCGGTTCCCAGAATCTTGACGCCGTCCGCGCGGCCGCGCGCGAGGCCGGCCGCCTGGATCGTCGCAGGCGTGACTTCAGCGCCATCCTCGAACGCATTGAGCGCCCCGACATTGACGACATGATAGACCGTCTTCGAGGGATGGTTGAATCCGCGCTTGGGAAGACGACGGATCAACGGCATCTGGCCGCCTTCAAAAGTCGGCCGGTATCCGCTGCCCGCGCGCGAGTGTTGACCCTTGTTGCCGCGGCCGGCGGTGCGGCCCCATCCGGAGGCTTCGCCGCGGCCCACGCGCTTGCGGCGGTGCCGGGCGCCCGGCGGACTGTGTAAATCGTGCAGTTTCATGGCGGGTTTCCGTGGCGTCAGGCGGGAGATCCGCGCAACGCCTTGACTTCCTCATAGGTTCGCAGTTTACGCAGGGCCGCCACCGTGGCCCGCGTGACGTTCAGCGGGCTGTCGCTGCCCATGGATTTGGCGAGAACGTCGCGGACGCCCGCGAGCTCCAGAATGGCGCGGACGGCGCCGCCCGCGATGACGCCGGTGCCCGGCGAGGCCGGCTTCAACAGCACGCAGCCCCCGGAAAACCGGCCGACGACCTCGTGCGTAATCGTGCGATCTTTCAGCAGCACCGGAAACATGTTGCGGCGTGCGATTTCCCCGCCTTTGCGGATGGCCTCGGACACTTCGCGCGCCTTGCCCAGCGCGTAACCGACATGGCCCTTGCGGTCCCCTACCACCACCAGCGAACTGAAGCTGAAGCGACGGCCGCCCTTCACGACCTTGGCGCAACGGTTGACAAACACCACGCGCTCCTCCATGCCGGAGTCGCCGGATGCGCCTCGGTCCGATCTGTTATCCCTACGTTGCACGGTTACGATTCCTCCGTCGCTAGAATTTAAGACCACCTTCGCGGGCCGCGTCCGCCAGCGCCTTGACCCGGCCGGCAAACCGGAAACCGCCGCGGTCGAAAACCACTTCCGTGATGCCCTTTTCCCGGGCGACGCCCGCGGCGGCAGCTCCGAGCCGCCGGGCCAGGTCCACCGACATCCGCCCCTTGCGCACTTCGCCGCGCAGCGCGGGACTCACCGTGGAAACCGCCGCCAGGGTTCGCTGCGCCGTGTCATCAATGAACTGCACGTACATGTGCCGATCGGTGACGAACACGCTCATTCGCGGGCGTGCCGCCGTTCCCTGCACTTTCCGGCGAAGCCGCAAGTGCCGCCGGTTCCGGTATTCGGGTCGCGTTCTCGGTTTCATCGTCATGCCACCGTCTTGCCGGCTTTCCGCCGAACGTGCTCGCCGACGTAGCGCACGCCTTTGCCTTTGTAGGGTTCCGCTTTGTAGAAGGACCGGATGCGCGCGCTCACCTCGCCCACCGCTTGCTTGTCCACGCCGGTCACCGTCAACAGCACGCCGTCCTTGACGGCCACGGTAACGCCCGCCGGCGGTTCGAATTCGATCGGATGCGAATAGCCCAGGTTGAAAACCACCTTGCGCCCCTGGGCCGTGGCCTTGAAGCCGACGCCCTGGATTTCAAGCTGTTTTTCGTAGCCCGCCGTCACGCCCTTGACCATATTCGCCAGGAGGCTTCGCGCGGTCCCGTGGAGCGCCCGAATCCGGGCCTCGTCGCCGCCCGTGCGCTCCACGCGCAACTGGGCGCCCTCTGTGCGGACCGCTACGCCCGCAGGCACGGCAAACGACAGTTCGCCCTTGGGCCCCTTGATCCGCACCGAAGCCGCATCCACGTGCACCTGGACGCCGGCCGGCAGCGCTATGGGTTTGACGCCAATTCTCGACATGGTCGTAGATCCCTTGCTGGTCTCCGCCTCACCAAATGTGACAAATGACTTCCCCGCCCAGCCGCGCCCGCCGGGCCTGCCGGTCGGTCATCAGCCCCGACGAGGTGGTCAGAATGGCCAGTCCGATGCCATTGAGCACACGGGGCACCTCGCCGGCGCTCACGTAATAGCGCCGGCCCGGGCGACTGACCCGGCGGAGGCCGTGAATGATGGCGGTCTCCTCGGGCCCATACTTCAGATAGATCCGCAGCGACCGCCGAACCCCCTGCGTCTCCGTCGTGTAATCCGCAATGAATCCTTCCTTCTTCAGCAGCCGCGCCAACTCGCCTTTCAACCGCGAGTGGGAAACCTCGACGGTCGGCTGCCGCGCATCATGCGCGTTCCGAATCCGTGTCAACATATCCGCAATGGGGTCCGATGCGTTCATGAACGATTCCTTCCGGCGCGGCTCACCAGCTCGCCTTGATCACGCCCGGCAATTGGCCCTGGGACGCGAGTTCTCGGAAACAGAGCCGGCACAGTTGAAACTTGCGCAAGTAGGCGCGACGGCGCCCGCAGCGCCGGCAACGGTGATAGCGTCGCACCCCGAACTTCGGGGTCCGCTGCTGCTTTGCGATCAGGGATTTCTTGGCCAACGGCGTATCCTCCAGATTCGGCAGCCTTATTTCGCGAACGGCAGCCCCAGCCGCCGCAACAGATCCCGCGCCTCTTCGTCGGTGGCGGCGCTGGTGACAAACGTGATATCCAAACCGTGCGTCCGACCGGCCTGGTCGGGGTTGACTTCCGGAAACACCGTGTGATCCTTGACGCCGAGCGTGTAATTGCCGTGCCCGTCGAAGCCGCGCGGCGAGACGCCGCGGAAGTCGCGGATACGCGGCAACGCCGCGCCGATCAGCCGCTCGATGAACTCGAACATCCGATCGCCGCGCAGCGTGACCTTGGCGCCGATGTTCATGCCCTCGCGCAGCTTGAAATTCGAAATGCTCTTGCGCGCCTTGGTGATGACCGGCCGCTGTCCCGCGATGCGCGCCAAGTCTTCGGCCGCCGCCTTCAGCGCATCGCGGTCAAACTCCGTGCCGATGCACGTGTTCAACACCACCTTCAGCAGCCGGGGCGCCCGCAGCGGGTTCTTGTAGCCCCGCTCGCGCGCCATCGCGCCGACCACTTCCTTCCGATAGAATTCCTTCAGTCGAGCCGTCATACGTTCCGTTCCCCGCGCGCCGCGGATTCCGCTACGCCGGTTTCTGCCTATTCGGCGCCTCGCCCTTCGAGACCCGTGCCAGCTTCGAGAGCGCGATGGGCGCCTCTTTTTCGGCAATGGCGCCCCGCGGATACTCGGGGCTCTTGCGCAGATGCCGCTTGACGAGGTTCAGCCCTTCGACAAGCGCGCGTCCCGTTCGGCGGTCCACTTCAAGCACCTTCCCTTGCTGTCCCCGGTCGTCACCTGAAATCACGCGGACGATATCGCCCTTGCGCAGCCGGGTCTGGACGAGCGGTCGCGGTTGTCTGCGCTTCATCACACTACCTCGGGAGCGAGGGACACGATCTTCATCAGGTTCATGTCGCGCAATTCGCGCGCCACCGGTCCGAAGATGCGCGTACCCCGCGGATTCATCTGGTCGTCCACCAGGACGACGGCGTTATGGTCGAAACGGAGCGACGACCCGTCCGGGCGCGGGATGGCCTGCGTGGTCCGGACGATGATCGCCTTGTGGACTTCGCCCTTCTTGACCATCCCGTGCGGCTGGGCTTCCTTGATCGTCACGCGGATGATATCGCCCACATGGGCGAAGTGCCGGGGATGACCGAGCACGCGGATGCACTGCGCGCGTTGCGCGCCCGTATTGTCCGCCACGTCGAGATTCGTTCGCAGCGAAATCATGTCGTCGCCTCCTCCGAAGCCGCCTCCCGCGACAGGATTTCCACGACGCGCCACCGCTTCAGCCGGCTCAACGGCCGGGTTTCCACAATGCGCACCCGGTCGCCCGCGTGCGAGGTCTCCGCCTCGTCGTGCGCGTGGAACTTCCCGTGGGTGCGGATTTCCTTCCCGTACACAGGATGCCGGTAGCGGCGCTCGACGCGCACGACCCGGGTCTTCGACATGGCGTCGCTCACCACCGTGCCGACCAGTTCCTTGCGCCGGCCCCGCGCGGCGGCTTTATCCGTTGCTTCATTCATTTCGCCGCCCTCCGGCGCTCGCCCTGCAGCGTGCGGACCCGCGCGATGTCCCGGCGCAGTTCGCGAATGCGCGAGGGCTTCTCGACCTTGGCCGTTGCCTGCTGCAGACGCAGCGCGAACAACTCCTTCTCGGCATCCGCGCCCCGCTGGGCCAGCTCTTCATCCGTCAGTTCGCGTAGATCTTTCGATTTCATGCGTTGGTCATCCGGGCCTCACACCACCGTGCCGTGCCGCTGGACGAAGCGGGTGGCGATCGGCAGCTTGAACGCCGCCAGGCGCAGGGCTTCCCTGGCGAGCGGCTCGGTCACGCCGCCCATTTCGAAGAGCATCGTGCCCGGCCGGACCACGGCCACCCAATGCTCCGTTGCGCCCTTGCCCTTGCCCATCCGTGTTTCCAGCGGCTTCTTGGAAATCGGCTTGGCCGGAAAGATCCGCATCCACAGCCGGCCCTTGCGCTTCATGGCGCGATTGATGGCCACGCGGCACGCCTCGAGTTGCGTCGCGGTAATCCACGCGCGATCCAGCGCCTGCAATCCGAATTCGCCGAACGCGATCGTGTTGCCGGAATTCGCGTTGCCTTTGCGGCTGCCCCGCTGCGATTTGCGGTACTTCACCCGTTTAGGCATAAGCGGCATGGGACGCGCCCTCCTTCGCGGCGTTCGTCTCGCCGTGACAGATCCAAACCTTGATGCCGATCTTTCCCGCCACCGTGTTGGCCTCGGCGAATCCGTAATCAATATCCTGCCGCAGCGTGTGCAGCGGAACCTTGCCTTCCCGCAGGCTGTCCCGCCGTGCCAGCTCGGCGCCGCCGAGCCGACCCGAGAGATGGATGCGGATGCCCTGCGCGCCGAGTTCCATGGCCATCTGGGCCGCGCGCTTCATCGCGCGCCGGAACGAGACGCGGCGCTCAATCTGCGTCGCGATGCCTTCCGCCACGAGTTGCGCGTTCTTGTCGGCGTCGCGCACTTCCTTGACGTCCACGTAGATTTCCTTGCCGGTCTGCTTCGCGATTTCCTCGCGCAGTTTATCCACGTCCGCCCCTTTGCGGCCGACGACGATGCCCGGCCGGGCGGTCAGGATCGTGACGCGCGCGCGATTCGCGTAGCGCTCGATCAGGACCTGCGGAATGGCCGCCTCCGGCAGCCGCCGCTTGACCAGGTCCCGGATGAGGCCGTCCTCCTGCACCAGCGCGCCGTATTCGCGCTTATTCGCGAACCAGCGCGACCGCCAGTTTTTCGTGACGGACACTCGCA
>CAYLTB010000157.1:0-6493 GCA_964386675.1 uncultured Verrucomicrobiota bacterium
CCGCGCGCCGTGACCTCCGGGAGGATGCGGGAACGATATTGCCGGTAGCGCGCGTCAGCGGCCTGCTGTTCGCGCCGCGCGTTGGCGACGCTGACGGCCCGCGCCATGCCGCTGCGCAGGCAGTCCTCCAACGTGAACACCGGCCGCGGCTCGGCGGCGGCCGCAGCAGCCGCCAGCACCAGGGCCGGCAGCGCGCGAAAAGCGGGTTGGAGAGCGTTGTGCATAGTCGCGAACGTGAAGTCCGGTACAGTCGTTCACGGGTGCGCGAAAATCAATAGCCGTATTCCATTTTCACCGCCGGGATTCCTGAACTTCGCCCCAGCCGGCGGTCGGGGTCGGTCACTCTCGGCAGAGACGGGTGCGGATGTATTCAAAGCTCATTCGCAGCGATTCGAACGGATCGCCCGGGCAGAAATCCTGCTCGACGATGAACTGCCGGCATCCGGAACGCTCCGCCTCGGCGATGATTGCCGGGAAGTCGAGGTTCCCGTTGCCGATCTCGCAGAACGTGACCTTGCGGTCCGCCGTGACGGCGTAGTCCTTCAGATGGAGCATGGGCAGCCGGTTGCGCATCTTGCGGCACCAGGTCGCCGGATCCTGCCCGCCGACCTGTACCCAATAGGTGTCGAGCTCGGCCTGCACGTAGCGCGGGTCGGTTTCCGCGAAGAGAATCTCGAGCATCGTCCGGCCCTCGAATCGCCGGAACTCGATTTCATGATTGTGATAGGTCAACGTCATGCCCGCCTCATAAAATACTCGGCCGGCGTCGTTCAAGCGGGCGGCGAGGGCGCGTACGTCGGCCAGGTTGTCGAATTTCAGTCCCAGCGGGAACGCGTAAGCGGTCATCGTGCAGCCCAGGGTTCGCAGCAACCCCACGTGATGGGCCGGCCGATCGAGGAGGGAGACCATGTCCTCGTGGGTTGAAGCAATCGTGAGCCCCGCGTCCGCCGCCGCCTGCGCGAATTCCGCCTCCGCAAACGGGGCGCGGCCGCAAACCTGCACGGCCGAATAGCCGATGGCGCGAATCTTCTTGAGCGTCGCAACGATGCCCTCGCGCGTCTTCATCTGCTCGCGGACGGTATATAACTGCACGGCGACCTGGGATAGCTTCATGGCACAATTCTCCGGTGGACGGCGCGCCGTCCGAACATTCAGCGGTTGAGGGAGGACTCGAAATTCACCACGCCATCCTTGCGGACGACCTTCGTGAAGCGCGAGCCAGCAATCAATTTCTTCAGTTGCCGCTCGTAGCCCGCTGCGGAGAAGGGCAGCTCGATGGTCCGGCCCGTCAGACTCGACCACAGCATCGCGTTGGCCAGTTCGACCGAGGCCTGGCCTTCGGCTGCTGGTGCGATCAGCGGGGTGCCGTCCAGGATGGCGTTCACGAAATTCTGAAGGATTTCACGGTGCCCGCCGCCCGATCCCTGCACCGGAATGTCAACGTTCCAGACCGAGGGACGGTCGAACAAGCCCTTGGTTGTGCGGTTGAACTCGTCGGAGGGAATCTCGTTGCGGACAAAGGTCAACTGCCCGTTTTCGAGGACGATTTTGCCGCGGGTACCGCCAATCTCCAGCCGGTTCGTGCCGGGGGCCTCGCCCGTGGTCGTGACGAAGACGCCCGTCGCGCCGTTGGCGAACTCGAGGTAGGCGGTGACGTCATCCTCGACCTCGATGTGGTGATACTTGCCCAGATGGCAGAAGGCGCGGACGCGCTTCGGCAGCCCGACGAGCCACTGGAGCATGTCAAGATTGTGCGGGCACTGGTTCATCAGTACGCCGCCGCCCTCGCCGGCCCACGTCGCGCGCCAGCCGCCGGAGGCGTAGTAGGCCTCGGAGCGGAACCAGTTCGTGATGATCCAGTTGAAGCGCTGAATCCGGCCCAGCTCGCCGGCCTGGATCAACTGGCGCAACCGCCGGAAGTGCGGTTCCGTCCGCAGTTGGAACATGGCGGAGAAAACCTGCTTGCGCCCGCGGTGAGCGGCGATCAAGCGCTCGCAGTCGGCTTTGTGCACCGAGATCGGCTTCTCGACCAGCACGTGCAGCCCTGCCTTCAGGCCCGCGATGCCGATGGTCGTATGCGCGTAGTGCGGCGTGGCGATGACCAGCGCATCCACGGTTTTGGAGGCGATCAACTCGTCGGCCGAGGCGAAGGTCGGCACGCCGTTCCACTTCGCCCGCTGTGCCGGATCAATATCGCAGATCGCTCCCAGCCGGGCCCGCGCGATCTCCCCTTTCTGAAAACGCGTCGCATGACTGCCGCCCATGATGCCGACGCCGACCACACCGACCCTAACTTCCTTCATGATGCTCCTGTCCTGGGCGATGTTCTTTCGCCGCCCGTAAAAAAACGCGCCGATTCTACGCCGATCGCCCAGCGAAGCAAGACCGGAGTCCGCGCAACCCAGGGCTTTTGCATCCTACCAGTGTAAGTGACGTTTACGGAGGAGCGCGGTGGCGTAGCGGCGGTCGGCGGCGCAGCGTTCAGCGAGGGCGGGGAGCGAGGGGTCGGCCGTGGTGAGGGCGGGCAGCCGCAGAGCGCAGCGCAGCAGCGCGAGGGCGCAGGCGATGTTGGCGGTGCGCACGCAGCCGCGGGAGTCCTCGCCCCAGCCGGCGTCACGGCGCCCGTGGTTGCGGTTCTCGATGCCCCCGTGCTCGCGGGTGGAGCGGGCCCAACGTTGAGGAGGGCTCTGGCGCGCATCCCGACGGGTGGCGAAGCAGCGTTGCGCCTGACTGGTTTGGCCGGTCTTCTTGAGCGTACGGGTCGCGTGCAGTTCGATGGCCTGACGCACACCGGGCAACCCGCACTGCTCGGGCTCCAGCGGGGCGACGGCGATGCGGCGAACCTCGACGCGTCCGTGTCCCGAATCGCTCAGGGCAAAAAGGGGGTGTCTTTGGGCACGGCGAAGCGGGTGAGGTCTTGAAGCGTCGGCGGGTTGCCTTTGACCGGAAGCACGTAGTCGGCGCCGCGCTCCTGCGCGAGGATGTGGGCGGTCTCCCGCTGGCCGTGCAGCGCATCGGCACTGACCACCATGCCTTCCACGTGTACGTGGGGGGCGCGGAGCAACTCCTGGGCCTTCTTCATCTCGTGGCCCTTACCGGGCGCGGGCGCCAGCGCCACGGGGATGCCCGTTTCGGTGTCGGCCAACGTGACGACCATACCCAAGGCGTTTCTGACGTCCTTGCCATCCAGGGCGAGGTGGCGGGGCAGCCTGCCGGCGTGCTCTTGGAGCCAGCCGCTGAGGACCCGCGCCAGCGCCTCCAGATCGATCCCCAGCAGCAGATGGCGCAGCGTGTGGTAGCTGGGCGGCGAGATGAGGATATTATTAAGGATTAAGGGATTAAGGGTCGCATCTAAATTTATAAGTTTTATGCGAGGCGGCGTTCGGCGGCTTCCACTTCGGCCCGCAGATCGCCGCGTTTCACCTTCCGCTCGAAGCTCCGGATCGCCTGCCCCACCGCGGCGTAACGCAGGCCGCCGGCCCGGGCGCCCAGTTCCGCCAGTGTCAGGCAACAGTGGCGCCGCGCAAGGTACAGCGCCAGGTCGCGGCCCCAGTCGCCATGACGGTCCCGGAACGCGGTCCACCCTTCGCCCTTCACCGTCTCCACCGCGCGAACCACGTCCTCCCACGTTATCCGTCGTTCCAACTTCCGCAGTTCCGTCATCTCCGCACGGTCGCCCCGCACCTGAATCCGTCGCCAGAACTCTTCAGAACCCAGCACCAGCCGCGCCCGCAGCTGCGCCCACGGTCGCTCCGTCACCCCCTGCGACAACTGTCCTTCCAAATGCTCCCGGTAGCGACGACACGGATCCGGGGCCCATCCGGGCGTTCGCTCGTAGACCTCCGCCATGGCCAGCCAGTTCGGCGCGCGGGCGTAGCCCGCATAGGCCGGGTACGAACTCCAGCGATGCGACCGCAATACCGCCAGACGCTCCGTCACCCGCTCCGGCGTCGGCGCCGGCATCGCGCCGGCCCGCTCCGCCGACCGCTCCTTCTTCCCCAGTCCCAGTTCCGCGATCCGCACCGGGTTCAGGTGCACGTAGTCCGCCACCGTCCCCAGCCACGCCCCTTCGCCATCGACCAGCACCGCTTGGTATCGCCCCTGCAGCAGGTGCCCTGCCCGCCGATGCTTTCGGTTGAACCAGATCGTGTAGCTGACGTTCAGCCACTTCATCGCCGCGCCCAGGTTCGCCCGCGGCGTCTGGAGCAACAGGTGATAATGATTCCCCATCAGTGCATAGGCCGCGATCCGCACGCCATAGCGCTGCGTCATCTCTTCCAGATATTCCAGGAACCGCGCGTGGTCCCGCCCGTCGCGGAAGATCGCCTTGCGCTCGTTCCCTCGCGCCGTGACGTGATACCACCCGTCCGCCACCAGCACCCGCAACGCCCTGCTCATGCGCGGAATCTATCGGTCCATGGCCCCTAACTCAATACTTATATATTTAGATGCGACCCCCAGACCGCGTTGACCCAGACCGCGTTGAGTGGTTGGGAGTCCGTTTCCTCTCATCCGAGCAGTGTCAATGAACCGACTACGAGCACCGCCGCCGTGATTGCAGCGGCCTTGCCCAGCGAGGTTCGCCGAGCAATGAGACCGAGCACAATGGCCGCCACTTGGAATGCAAGAAAGACCAGATATGCCGGCATATCAGCCCGGTATCCGGCCAGCCTCGCCAGCATTCCAATCGCCACCGCCAGAATGACGCCACCCAGACTCAGCGCCAGCGCGAGTTTTCCAAACTTCGATTCGTTCTGTTCTGTCATTTCGTCTCCTCTCCCAATGGCGCGTTGAGCGGCGGCGCGAGCCTGCTGGGCGCGCAAGCGCGCCCGCAGGCGCAGTGACGCCGCTCGAACGCATTTGTTAGCGCCGCGCGTGTCAGCGCGCGGCGCGTGCCGCCGCCTTCCGGCGGCGGCAACAATGCGGTCGAGCTTTGCTCAACGCGCCATTAGCGCCGCGCGCAGCGCGGCGCTAACGCTTGCACTGAGGTTTTGCGCGCGTAGCAAGCAATAACCTCCAGTGCTTTGTTGGGGCAACTATGGTTGCCACTCGTACCAACCTGCCTCCGTCACCCTCCGCTCAAATTCCTCTTCCGACCGCACTTCAGACAAGTCAAGTTCCTCGAATTGGATACCATGCTCTTCGGCAAGACCGTCCGTGAAGATGGCGCAGGTGCGGTCGGCAGCAGAGGGGGAAACATTCATTCTCTCCATTTCGTTTTTCAGTCCACCTGGTTCTTCGAGAGCCAGGACTATCTCAATCATGTCCTCTTGCTCGTCATGAACCGTGAGGATCTTGTATCGGAAGCCCTTCGGAAAGCTCTCGTCCTTCGACCACGTTGAAATCCAATACTTGTGCGGGAATGTTTGACTGAAGTCCATGGAGACAAGGGCTTCCGGAATATCCTTATTTTTCTTCTTCCAAAACATCATTTCATGCCCCAATGGCGCGTTGAGCGGCGGCGCGAGCCTGCTGGGCGCGCAAGCGCGCCCGCAGGCGCAGTGACGCCGCTCGAACGCATTTGTTAGCGCCGCGCGTGTCAGCGCGCGGCGCGTGCCGCCGCCTTCCGGCGGCGGCAACAATGCGGTCGAGCTTTGCTCAACGCGCCATTAGCGCCGCGCGCAGCGCGGCGCTAACGTCACGCTTCAGCCTGAGAAAACCCGCCGCGG
This sequence comes from uncultured Verrucomicrobiota bacterium, assembly GCA_964386675.1. Classification (GTDB taxonomy): domain Bacteria; phylum Verrucomicrobiota; class Kiritimatiellia; order PWTM01; family PWTM01; genus CALGXT01. The sequence continues at coordinate 5,670 of CAYLTB010000157.1, forward strand.
GTTTTCGATAGGCTGGAAGCGCTGGTTCGCTGTTTCATTTCTGGTCCGCGATGTTCCACCTTGATGGTGAGGTTTGGCTTGATGCCGGCCAGCGCGGGGAGGACATGATTCAGAACCTGCTCTGCCGTCATCCGGAATGTGCGTCCACGCGAGCTGATCTTCATCCATCCGTTCTTGTCGCGGCAATACCGCTCTGTGAAGTTCTTCGTGCCGATCAGAATGACGTAGCTGTCGTTGGTCAGTTTCATGAATTCGTCCCAAGGCCTTTGTGTAGTGTCGTGTTTATTTCAGCGAACGTGATCCTAACCCTTTTCAGGCGCGAGCCTGAAATAGGGTTCAGGATGGTGTTGGGCTTCCCTTGTTCATGGTCTTGATGCTCGGTGAGTGAAAGCATATCGCAAGCAATGCTTGCACACCAGATATTCCCCATATCTGGCTGTCTCGGCGTTGATGAGTTCATATTCCTTCTTCATCTTCCTCCCGCACTTTGAACAGAGAGTTCTTGGTGGAGGCAAGAGAATCAATCCTGCAATCGGCAGTGCTGCGCCGACTGCAATGGCACCAAAGACAAATAATGGGTGGACCCACATCATGAGCGCGATGCTGGACAGAAAGACGAGGGCAAAACCAATGAACATTCGTTTCATAATACGGTCAACGAATTTGGAGCGAGACGTGAGTCTGGATTGCAACGCCTCGTCTTTCGTGTAACCGTCCTTCGGGAAAGCATAGACTTGGTAAAGATCTGTCTTCATATCTTCTTGAGCCCAACGTATTTTCGGTTAACCTTTCCCTTTTCCGACGGGGAACGGCCCGCCGCTCAC
>CAYLTB010000158.1:0-6436 GCA_964386675.1 uncultured Verrucomicrobiota bacterium
CGTCTTCGGGTCGGCCGTATAGATGCCGTCCACCTTCGTCGCCTTCAGCAGCGCGTCCGCCTCGATCTCGCTGGCGCGCAGGGCCGCGGCGGTGTCAGTCGAGAAGTACGGATTGCCGGTACCGGCGCCGATAATGACAATGCGTCCCTTCTCCAGGTGCCGCACGGCGCGGCGCAGGATGAACGGCTCGGCCACCGCGGGCATCGCGATGGCCGTCATCGTGCGCACCTCCAAGCCCGCGCTCTCAAGCGCCGACTGCAGCGCCAGACTGTTGATGACGGTGGCCAGCATGCCCATGTGGTCGCCGGTCGTGCGGTCAATGCCGTGGCCTTCGCCGGAAAAGCCGCGGAAAATGTTGCCGCCGCCAATGACGATGGTGATCTCCACGCCGAGATCGCGGACGCGGCGAATCTGGGCGGCCATCGAACGGAAGATCTCCGGACAGAGGCTCTCGCCGGCCGCGCGGTTCGCAAAGGCCTCTCCGCTGAGCTTCAGCAGGATCCGTCGGTATTTTATTCGGGCACGTCGCGTGGCTGAAGCCATGGGGCGCGTTCCTTTCGATGGACGTTCGGCCGCGAATCTAGCGCACGCCGCTGCGGCTGTAAAAGAGTTTCACGGCGCACGCGAACTTCGGTCTCGGTCCTCTGGACCGTCGTCCCGCCAGCCTCGACGCAGCGCGAACCCGTCGGGCGCGGGAACGCGAAAGCATCGCCCTGCTTGACACCGCATTTCCGAAGGCCGGCACGGAACCGGCAGCACCGCCGATTTTCAACAATTCCGGCCGATACGCGACGAAACGAAGAGCCGCAGCAGGCCGCACATGCAGTCCGCGTCGCGATGTCCCGACATCTCGGTTATCAACGGCCATACCTCGTGCGGCACCAGGCGCATGGCACCCCGGGCGGGAATTGAACCCACGACCTCCGGATTAGGAATCCAGCGCTCTGTCCAACTGAGCTACCGGGGCGTCGCCTTCTGAAAATCCTACGTCAGACGCCGCCCTGCCGCAATCGCTCAAAGTTGTATTCAGGGGGACTCCCGAATAGACTGGAGCGATTCCGAAGCATACGCGGAAAGGAACCTGTATCATGACATCATCCAGGGACAGTGTACGCGGCCTACAACACCGTTGGATCGGACGCGCTGTGGCGGCGCCGGTGCTGGCGATCGCAGCGACCGTTGAGGCGCAGGACGCGATTCTACCGGAAAAGGACCCGCCCCCGACGAGCCCGGCCGTGACCTATCTGGCGCCGATAGCCAACCGGCATCCGCGCGTGCTCCTGACCGCCGAGTCCCTGCCCCGGCTCCGCGCCTTCTACGACAGTCCCGACTGCAAGCTCTACCGAGACCAGCTCGAAGCCCAGATCCGTCGATGCACCGTGCCAGCCGACCGCAAGATGGGATCGGACTGGGGCCGGGCCCAGACCATCGGACTGTTCAGCCTGCCTCCGGTCGCGCTGCATTACGCGCTGACCGGCAACAAAGACTCCTTCGAAAAGGGCGTCGCGTATCTCCGTTGGCTGGCCGGCCAGGCCGACTGGTCCGACGGCGGCGAGCCCGCCGTGCCCGATCAGCTCGAAGAATATGCAAGGGTTCTCGATCGTATGAAGCAGTTCGGCCCCAAAGGCGAACGCAACAGCGACATCGCTGCGTCCTTCACGATGGTCGGAGCCACGCTGCTCTGGGACTGGCTTTACAATGACCTTGACCCGGCGTTCCGCGAGCAGTTCCGCCAGATCCTCTGGCAGCACGCCCGTGCCATGTATTATGGCGGGCATCTGAAGCGCAATCCGGGCGGAAGCTACTGGCATGGCGCCCCGAATTACAACCATCGCTGGTACCGGACGTGGGGACTGGCCCTCGCCGCCCTCGCCACCGGCGAAGGCAAACCCGAGGAGCAGTGGCTGCTCTCGGAGGTCCGCAAGGAGCTTCAATTCAACGTGACGTGGCTCCCCAACGACGGCAGCCAGCACGAAGGCCCGGGCTATGGCTCCTGCGCCGGCGCGCTGGGCGTGGCCCTCCAGGTGTCGGACGAATTGACCGGTACGCGTTTTCTCGAATCCCCGTTCTTCGCCGGCGTCGCCCCGTACGCGGTGCACATCTCCACCCCGGGGATGAAGGAGTCGTTCTATTTCTCCGATTGCTTTGACAAGGCGGTCAGTTTCCATCCCTATTTCCTCCGAACGGCCGCCACGCACCGGCAGGCGGATGTTCTCGACGGCATCCGACATGCGCTCCGGGTCAATTCCGGCAAGTGGGGTATCAAGGACTATGCCTGGCTGGCCATCCTCGCCGACGACCCCGACATCCAGGGCGGCGACTTCCGCAGACTGCCGACGGCTCATTTCCTGCCGGACCTGGGCATCACGCTCGTCCGCGATTCCTGGGCAGACGACGCCGTAGGCGCCCGTTTCAAATGCGGCCCTCTGGGAGGCTATCGTTCCAATGCCTGGCTCGCGAGCCGCGACGCCGCCGGCAGAAGCCGCCCCAACGTCGCCCACGATCACCCGGACGCCAATTCCTTCACCCTTTTTGCCCGGGGCGAGTATCTGGCCGAAACCGACCGCTACCCGATCGGTAAAGACCTAGGCAAGCTTTCCACCGGTCACAATACGATTCTCGTCAACGGCATCGGCCAAGCCCCTCAGGGCCGGGCCGAAGGCGAAGACTGGATGCAGCCGGGGACCGGCGATCTGACCGAGTACGCGCGCGTCGTGGCCTTCCGGGATGCCGGCCCGGTCGTTTTCACCGAAGGGGAGGCGGCCGGCGCTTATCTCGCCTACCACCGGGGCGAAAAGAAACGGCCGGGGCTTGATCGCTTCCGCCGAACCTTCATTTGGGTCAAGGAAGGGTATGTGCTGGTTGTTGACGATGTCCGCGCTCCCGCGCCCGTGGACATCACCTGGCTGATCCAGGGAGCGCAACTCAACCCGGTCGCCGAAACGGAGGGGCGCTACCAATTGGCCAAGGGCAGTTCCGACTGCGAATTCCAGTTGATTGCGGATATGAGTCTGCGGTCGAAGATCGCCGTCTCCACAGCCAACAACCACGGCAAATTGATGAACTGGCAACAGCTTCAGGCGGTCGCCGAACAGACCCGGTCAGTCCGATACGTCTGCATTCTGGACCCCTGGCGGAAGAATGCCCGGGTCGCGCTTTCGGCTGATGGTCCCGATCGGGCCGTGATCCATGTGACCGGCACGGGCATTGACGACACCTGGCAGTGGACCGCCGCTCCGGGAAGATTCGAAGCGGCCACGTGGCACGGTTCTCGGCCCGGCGGCTTCGATCTGATAATGGATTCCCGCACCGCGGCGCCGCCGGCGCCCTGATCCGTGGGATGCGAACCCGGATCCCGCGCCGCCGCCCGCAGCTACCCGCGCACAACCGCGCCGCTGATTGCGCGGGTTGCGCCGCTGCACGCTGTCCGGTAAGTTGATCTAGGAAAGTCTCGGGAGAAGGTATGGCCGCACAGACCATATACGAGAAATTAAGGGCGAAGCTGGCGCAGGTCGTGCCGGATGCCGAATTGCGTCTGAAAGCGGAGATCGCCGAGGAGATTCTGCAGCTCAAGGCCGAACGCAACGCCGTCATCCTGGCCCATAACTACATGGAGCCGGCGCTGTTCTACTCGGTCCCCGACTTCCAAGGCGACTCGCTCGACCTCAGCCGCAAGGCCGCCACGACCGACAAGGACATCATCGTCTTCTGCGGCGTCCACTTCATGGCCGAGACCGCCAAGATCCTCAACCCGTCGAAGACCGTCCTGCTGCCCGCGCAGAAGGCCGGCTGCTCGCTGGCCGAGAGCATCAAGGCCGAGGACGTCCGCCGTCTGCGCGCGCAGTTCCCCGGCGTGCCGGTCGTGTCCTATGTGAACACCTACGCCGACGTGAAGGCGGAGTCGGACATCTGCTGCACCTCGAGCAACGCCGCCGCGGTCGTTGCCTCGCTCAAGAGCGACCGCGTGATCTTCCTGCCCGACGAATACCTCGCCTCCAACGTCGCGCGCGAGACCGGCAAGCGGATCGTCTTCCCCACCCGCGCGCCGATGGCGCGCGATCCGGCGCTGCACTACGAGTTCATCGGCTGGACCGGGCGGTGCGAGGTGCACGAGAAGTTCACGGTCGAGGACATCGCGAACGCGCGCAGGCAGTTCCCCGATGTCGTCGTCCTCGCGCACCCCGAGTGCAGCCCGGAGGTCGTCGCCGCCTCCGACTTCTCCGGCAGCACGAACGCGATGATCCGCTACGTGAAGGAGCATCCGGCAACGCGCTACCTAATCCTGACCGAATGCGCGATGGGCGACAACATCGCCGCCGCGAATCCCGACAAGGAAATGGTCCGGATGTGCTCCATCCGCTGCCCGCACATGAACGAGATCACCCTCCAGGACACCCGCGACGCACTGCGGCTCAACCGCTACGTCATCGAGGTGCCCGAGGACATCGCGCGGCGCGCCCGGGTCGCACTCGAGCGGATGATTGCGATCGGGTGACGGCGGTCGCGGCCCGGCAAACCTCGCTCGGTCCGATTTCCAGTACGAGTTTTCGCGGCAGCCAAGGACCGGGCCACCCTACCCTCAAAAGACCATCCGTCATTGAACGAAAAAACGGAAAGCGCCCGACGCATGGGAACTCCACGATAGGCTCGGCAATGTTTCGGAGTGGGTTTGGGCCGCAAAGCGGCTCCATTCGGCGGTGCCGCAGCGCGACCTCGAAGGCAAGGGCTCCCTGCTGACCGTGAGTAGTTGCACGTCCTCCGCCTACGACTGCCGATCCGCGCGGCGGCAGACGAGCAGCCACCGCAGCTACAAAGTGGACGCTGTCGGTTATCGCGTCGTCGTCCGTTGAGCCCCCCTTACGCCCACCGTCGTCCCAACCGGAATCCGATGGGCAGAAATTCTCGCCACCCGCGAAAGCGGAGATCTTCTACTAGTGTTCTCATAATTGTCACGACATGATCTTCACGGGTAGGGACGGCAGTCCCTGCCGTCCGCGGACGCCTCGGAGAGGCGTCCCTACCAGATCATGTTCAGACAATTTCGAGACGATCAGTAACCCTTGGAGGAACCGCTCGCCGACTCTTCCAAGGCTTGGAAGAGCGCCTATGGCGCTGCGCGGCGGGCGGGATCGGCGAGTCGGTAGATCCGAACCGCCAGGGGGCCGAACTCGTCCCGAAACCGACCGCCCTCTTCCGCCACGAGGGTCCGGTCCTCGTCCATGACGACGATCTCGGCCCCCGGCCGCAGACCGGGAACGGTGAACACGGCGACGCCCCCGCGCCGCCCCATGTCGATATTCTGCGCGAAGAGGTAGAGTCCGTCTCCGGCGCGGGTCGCTCGGCACCGTGCGGCCAGGCCGTCGGCCAGGGTCATGGACACCGCCAGATCCTTCGCCGCGGGCGCGAGCAGTGCGGGCGCCAGGCGCGTGATCTGTTCATTGATCGCGCGGATCTCCGCCTGGCGCGCGGCGTCCGGTGCGAACTCGGTGAACGACGGGACAAACCGATGCGTAAAGTAGACGATCCCGCGCGCGCCGCCGATCAACGCCATCCAGACTTCGCTGCGCAGTTCCGCCGCGGAAACCTCGCGCGCTTCGTCCACCGGGATGCCGCGCCCGCCGCGGCCCGTCTCGATCATGGCGAAGAACGGCCGGTCCTCCCCCGCCAGTGCCTTGAGATCATCGGCCGCCTCGGCCACCCAGTCAATGCGCTCCGGACGGTTGTGGCCCCAAATCGGATAGACGTTATAGGTGAGGACATCCGCCGCCTTCGCATACGCGGGGTAGAGTTCCTGCCGGGTCTTTTCATCCAGCCCCTCGTTCAGCACGGGATCCCGCATAAACCGCGGCGACCAGTCGAGGATCACGGGGCGACCGGGCTCGGCCCGTCGCACGGCGGCCGCCAGTTCGACGATGGCGTCCGGACTCATGTCCGCCTTGCCGTTCATAAACGCCTTATCCGGCTCGTGCGGCAGCACGAACGCGAGCAGCGCGGGATGCCCGGCTGCGGTTGCGTCGAAAGGCACGATACCGTAAAGACCTTGTTCGCGGAGTGCATCCAGATACTCCCGCGGCGGCGGTTTCGCTCCGGGCATGAAGTAGCCGTTGAGACCGAGCGCCGGGGCGTTTCGAAAGCTTTCCACCGACTGGTAGAACCCCATCAGCGGCAGGAACGGGGATCCGTTTACCTGCACCTCGCCCTGCGCGCCGATACGCACCGCGCGGATAGCGGGCACCCCGCCCTCGCCGCCAGCCGGCGCCGCCTGCGCCATTCCCGCGGCGCACCCGAGTGCCAACGATATCCCCATCCCCGCGGCCCTGATCCATTTGTAGTCCTGCATGATCCCGTCCTCCACGGCCGGGTACCGCCGGCGCAGGTATACCTTAGCCGGAACGATTCAGTTATGAGAGAGTATTTCATTGGCTGGGAGCGTCTA
>CAYLTB010000159.1:0-6396 GCA_964386675.1 uncultured Verrucomicrobiota bacterium
GCCGCGCGGATCGGCCACGGGAATCATCAGCTCGATGCGACGGTCCAGGTTGCGCGGCATCCAGTCGGCGCTGGCGATGAAGACCGATTCATCGCCGCCGCGGTGGAACAGGAAAATGCGCGCATGTTCCAGGTAGCGGTCAATCACGGACGTGACCGTGATGTTCTCGCTGAGACCGCGGACGCCGGGGCGCAGACAGCAGAGGCCGCGCACGCTCAGTTCGATCTGCACGCCGGCGCGGGAGGCGTCGTACAACGCGGAGATGATCTCCGGATCGGCCAGCGAGTTGACCTTGGCCCAGATGCGGGCCGGTTGGCCGGCCAGGGCGCGCTGCTCCTCGTCGCGGATCAACTCGAGCAGGCGCGCGCGCAGGCCGAGCGGGGCGGCCGTGAGGCGGCGGAAGCGGACGGGCTGCGTGCGCCCCGTGATCATGTTGAAAAAGGCGGAGGCATCGGCGCCGTAGTCTTCGCGGCAGGTCATCCATCCGATATCGCTGTAAACACGCGCGGTTTGCTCGTTGTAGTTGCCGGTGCCGAAATGGACATACCGGCGGATACCGGCCGCCTCGCGGCGGATGATCAGGCAGATCTTGGCGTGTGTCTTCAGCCGCTGGATGCCGTAGATCACCTGCACGCCAGCGCGCTCGAGCGCCTCAGCCCATTCGATGTTGCGCGCCTCGTCGAACCGCGCCTTGAGTTCGACCAGCGCGGTGACCTGTTTGCCGGATCGCGCGGCGCGCTGGAGCGCCGCAATGATCCGGCTGTCCCGGCTGGTGCGGTACAGGATCTGCTTGATCGCCAGCACCGCCGGATCGTTGGCGGCTTCCTCGACGAAGCGCACGACCGGATCGAAGCTTTCATAGGGGTGGAACATCAGGATGTCCCGCCGCGCGATCGCCTCGAAGATCGAAACCGACGGGGGGGCATCCGCCACGGCGGCCGGCGTCCACGGTTCGTACTTCAGTTCATCGAAACCCGCCATCGAAGCCATGCCGAAAAAGCCGGAGAGGTCTATCGGCCCCGGCGACTCATACACATCGGGCGCTTCCACCTTCAGCGCTCGACAAAGCCGGGTGCGGAGCGCAACGGAGACCGGCGAACGCAATTCGAGCCGGACCACATCGCTGGAGCGGCGCTCCTCGAGCACTTCCCGCATTTGCGCCAGCAAGTCCCCGGCCAGATCCTCGCGCACGCTCAAGTCCGCATTGCGCGTGAGGCGGAAGGCGGCGATCTCAAGGAATTCGCGGCCCGGGAACAGGCGATCGGCGAAGAGCGCCATAAGGTCCTCGGCCAGGAGAAAAGCGTACCCGCGGCGGTCCGGCACCTGCCAGATCCGCTGCGCATTGCGCGGCAGCGCCGCGACGCCCAGCGCCTCGCCGCCGCCTTCGGCCGACGGCCGTCGCATACGGAACACGAGGTGAATCGCCAGGCCCGACAGCCCGGCGAATGCGTCGCCGTCCTCGACGGCGATCGGCGTCAGCAGCGGCAGCAACTCGTTCTCGAACAGGCGACCGAGATGGCGCAGCTCAACGTCCGACAACTCGTCCGGACGAACGGCGCGGATGCCGCCGCGTTCGAGCGCGGGGCTGATTTGTTCGGCGAACGCGGCGTGTTGCGCGCGCACCATCTCGTGGGCGCGGCGCGATATTTCGGTCAGTTGCCGGCGCGGGGTCAGGCCCGCCGGGTCGCCGCCCCGGTCCCCGCGCGCGGCCAGCATCTGCAGCCCCCCCACGCGCACCATGAAAAACTCGTCCAAGTTGGACGCGGTGATGGCGAGGAACTTCAGCCGTTCCAGCGGCGGATTCTTCGGGTCCTGCGCCTGGGCCAGCACGCGTTCGTTGAAGGCGAGCCAGCTCAACTCTCGGTTGAAGAACCGATTCGTTTGTTTGCGCCGGCCTCGCGATTCAGACATTTCCTTCGGGCCCCCGGGCTATGGCGCCGCGCTCCAGCACGATCGGCCGGCCGTACACGGCTTCGAACAAATCGCCTTTATCGCACAGCGCCGCGCGCTCGACGGCCAGATCGTCCACGCCGGCGACCGTGATCGTCAATCGGTCGCGTTCGGACGCGACCTCCAGGTCGCGCACGCGCTGGGTATGGCCGCGGTCGAGCGCGTCGGCCACGCGCAGCAGGGCGGCCAGCGCCTGCACAATCAGCCGACGTTCGCGGCTCAACGCGTCGTAGAGCGGATGCGTCGGCAGCGGCATCGAACGCCGGTGATAGCGCGCGACGAGCGCGACCAGCTCGATGTCGGCCTGCGTCAGGCCGAACAGGTCGCTGTTCTGGATCAGGTACATCGAGTGCTTGTGATGGTTGCGGCTGTTGATGAACCGGCCGGCCTCGTGCAGCAGCGCGGCCACGCGCAGCAGCAGGCCGTGGCGGGCGTCCAGCCCGTGCTCGTCGCGCAGCGCGGCAAACAGGCGGTCGCACAGGGTGGCCACGTGTTCCGCGTGCCGCGGCTCGATACGAAACTTGGCGCCGAGCAGCCGCGCCGCGTTCTCGACCTGTTGCGAGAAATCGGAAGTCCACAGCGTTCGGGTCGCCAGCTCGACTTCAAGGCCGGTGCGCAGGTGGGTTTTCGGCACCCAGATTTCCCGGATGGAGAACAGGCGCGCGATCTGGGCGTAGATCTGGAGGGCCACGCCCAGGGTTTCGGCTTCCGCGTACGGGACGCCGTACTTGCGCACGATGTCCGCCGTGCTCATCGCCAGGATGCGTTCGCCGAACTGGATGAACGCCCGGGGATTCAACCGGCCCAGCTCCAGCCGGTCCCACTGGGGCAGCAGTCGGGCGGCGGCGAAGCGGACGTCGCCGGACATGGCGATCAGCGTGTCCGGCACCCTCTCCGGCAGGTCGTGCCGCAGCTGGACCAGCGCCCGCTGGATATCGCGCGCGAGCAGGGAACGCACCTGCGAGGGGGCGGCCTCGCGCGCCTCCACGGTTTCCCGCAGCCGCAGCGCGCCCAGCCGGTAGGACTCCGAAAACGTCACGCGGTCGTCCTGGATCAGCAGCAGCTCGGTGCTGCCGCCGCCGACCTCGATCACCAGCGCATTCCACGGATGCGGCGCGCCTTCTCGTTCGAGCAGGTCCCGCACCGCGAGGTAGGCGAGCCGGCTCAATTCGACGTCCTCGGGGCACTCGACGCGAAAGCCCGTGGCGATCAGCACGCGATTGAGAAACTGCTCGCGATTTTCCGCCTCGCGCACGGCGCTGGTCGCGATGGCGCGTACGGACCCGGGATCGCCCAAGTCGTAATCGCGCAGGAATTCGCGGAACCTGCGGAGTTTGTCCACGCAGTCTTCGATCGTTTCCGGGCGCAGCCGCCCGGTCGAGAACGTGTCTTTGCCAAGCGCGACCGGGAGGCTGAGGTTGTCGAGGGTGCGCGTCACGCCGTTGGCGTCCACCTCGGCCGCCTCGATGCGGATGGCGGTCGCGCCGATGTCCAGCACGGCGATTCGGCGGATGGCCGGGCCGGCGGGGCGGGATGGGGATGGGCGCCGCGGCATGATGGGCCTCAAAAGGAGCCGAGCGCTTCCGGATTGGCCGCCAGCGCGGCCGCGCCGGTGACGCCCGCGTAGTCGCCCAATTCGGCGACCGCCAGCTTGTACGTATCGCGGAACGACGCCATGACTTCCGCCTCGATCGCGCGGCCGCATTCCTTGCGGTACAGATCCGGGAACGCGTCTACCAAGCCGCCCCCGAGCACGATGACATCGGGCGACAGGAGGTTGACCACGCTGGCAATGCCGCTGCCGAGCGCCGCGGCGGCCTCGCGGAGAATGTTCTCGACCACCTTGTCGCCCCTTTTGATGGCCTCCGAGAGCGCGCCGCTGCGGATCTGGGCGAGGTCCGTGCCGGCGATCTCGCCCAGATTCGGCGCCTCGCCGCGGAAGACGGCGGCGGCGGCCTGCGCGGAAATCGCCAGGCGGCTGGCGACGGTTTCCAGGCAACCGCGCCGACCGCAGCCGCACAGCGCGCCGCCATTCACCACGCGCAGATGGCCGATTTCCAGGCAGGACCGGTTCGTGCCGCGCAGAATCCGACCCTCATAAATGCAGGCGCTACCGATGCCCGTGCCGGGGAAAACCCCCAATACGCACCGCGCGCCTTTGCCGGCGCCGAAGCGGTATTCGCCGTACGTGCCGACATCCACGTCATTGGCCAGCACCGCCGGACACGGAAACTCTTCTTCCAGTTTTTTGCGCAACGGCACGTCGCTCCAACCGAGGTTCGGCAGTTGGAGGATGACCCCCTTCTTCAAGTCCAGCGGGCCGGGCACGCCGACCCCGATGCCGCCGAGTTGCCCCGGCGCCACATGGGCCTCGTCCAGTGTTTCGTGTATCAGCTCGATGATGCGCCGGACGCCGGACGAGCCGCCCTCGCGCGCCTTGGTTTTCTTCCGTGTGGCGGACAGCCGCTTGAAATCGGGATCGAAGACCGAGGCCAGCATCTTCGTGCCTCCGAGATCGAAACCGATCCAATGCTTGTTCTTGCCGTTATCCGAAGCCATGCGCGCTCCCGAGTGCGGTGGGTGGTTTTGCAACGGATTGTAATGCAGCAGCGTTATCCTTGCCAATCGTTTGTCAACGGCCTGCGCGATCCCGGCTGCGGCCGAAGCGCTCCGGCTCGGGAGGCGGTCTGTCGTGCAGCCGCGCTACGCCGGTTGTCCTTCCCAAGGACGGCGCGTGCTCCTAGAATGTTTGCCGACATGCCCCGCGCGCCCGAGCAGCAATTCTCGCCGGAAACCGCGCGACCCTCGAGCGCGCGGCGATTCTTTCGCGCCTTCGGCCCGATCCTCGCCGGCGCGGTCATTGACGCCGCGGATCTGGCGACTCTGGGCGCGGTCGGCTTCATTGTGGGCACGGCGGCCGGATACGTCATCGCCGCCGCATACGGTCTGAACTGGAAATGGCGGATCGGCATCGCACTGCTCGCGGGCTATTACTGCATGATCCCCTTCACCCGCTTCATTCCGCTGGCCACGCTGGTCGGCGCGTACGTCCGATTCCGGCAGGGGTGACGACGATGCGATGGCCCGTGCCCGCGGCTACCCCGCCGCGGATGTGATGCGGCATGACGCCGACGGGATCCCGAAATCCCCGCCGGGGAATGCCGCGGCGACTACTTCGCACCCGCCGTGTCAGGCATTCCGATGTGTCGCGGCCAGCGCGGCGTCGTACACGGTCCGCGGGCTGACGCCGCGTTCCGCGGCGCGCGCGATGCAGTCGTCCATTTCCGGCGCGCGCGTGGTCGCCGCGCCGCGCCAGCGGCCCACCTTGATTCGCACGGGGCCGTAGGGCGTCTCGACGGTCTCGTGGGCGCGCTCCAGGACGTGCCGCCGCGAGCGCCGCTCGCGCACCCCGAACGTGGTGCTTTCGCGAAAGATCAGATCGAGCAGTCCGTCGCGTTGTTCTTCGCGGCACAACACCGTGAGCAGCACGCCCGGCCGTTGTTTCTTCATCGTCACGGGCGTCGTGAACACGTCGAGCGCCCCAGCCGCCAACAGCCGGCCGGTGAGCACGCCGATCAGCTCCGGCGTCTGATCGTCGAGGTTGCACTCGAGCACCCGGCACTCTTCCGCCGGCGCCGCCGCCGGCGCGGTCTCCAGGATCGTTGCGCGCAGCGCGTTCGGCCGCTCCCGAAGCGCGCGATGCCCCAGCCCATAGGCGGTGGTGAGGAGCCGCAGGCCCTCCGGAAGCCGATCCAGATTCGCCCACGATCGCAGCAGCGCGGCGCCGGTGGGCGTGACCAATTCCTCCGTCTCCGAGGTCGGAGCGACCGGCCAGCCGCGCAATAGTTCCAGCGTGGCCGGCGCCGGCAGTGGATAGACGCCGTGCGCGCAATGCACCGTCCCGCCGCCGATCGGCAGCGGCTCGACGAAAACGCCGTCCAGACCCAGTCGGTCGCGAGCGAAACAGGCGCCGAGAATGTCCACGATCGAGTCCACCGCGCCGAGCTCGTGGAACATCACCGCGTCGGGCGCGATGCCGTGGATCTTCGCCTCGGCTTCCGCCAATCGGCGGAAGGCGTCCAGCCCCAGCTCGCGCGTCCGCGGCGGGAGCGCGGAACGCTCGATCATGGCCCGGATGTCGCGATAGGCCCGGTGAGGATGGCCAGGAACGGATCCCGCGAGATGGGAGTGTCCGTGCTCGGCCCCGTGCGCCGGTGTTCCCGGGGCTGAGCGCGGCCGGGGCGTGGCGCTGTCGCCGACGATCACGCGCAGCCGGCGGCCGCGGATGCCGCGGTCGGTCGCGTCCTCGACTTCGATGTGCCAGGGCCCGAGGTCGAGCGGCCGCAACGCCGTTTCGATTTCCTCGGGTGATATTCCCAACTGCGTCAGGGCCGCCAGCAGCATGTCGCCGGATGCGTTACCGACCGCGCGCAGCACCGGAACGCC
>CAYLTB010000160.1:0-6342 GCA_964386675.1 uncultured Verrucomicrobiota bacterium
CCCGTTCTGACCGGTTGCGCAGGGAGGCGCGCACCGCGGCAAAATCCTGAAGATCGCGTCGCAGGGTGGCGGCATCTATGTCTATGAGGCGCTGACGGCGGCGCTGAAGATGCTCGCGCAAGCGCACGCGAGCACGCGCCATATCATCCTGTTCGCGGACGCCGCCGACGCCGAGGAACCGGGCGCCTATCGCGAGCTGCTCGCGCAGGCCCGCGCCGCGAACGTCACGTGCAGCGTCATCGGGCTCGGCACGCCGGCCGACGTGGACGCCGAGTTGCTGCGCGATGTCGCGCGCGCCGGCGGCGGTCAAATCTACTTCACGAACGATGCCGCCGAACTTCCGCGTCTGTTCGCGCAGGACACCTTCGCCGTCGCCCGCAACACCTTCGTCGAGGACCGAACAGCGTTCCGATTGACTGCCGGCCTGCGCGGGATCACGTCGGACGCCTTCAGCGAGCCGCCGCCGGTGGGAGGGTACAATTTGTGTTATGCGCGGCCCGATGCGAACGTCGCCGCGGTGACGCTCGATGAATACGCCGCGCCGCTGGCCGCCGTCTGGCCGGTCGGCATCGGCCGCGCCGCCGTCTTCACCGGCGAGGCCGACGGCCGGTTCACCGGCCCGTTCGGACAGTGGCCGGATGCGCCCCGCCTGCTGGGCGCGCTGGGCGCATGGGCCGCCGGCACCGCGTCCGACCTGCCCGACGGCGCGCTGCTCACTCGCGAGATCCGCGACGGCATCTGCACCGTCGAACTGCACCTGGATCCGGAACGCTCGGAAGATCCGTTGCGCGGCGTGCCGCGCGTCCGCCTTCTGCGCGGGAGCCCCGGCGCATCGGCCGTCCGAGAAACCGCAACGATGCGTTGGATCACCGCGGACCGCCTCGCGCTGGAAGTCCCATTGCGCGGGGCCGAGACGCTGCTGGCCACCGTCGAATGGGACGACGGACGCCGCTATGTGCTACCGCCGGCCGCCCTCCCATACTCACCTGAATACCGGCCGGAGCCGCCGGATCGCGGACCGGCGGCGCTGTCGGCCATCGCGGCGGCGACCGGCGGGCGCGAACGACTGGACGTCGCAGGCATCTGGCGGGATCTGCCGCGCAACGCGCGCTGGTTCGAACTGGCGCCGGCGCTGGCGCTCGCCGCGGCGGCGGCGCTCCTGGCGGAGGTCTTCCAACGGCGAACCGGCGCATTCACGAATCACGCACACGCGCCTCTCAACGGGCGGGAGCTCGAAACCCATCGAGGGCGCACCCGTAACCGCCGCCGCGCGAAGCCCGCACCGGCGGCGCCGGAACCCCTCCCGCCCGGCGCGCCTTTGCCGGCGCCGCCGGAAGTCCGTCCGGCCGCTCCGCCCGCGGCAGACCACCTGCGCGATGCGCTGCGCCGCGCCCGCCGCGACGCCGAGCGGCGGCTGCGGAAGGATGAGTGAGCAAATACGGGGCTCATTTCACCGCGATGGTCACGCAGGATTTCCCCCCGTTGTCCGTGCTCGGGTTTGGACCTCCCTCCGAGGCGTCTGCCGCCGGCGGCTTTCCCCGGCAGTCGCCAAGGGACCGTTCACCAGGCCGGAACCCCTCGAGAGGTCTCTGGCGAAATCGATTGGACGCCGCGCAATTGCAGTGCGACTCTTATTGACAAACGGCACACGAATCAATGGCCCAGGATGCCTCGACGCGAACAGATTGAGCGGCGCATCACCGATGTCGTCGCCGACTTCCGATGGCGCGGCGGTCGAATCGGCGGCGAAGAAGACCGGCTTCGACGTGACGGTCCCTTTCTCGCCGGGCCGCGCGGATGCTTCGCAGGAGCAAACGGATGGCGCGTCGTTCGTGGTGCGCGAGCCGGCAGCGGACGGGTTCCGCAACGGCCGGCGGGCCCGGGCGATGAACCCGGACTGTCTCGATCTCGCCTGATACCAAACGCCTTACCGAGGCCGCGGCGACGGCGCCGACCACGAACGCCGCGCGCCGGCGCCGGAAATCGGGGCTGTTGATGAGGGAGCTGGCCCGGATCGCGTTGCTGATCGGCGGCACACTGTGCGTGGGGCTGGGCGTTCTGGGAATCGTACTGCCGCTGTTGCCCACGACGCCGTTCCTGCTGCTGGCCAGCGTATGCTTCGCGCGCAGCTCCAAGCGTTTCCATCTGTGGCTACTGACCAATCGCTGGTGCGGCGCCTACATCCGGAACTACCGCGAAGGCCGCGGCATTTCGCGGCGCCACAAGGCGGTAACGCTGGCGGTGCTGTGGCTGACCATCGGCGCCTCCGCAGCCTTTGCCGTTTCGCGCTGGTGGCTGCGGGGCGTGCTCTTGGGCATCGCCGCCGCCGTGACGGTGCACGTAGGGCGCCTGAAAACGTTCCCGTCGGCTCAGCCCCCGGCGCCGCAACCGGACCCTGCGGACCGGCGCTGACAGCGCGGGCGCGGTGCGCAGCCGGCGTTTTATGGCCTTTCCTTGCGGTGGAGGCCGGGCCACTCCGGTAGGCGCTGACAACCTCGGGTGGCCTGCCCAGTGGGAATCGGTGCCGGGCGCCGATTTTTCATGCCGGGATTGCAAAAACGACGAATACGGAAATCAGTGCGCAAAACGGCACGTGCAGGCGGCGACCGTCGGCTGATGGCCCGGAACGGCCCATGGTAACTGAGAAGTCTTGCGTGACAGATATATGGTCTCCGCATGGAGCGGGAAAGCCGGAAGGCAGACCCCGCTTCGCCCTGGCGATCGCGTCGTTGTCCGCCAGCAAACCCGCGGAATAGGAGCACAACACATGAAGCTGAGCAAATACCTCTGGATTGCGGTCGTCTGTCTCGCGGGGGGCGCCATGACGCGCGGTGCGGAGGACGCGGCCGCAGCCGCGAACCCCGGCACGGAGGTCCATGCCCCCAAAGGCGAGCCGGTGACCGGCAAGGGCACGGTGTATCGCAGGCGGCTGAACGGCGTCGTGGTCTCGGTCAAACTGGCCACGCGCGAGTTCGGCACTGTTGACGTGGTGCTGGACGAAATGGGCCTGAAACTCGCCGAAATGGACCAGGCGGAAATCGTAGGCATCCGGGCGGACGGCAAGCTGAAGGTCCAGACGATCGTCCGAAACTGGGGCATGTTCCCTGTGCCGGACCGGGCGCCGATGGAGTGACGGAACGGCCCGCCGGCGCGAAGCCACCATATCCGCGGGGCGGGCCGCCGTGCCACCCGCCCTGCCGCGCCCCGAACCCTGCATCGCCGCGATTCCATCTCCGGGCGCGCCAACGGCCGCCGGGGGGCCCGAGTCCCGCGTGACAGGGGCGCGGAGGATCGCTATACTGGCCTGCCGGTCTTCCAAGGCTTGGAAGACCGAAGGCCTTTCGGTTCCAAGCCTGGGAAGACGGCCCGCGCGCCGGCCGCGGCGCAGGATGGCACAACCGTATGCAGTGGATTCTGAAGAAGATTCTGGGCACGAAGAACGAGCGCGACATCCGCAAGATGCGCCCGCTCGTCGCGCGCATCAACGAGATTGAAGCCGGCTACCAGAAGCTCACCGACGACGAACTGCGGGCGAAGACCGCGGAGTTCCGGCAGCGGCTGGCCGCGGGCGCGACGCTCGACGACCTGCTGCCCGAGGCGTTCGCCGTCGTCAAGAACTGCTGCCGCCGGCTCTGCGGGCAGGAGATGGAAGTCTGCGGTCACCCCGTCAAATGGGAGATGGTGCCGTTCGACGTGCAGCTCATCGGCGGCATCGTGCTGCACCAGGGCAAGATCGCCGAGATGGCGACCGGCGAGGGCAAGACGCTCGTCGCGACGCTGCCGGTGTACCTGAACGCATTGACCGGCCGGGGCGTGCACGTCGTCACGGTCAACGACTACCTCGCCCGGCGCGACGCCGCCTGGATGGGCGCGGTGTACCGCTGGCTCGGTCTGACGGTCGGCTGCATTCAGAACGCGATGCTGCCGCACGAACGGCGCGAACAGTATGCCTGCGACATCACCTACGGCACGAATGCCGAGTTCGGCTTCGATTACCTGCGCGACAACATGGCCCTGCGCGCCGCCGATCAGGTGCAGCGCGGGCATCATTACGCGATCGTGGATGAGATTGACAGCATCCTTATCGACGAGGCGCGCACGCCGCTGATCATCTCCGGCCCGGCCCCCTACTCCACGAAACAGTACACCGAAGTCCAGCCGGCGGTGGAACGCCTCGTCCGCCGCCAGCGCGACCTCTGCAACCGGCTGGTCGCGGAAGCCAAGGAGGCGCTCGATAAGGGCGACGAGGAGACCGCCCAGCTCAAGCTCTACCAGGTCGGCCAGGGCATGCCGAAGAACAAACAGTTCCTGCACCTGATGGAGGACGCCGCGATCCGCCGGCTCTACGAGAAAATTGACTCCGCAATGTTGACCGACATGCGCAAGGACCAGGCGCGGGCGCTGCGCGAGGAGCTCTTCTTCACGATCGACGAAAAAGGCAACGACGCCAGCCTGACCGAAAAGGGTTGCGAAGCGCTCAGTCCGAACGACCCGGAGGCGTACGTGCTGCCGGACCTCGCGATCGGTCTGGGCAACATCGAGGCCGACGCCTCGATGACCCCCGAGCAGAAACTGGCCGCGCGCCAGAAGCTCCAAGACACGTTTTCCGAGCGCAGCGAGCGCATTCACGCGGTGGACCAGTTGATCCGCGCCTATTCCGTCTACGAACGCGACGTCCAGTACGTCGTCCAGGATAATCAGGTCATCATTGTGGACGAGTACACCGGCCGCCTGATGCCCGGCCGGCGCTGGAGCGACGGACTGCACCAGGCCATCGAGGCCAAGGAAGGCGTGACGGTCGAACGGGAGACGCAGACCCTCGCGACGATCACGATCCAGAACTACTTCCGCATGTACCAGAAACTCGCCGGCATGACCGGCACGGCGGAAACCGAGGCCGACGAGTTTCACCAGATCTACAAGCTCGACGTGGTTGTCATTCCGACCAACCGCCCGGTCCGGCGCGTGGACCGCAACGACGCCGTCTACAAGACGCAGCGCGAGAAGTACAACGCGATCATTGACGCGATCGCCGACTGCTACCAGCGCCAGCAGCCGGTGCTGGTCGGCACGATCTCGGTCGAGCGCAGCGAGCTGATCAGCCGCATGCTGCGCCGGCGCAATATCCCGCACAACGTCCTCAACGCGAAGAACCACGAGCGCGAGGCGGAAATCGTCGCCCGCGCCGGCCAACCCGGCGCCGTGACGATCGCGACAAACATGGCCGGCCGCGGCACCGACATCAAGCTCGGCGAGGGGGTCGTGTGGCTGCCGCGGGAAGTCGTGCAGTCGCAGTTGCGGCTCGAAGACAAGTGGGAAGGAAAAACGCTGCGCCAGCTATTGATCGAGAAGCCCTGCGGCCTGCACGTAATGGGCACCGAGCGCCACGAGTCGCGCCGGATTGACCGTCAATTGCGCGGCCGCTGCGCGCGGCAGGGCGATCCGGGAACCTCCTCGTTCTATATTTCGCTGGAAGACGACCTGATGCGGCTGTTCGGCTCCGAACGCATCTCGAAGATCATGGAACGCCTCGGCATCCAGGAGGGCGAGGTGCTGGAGCACCCGTGGCTCAATCGCTCAATCGAGACGGCGCAGCGGCGCGTCGAGCAGCAGAACTTCTCGATCCGCAAGCGGACGCTGGAATATGACGACGTGATGAACAAGCAACGCGAGGTCGTGTACGGCTTCCGCAGCGAGGTGCTGCGCGCCGCCGAACCGCGCGCGCACCTGTTCGAAATGATCGAGGACGTTATCGCAACGCGCGCCGAGGCCGCCGTCGAGGCCGACGAAAAGGACGCCGCGCGCGCGGACTTCGTGTCGTGGGCTTGTCAGACGTTCCCGATCGCGCTCCGGACCGACGAACTGCCGGCGGAGGCCGCACCCGAGACGCTCACAGCGCTCGTCATGGACCGAGTGCGGCAAGCGTACGAACTGAAGATCAAATCGGAGGATTCGGGCCAATTGGCCGAAATGGAGCGCTACATCGGTCTGCAAGCCGTTGACACGCACTGGCAGGAATACCTGCGCGCTATGGACGCGCTGCGGCAGGGCGTCGGTCTGCGCGCCTACGGCCAGCGCGACCCGCTCATCGAGTACAAGCACGAAGCCTACGAGATGTTCGGGACGTTGATGGACCAGATCAAAATGGACATCGCCACGAAAATCTTCCGGGCCTCGACCTCGGTGGACGCGATGGAGCGCTTCCTGCGGATGCTGCCGCGCGTGGTCACGGTCCACCCGGAAGTCTCCACGCTCGGCGCCGGCGGCGCCGCGGCGGCCGCCGGGGAGCCGGAGTCCGGCGCGAGCGCGGCGGTGGAGCGGGCCATCGAATCGGCGGCGGCG
>CAYLTB010000161.1:0-6166 GCA_964386675.1 uncultured Verrucomicrobiota bacterium
GCTGCTCCGGCTCGAGATCGAGGTCGGCGCCGAGCGCCGCCAGATCGTCGCCGGCATCGCGCGCCATTACGCGCCGGAAACCCTGATCGGCAAGACGATCGTCATTGTCGCCAACCTTGCGCCGGCGAAGATCCGCGGCATCGAGTCGCGCGGCATGCTGCTGGCGGTAACGGCGGGCGAAACGCTGCGACTGCTGACCGCGGATGGCGACGTGCCGTCCGGCATCCGCGCGCAGTAAAGGCCGCATCCAAAGACCGGCCGGTATCGCCCGCCAACAAGAGTCGATCGCGGTGCTGCGGGTCGGGACGAAAACGAATTCCACTGAAGCGAAGACGTCTTCGCCGCCGGGGTGGTGCCGCCTACTCGGACCCGCGACCCTGTAGCGGCAGGCGTGGATGGCCGCCGGGCATGCCCGGCGTGGCGCCGGGAATACATGGCTGTGGTCACTGCCCGCGGCCGCAGCGCTTCGGCGGCGCTTTCTGTGATTTCGCGGAGCGAGCGGACGGAGGATCTTCGGGAGTCAACGGAATCGTTACGACCCGGCGCATTGCCTGTTCCGCCGCGTCCGCCAGCGCTGGCAAGCGCAGGCCGGAACGGGCGATGGCTTCCCGCAACCGGGACGCCGCCGCCGGGATGTGGGAAAGGAACCGGCGCGCACCGGGCAGCGCGCCCATGCGCGCATACGCGCCGAGCGCCTGGCACAGCCGTTGGATCGCCGCCGGCCAGAAAAGGTCGAGTTCCGCCTGCGCCGCCGGCCGACGCGCCAGATAGCGCTCCAGCAACTGGGCGCGCACCACGGCCGGGATCTCGACATATGGATCGCACAGCAGCGAGGCCAGGTCGTACATTGTCGGCCCAAACCGCATGCCCTGGAAATCAATGAAGTACGGCCGGCCTCGATGGAACAGGATGTTGGCCGATTGCAGGTCGCGGTGCAGCAGCGTCGGCGCCGACGACGATAACCGCTCCGCGATCCCGCGCAATTCTGCCGCTGCGCGGCGAACCTCCGCTGCCGGCCGGCCCAGGTGGCCTGCCAGAAAGCGGTGCAGAAACAGGTCGCGCTCATAGCGGAACACCTCCGGTCCGAAGGCCGGCTCCAACGCAAGGCCGCATCGCCGCGCCGCGAGCGTCGCGCGCTCGTGCCAATCCGCCACAGCGGCGATCACCGGGATGTAAAGCCTCCCGGCGCGCTCCGGCGGCGCGTTCCGAACCCGATCGCCCAAGTTGCGCGTGCCCAAATCCTCGAAGAGCGTGAACCGTTCCCCAGGACCGTCGGCAAGCACGCGGGGGACCGGCAGGCCGAGGCGGCGAAGAAACCGCGCGTGGCCCGCATAGCGGGCGTTTTCGGGCCGGTCGGGCCGGTACCGCACCAGCATCGCCCGGCCGCCGGGCCAGACCAGCCGCAGAAACTCCCGCGACGAACCGCGGGGCGCGAGGGCTTCTGCGGAGGCGACCTCCATGCGCGCTCCGGCGATCCGCCGCAACGCGGCGGCCTCGGCGGGAGCGAGGGCATCCGCGGCACGCACCACCAACCGGGCCGCCGCGCCGCTCGCCGTTGCGCCCGGTCCGACCACCGCGCCCTGGACCCTCGCTCTCGCGGCAACCCGCGCACCCGGTAGCAGTATGGCATTTGCGATCTGCGCGCCACGGCCGATGCGCGCGCCCTCGGCCGCTGCGATAAATCCGCGCGCCCGCGCGCCTGCGGCGCGGGCCAGCACCCGCCCGCGGCGCTCGACCGCCGGAGCGTAAAGCGCGCCCGCCGGAGCGCCGGCGCGCGCGGCGGCCCGGATTTCGCCGTGCGCCGCCAGGTAATCCTCCGGCGTCCCCAGGTCGGCCCACCACGCCGCCGGCGATTCGACGGCGGCTACGGTGCGGCCGTCGCGCATCGCCGCCTCGTAGGCCTCGATGATCGAGCAGCATCGCTCCTCCCGCGGCAGGTAATCGAGCACGAGCGGCGAGGTCAGGTGCAGCCCGCAGAACGTCAGCGTGCCTGGCGCCCCGGGCCGCGAGGCGCGGAAATCCACGACGCGGCCGCGCCGCGCGATCACGGTGCGCGGCCCGCGCGCAGCCTCCATCCAGAGCGCGGCGATGGCGCGCGGCCAGCGGAAAGCGCGCAACAGGGGTTCGGGCGCGACCGCCGCGGCGACATCGCTGTTGAGCAGCCAGAACGGCCGGTCCGGGGCGTCGCCCGCGAAAAACCAAGCCGCGCGCCGCAGCGCTCCGCCGGTGCCGAGCAGCACGGGCTCGAATGAAAACTCAACCCGCACGCCGGCTGGCGCGCCGCGGCGAACGGCATCGAAAACCGCATCCGCACCGTAGTGCAGGTTGACCAGCACTTCGCGCACGCCCCAGTCCGCGAGCCGGTCGAGCGCGCGCAATACGGCGGGACGGCCCCACACCGGGAGCAGCGGCTTGGGAACGATCCGCGAGAGCGGCCGCATCCGCTCGCCGAAACCGGCGGCCAGCACGACGGCCTTGCGCGGCAGCGGCCCCATCGGCGCCCGTTCAGTCCGCGTCCGCCGGCAGCAGTCCGCGGCGGACCAGTTCGAGATAGATTTCGCGCCCGGCCCACGCATCGGTGGCCGCATACTGCAATTGTGCGGGCGCCAGCGTTTCCCGCGCCCAATTCGAGCGCTGGGCGCCCTTGGAGATGCGGAATCCCAGCACGATCGCGCACAGCCCGCGCAGCCCGTTGTTGCGGATGCCGAGTTTCGTCGTGACCTCCGCCAGGTCGAGAAAACCCGCCGGCTCGAACGGCGCCAGATCCTTCAGCTTTGCCAGATCGTGCGCCACCGCCACCCCGACTTTGATGATGTTCGAATCGCTCAGCAGCGCCCACAGCGCCTCGCGCGCGGCGCCCAGACGCTTGAGCGGAAAGATGTAGGCGGTGTCGCGACCGGCGAGCTGGACGATGGACACCGGATACGACTCGCCGCGGCGGAACGCGGGCCGGCTTTCGGTGTCGAAGCCGAGTATCCGCTCCCGCCGGAGCGCAGCGACGGCTTCGAGCGCGGCGGCTTCGTCGCCGACCGCGTGGATCGCGCCGGTGAATTGCCGCATCGGAAGCCGGTTGATCTCCTCTCGGCTCATCCGGACGCGGAAACCCGCTTCCGTAACCTCGGGCGCCGCCGCGGCGCTTTCGGCCGGCGGCTCCGGCCCGGCGTTTTCCGACGCGGACGGAGCGGAACCGCTGGCGGCCGTCTCCGTCGGCGGCGCATCGCCGAAGACCTTCCGCAGGAATTCAGCCCGACGGCGGCCGGTCAGCGGGTTGGGCCGACCCGCGAGCATTTCGCGCAGCGCGGCCAGTTCGTCCGCCGAAAGCTGGCAACCGCGGAGGATATGGCGGTCGAAGGCATCCCACGCGACGGGGCAGACGACCTTCACAATGTCCGCGATGACGCGCGCGTACTCGCGGATTTCCCATTGCGCGTGGGGATGAAGCCGCAACGCGAGGAAATGAAAAAGGTTGTGCAGGTCCATCTGCCAGTACCACTCGGTATAGAGCGACAACGGCAGGTTGATGCGGGCGAGTTCGCGGGCAATATCCTCGCCGATCAACTGTTCGTAGGAGGCATAGGCGCGCTGCTGGTCCGCGCTCAGCAGCTCGATCACGCGCTGCTGAAGTTCCGGCGGAACGGCGGATTCCGCGCGCGCCTGCTTGTTGTCGGCGGACTGGCGGCGGATCTGGTCGGGCGGCGGCCGATAGAATTCCTCGCGCAGGACACTGTAACGGCCCGAGATCTCGTTGAGCCGCGCCGCACGGTGGCGCACCCACTGGCGCGCGACGAAAATCGGCATTTTGCAGTGGAACTCCAGGACGACGTGCTCGAAAGGCGACGTGTGGCGGTGGCGCATCAGGTAGTCAATCAGCGCGCTGTCCTCCCGGACGGTGCGCGTGCCGGCGCCATAGGAGACGCGGGCCG
Organism: uncultured Verrucomicrobiota bacterium; assembly: GCA_964386675.1. Lineage (GTDB taxonomy): Bacteria > Verrucomicrobiota > Kiritimatiellia > PWTM01 > PWTM01 > CALGXT01. The sequence continues at coordinate 3,924 of CAYLTB010000161.1, forward strand.
CCTGCACGATGCGGGTATCGCCGCCGAGATAGTCCACCAACCGCACAAAGCCGCGGTCCAGCACCCGGAACTCCCGGTCCAACAGTGCTTCGGCTTCGGGAACAACGATGTGGGGCATGGCGTCAACCTGCCATGCCGCCCGGCCCTTCATCAAGGTCAAACGGCGGACCGCGGGGGCGTCGAGCAGCTCCGCCCTCCAGAAGGTTTCAGTCCGGCGACCGACCGTCCCAGTTCACGCGGGCGACGCGCAGGATGTTCCCGCCGAGGATCGCGCGAATCTGGTCGTCGGAGAGGCCGCGCTGCACCATGCCGACGGTGAACATCGGCCAGTTCGTCCAGGCCATGCTGCGCCGCTGGTCGGGATGCCTGACGAAGTTTCCCGGCGGTGTCGGCCAGAAGGCGTACCAGGGTTTCCGGTGCGGCGGCCGCGGCGGCACCTGCTTCCACTCCGCCTCATCGCGCGGCGACAGATACCAATTGTCCGTCCCGATCGCCACGTGCTCCGCGCCGATGCGTTTCACGAGGTACGCGATGTGGTCCATCATCGCGCAGATGTCGCCGCGGCCGCCCAGGAACGACGGCACGCCGCACACGCCGACGACCCCGCCGCCGTCCGCGATGGCCTCGAGCACCGGATCGGGCTTTGCGCGGTAATGCGGGTTGAGCGCGTGCGCCGTCGTGTGGCTGGCCATGATCGGCCGCTCCGAGACCTGCGCCGTCTCGAGGCTGGTGCGGAACCCCGCGTGGGCCACGTCCACGACCAAGCCGATCCGGTTCATTTCGCGGATGACCGTCCGGCCGAAGTCGCTGAGCCCGGCGTCGCTCGGCTCGCCGCAGCCGTCGCCGATCAGGTTCCGGCGGTTATAGGTCAGGTGCATCATGCGCGCGCCCAAGTGGAAGAAGAGCCGCAGGTACTCGAGCTCCTCCTCGACGGTCATCCCGCGCTGTGCCATCGGGACCGCGTTCGTCGTCAGGTACACCGCGCGCCGCCCCTCGGCTTTGGCGCGCTCGAGATCGGCGGGAGATGCCGCGCGGCAGACCTTATCCTTCAGCAAATCGGCCGCATAGGTCGAATAGGCCAGCCGCCGCAGGCAACGCATCGGATCGGTCGTCTCCTGCCCGGCATTGAGAAAGATCGCGTCCACACCGGCGGCCTCCTGGGTATGAGCCAGGCGCGCTGCCGCTGCGCCACCCCGTTGCCGATGGCCGGGAGTTCATGCCCTTGACGGCGCGGCCATCGTTAGGAGACCATCCATGAGCATGACAAAACGCATCCATGTGACGGACCTGCGGGAGGTATCGGCGCTCAAGCTGACGTGCCGAAAGTGCGGCGCGGCGGAATGGCTGATGCTCGACCAGGTCGTCAGCGTTGCCGAGTGTCCGTTTTGCCGGGCGGAGTGGCCGACACGAAACCTGACGAACATGGCATCCGCCATGCGCGCACTGAATGATTCGGACCAAACGTCGCTGCGCGTCGAGATCGAGACTGCCCTTGACAGTGAGAGCAGCGGGGCATAAGGTGTTTTCAGCTGACCTGAATCGCGTCTTGGACGTAAGTCGGTCGGGTCCGAAAGGACATGGCGACCTTCAGGTCAGCGGTTGGCTGAGACCTGACATGCCAGGGGCTCTGTAAAAGGGCGATGCGTTTCGGACGTTTCCTGGCGGGTCAGGTCTTTCGCTTGTAGACCGACTGCACGACGGCGGTTTGACCGTCCCCCTCCTTCAGCACAACGCGAATGATATTTCCGTCGGGGGCCTCGCCTCTCAACGTGACCGTGCGCTTCACGCCATCGTACTCTGCGCCGCGCGGGAATCTGCAAATTCGTGGAACCCGCTCAAAGTCTTCCGGCGTCATGGGGATGTTCTTCGGAGTCTCCCGCGACTTTGGGCCGTGACTGTCGTCGGCGTGCCGCAAGAGGCCAGCCGGCGAGCGTATATCGCGCCCGGCAAGCTCCAGCCTGCCAGTTCCGCGGGCCTGCGACGCCGCACGCACCGCCTCCGGCGTTGCCGCACCGATTCTGAACGGGTCTGGGTTCCATTGCGGGCTGTCGTTGGCTCGCTCGTAGTATTCCCGATATGCCTGCGGATACCATGCGGCGCGCCCGCCAACGATTTTTACCTGATCGCCGAAGGCGCCCTTCAAAAGCTCGCGTTTCACGGGGTCGAGGTCGCGCACGCTCGCCTCCAACTCCGCGTTGAACCGCTCTTCCGCCTCGTCGCCGGCGAGCCGCTCGCCCGGTTCG
>CAYLTB010000162.1:0-6024 GCA_964386675.1 uncultured Verrucomicrobiota bacterium
GACGAACCGGACCACCGGCGTCTGGTTCGCCATCTGTTCCAGCTCGACGACGTTGTCCTCGCTGCCTTTCTTGACCTGGATGATGTCGCCGGCGTCTTTCAGCTCGGACTCCAGCGCGATCAGCATTTCGCCGACGGATTCGGAAATGTTGCCGTACAGGTCCGTGATGGCGTTCTTGACGTCCTGCGCGCGCGCCACGACGAACTGGAGGTCGCGGGTGAGCACAAACTTGAGTTCGTCAATCACCTGCAGGTTCAGCAGGTCGCTCGTGGCGAGAGTCACGGTATTGCCCTCGACCGCGATCGGAACGACGTTGTACATGCGCACGGCGCTGGCGGGAATGGTTTTGGCGACCTCGCGGTCAATGGGCTGCGACGTCAGGTCCACGACGTAGGTGCCCATCTGCCGGGCGATCAGGTCCAGCAGCCGCTCCTCGCTGACCACCTCCATGTCAATCAGCAGGTCGCGGATCGCCGTGCCCGTGCGCTTGTGCTCCTCGACGATGTCCGCGGCGAGGCCGGGCGTGACGAGGCCCTCGGCTACCGCCTGCTGCAGCAGGTAATCCTGGACCCCCGCGGATTCGGTCTTTTCTTCGGCCATGGCGCGTTCATCTCCTCCGGCGGGAGTTGTTCAATTCCGCCATCTTCTGCTCGACGCTTTCCGGGTCCTGGCTCTTCGTGACGAGGTCCTCGTAGCTGATGATGCCGGCCTGATGCAGATCCCACAGGTGGCTGTCCAGCGTGAACATGCCGAGTCGGCCGCCGGTCTGGATGTCCGATGTGATGCGAAACGTCTTGTTGTCGCGGATCAGGGCCTGGATCGAGGGGGTCGAGATCATCACTTCGAAGGCGGCGACGCGTCCCCGCTTATCCTGGCGCTGCAACAGGATCTGCGAGATGACCGCGACAATGCTCGAGGCCAGCTGGGTCCGGATCTGCGCCTGCTGGTTGGTGGGGAAGGCGTCCACGATGCGGTCCACGGTCCGCGCCGCGCCGGTCGTGTGCAGCGTGGCGAAGACGAGGTGGCCGGTTTCCGCCGCCGTGATCGCGGCCTCCATCGTTTCCAGGTCGCGCATTTCGCCCACGAGGATCACGTCGGGATCCTGGCGCAACGCGCGCTTTAGCGCTTCCTTGAAATTCGGCACGTCCACGCCGATCTCGCGCTGCGTCACGATCGAGCGCTTGTGGGTATGGTAGTACTCGATGGGATCTTCGACGGTGATGATGTGGCAGTCGCGCTCCTCGTTGATGACGTTGAGCATGCTCGCCAGCGTCGTCGTTTTACCGGATCCGGTCGGGCCGGTGACGAGAATCAGTCCGCGCGGACGGTACAGCAGTTCCTTGATCTGCGGAGGCAGACCGATTTCGGCCAGCGTCATGAGGTTCGAGGGAATCTGGCGCAGGACGATGCCGTACACGCCCTTTTGCTTGAACACGCTGACGCGGAAGCGGGCCCGATCGAAGAAGCCGAAGCCGAAGTCCGTGCCGCCGTTCTGGCGGACGCGCTGGAGGTGCTCCTCCGAGGTGATCGCGCGCGCGAAGCGCTCGGTGTCCTCGGGGGTCAGCGGGTTCGAGTCCAGCGGCGAGAGGGTGCCGTGGATGCGCAGCACGGGCGGAGCGCCGACCGCGATGTGAAGATCGGATGCGTTCTCCCGGACCACCAGGTCCAGCAGATCGTTCATCTGGATTTCCGCCGTGTTGAGCTTGGACATCAATCGCGGTCTCCCATCGTCACGCGGAATACTTCTTCGAGCGTGGTGATGCCGGCGACGACCTTCCGCAGGCCGTCCTCGCGCAACGTGCGCATGCCCATGCGCCGGGCCTCGGCGCGCAGGTCCGCGGAGCCGACCTGGTCGTTGATCATGTGCCGCACGGAGTCGTCGAGGACAAAGATCTCGTAAATGCCGATCCGGCCGCGGTAACCGCTGTTGTTGCACTCGGCGCATCCGCGGCCGCGAAAGAGCTGCGCCTGCTGCATCTGCGCCGCAGCCGGCCCCAGCAACTGCAGCTCGGACTCGGTCGGCGTGTGTTCGACCTTGCAGCGCGCGCAGATGCGGCGCACGAGCCGCTGGGCCATGATGGCGCGCACCGACGAGGCTACCATGAAGGGCTTTACGCCGATGTCAATCAGGCGCGTTACGGCGCTGGGGGCGTCGTTCGTATGCAGCGTGCTGAACACCAGGTGGCCGGTCAGCGACGCGTTGACGGCGATGTCCGCGGTCTCCGCATCGCGGATTTCGCCGATCATGATGATGTTCGGCGCCTGGCGCAGGATCGAGCGCAGCGCTGCGGCAAAGGTCATGCCGATATCCGCGCGCACCTGGACCTGGTTGATGCCGGCCAGCTCGTACTCGACGGGGTCCTCCACCGTGATGATCTTGCGGTCCGGCTTGTTGATGTTGTTCAGGCAGGCGTAGAGCGTCGTGGTCTTGCCCGACCCGGTCGGCCCGGTGACCAGGATGATGCCGTCGGAGAGGCCGATCAGGCGCTCGAAGGTCTGCTGGTCGTCGGAGAAGAAACCGAGCTGCGGAAGACCGAGCATCAGGCCGCTCTTGTCGAGGATCCGCATGACGATCGTCTCGCCATGGTTGGCCGGCAGCACCGACACGCGCAGGTCCAGGTCGCGGTTCATCACATTGATCTGGATGCGTCCGTCCTGCGGCATGCGCTTCTCCGCGATGCTCATGTTCGACATGATCTTCACGCGGCTGATGATGGCCGACTGCAGGCGCCGCGGCGGGCTTTCCATCTCGTGGAGCACGCCGTCAATGCGGTACCGCACGCGGAACTTGCGCTCGAGCGGCTCGAGGTGGATGTCGGACGCACGCCGCCGGAAGGCCTCGAGGATGATCAGATTCACGAGCTTGATGATCGGCTCGTCGCTCTCGCTGATGTCCTCTTCGGCGACGGCGGTCGCCGTCGTCTCATCCGCGCCGGCGATCGCGCCGATCATCTTGTTGATGTCGTCGTCCACTTGCGGGTAGTACTGGTCGAGCGCGACGTCAATTTCCTCGCTCAACGCCACCACGCCCTCGACGTTCGTCTTGAGCACGTAACGAAGGCTGTCGAGCGTCTCGACGTCGAACGGATCCCGCAGCGCGACGGTCAGGGTGGTCTCGTTGCGGTGGACCGGCATGATCTTGTAGCGGCGCGCGACGGACGAGGGGACCGCGTCCACGACGTCCTTCTCGATGGCCATGCCCGACAGCGAAATGGTCTCCATGCCGAAGTGCGCGGCCAAGGCTTTCAGGATGTCGAACTTGGAGTGCCCGGTGTTGCGCACCAGGATGTCCACGACGTCCTTGTCTTCCTGGCGGGCGGAGTGGAGCGCCTCCTCGCCCTGCTTGCGGTTGATGAGGCCGACCGCCTCCAATATCTCTACGATGTACTCGTCGTTCGCAGTCAAGAGAGGCTCTCCTCGGGATGCCGATCGAGGCCCATGAGTTTCGGGCGAACATTATCGGTCGCGGGCGGTCCTGTCAAAGAGCCGGCGGCCTTTTTTTCCGAGCACCGCCGGATCCGGCGAAAAGCGCCGGTTTTTTACCGGCGGGGGAAGCGGGGTAACGACGGCGTGGAACCACGGGAACGGGGGAAGTGAAATCGTCTCGCTTCGCATCCTGGAGGGCAGAGCCTTGCGCCGTCGGCGAAGCATCCGAGGCCTCGGTTCGGGGTGCGACCGGGAAGGGGGCTGCGGTACGGTCGGCCCGCCGTTCCGCCTGAAAAACCCGGGGATCCGACCGGGCGAGATAGCGCTTGAACGCCGCGCGCGCGGCGACTAAAGTCCGCCCGGCAAAGGCCGGTGCCACCGGCGGGGAGCGCGCACGCGTGAAGAAAAACATTCTTTGCATTGGGGCGGGGTATGTCGGCGGACCGACGATGGCGGTCATCGCGGACCGCTGCCCGGAATACTGCGTGCGGGTCGCCGATCTCAACGCAGCCCGAATCCGGGCTTGGCAGTCGGGGGAGCCGCCGATCTACGAGCCCGGGCTGAAGGACGTCGTCGCGCGCACACTGAACCGCAATCTGTTCTTCACGACCGATGCCGACGCCGCGATCGAGGAGGCGGACATCATTTTTGTCAGCGTCAATACGCCGACGAAAACGTTCGGCGAAGGCGCGGGCCGCGCCGCCGACCTCCAATACTGGGAAAAGACTGCGCGGCAGATCAAGGCCCGCGCGCGGACGCCGAAGATCGTCGTGGAGAAGAGCACCGTGCCGGTCCGCACGGCGGAAGCCATGGAATATATCCTGAACGCCGGCGGGGGCGTCCATTTCGACGTGCTTTCGAACCCGGAGTTCCTCGCGGAAGGCACTGCCATTCAGGACCTGATGAATCCCGATCGCGTGCTGATCGGCGGGCGCGACACGCCCGAGGGGCGCGCCGCGGTTGAGACGCTGGCCGCCGTGTATGCGCATTGGGTGCCGCGCGAGCGGATTCTGACGACGAGCGTCTGGTCCAGCGAGCTTTCCAAACTGGCGGCCAACGCCTTCCTGGCGCAACGCATCAGCTCCATCAACGCCCTTTCCGCGCTCTGCGAGGCGACCGGCGCGGACGTCGCGGAAGTCGCGCGCGCGGTCGGTATGGACGCGCGCGTGGGCCCGCGATTTCTCAACGCGGGCGTCGGCTTCGGCGGCTCCTGTTTTCAGAAAGACCTGCTGAACCTCGTGTACCTGTGCGAGTCGAACGGCCTGCCCGAGGTCGCGCACTATTGGCGGCAGGTGGTGCAGATGAACGATTACCAGCGGCACCGGTTTGTGCGCGGCATGTTGACCCACATGTTCAATACCGTCGTAGACAAGCGCATTGCCGTCTTCGGCTTTGCGTTCAAGGCGGACACCGGGGATACGCGAGAGAGCCCCGCGATCCATGTCTGTCGGCAGCTCGTCGAGGAGCGTGCGCGCGTCGTCGTTCACGATCCGAAGGCCCTCGATAATGCGCGCGAAGACCTGGCCGACCTCGGCCCCGCTGTGGCCTTCGAGGAAGACCCGTACCGGGCCGCCCAAGGCGCGCACGCGATCGCGGTGCTCACCGGGTGGGACCTCTATCGCGGCCTGGATTATCGGCGGATCTACGCAGACATGGTCCAGCCGGCCTGCATCTTCGACGGCCGCAATATCCTCGACCATGACGCCCTTTTCCGCATCGGATTCAACGTGTACGCCATCGGTAAGCCGCCGCGGACGCACTGAATCCGCCGACGCTGTGCAAGGCCGGCCGTCGTTTCCCGCGCCGACGCCGACTTCGTCCCGCGGGGCGGCAGCCTCCGCCGATTTCGGGCGTTCAAGGCGCTGAAACGGAGCGCCGCACTCACGGGTGTGCGTCTGTATTGCGAAGGTTGAGCTGACGTTCCCCGGCGGGCGCCGCGACCGCGATCCACGGGAATCGCCCGGCCTGGGCGAACGCCAGCGCCGTGCGGAGGGGAGGGCTGAACTTCTGAGCTGGACCGCAGCCCGCCCTGAAATCCTCAAAGGTCGCGGCATTCCTTTCGAGGTTCGTCGCGTCTTCGGCGCGCGTTCTGAACTCCAGGGTCGGGCCTTCGTAAAATCGGACGCGGCTCGTCCGGATAAAGGCGCGGTGGAATGTGACTCCGCGCTGGAAGAGGACTGACGCGTTTGACCGGAATTATTCCAGACACGGCGCGCCGCCGCGTGCCGCGTCCTGTAACGCCCGGTCGCGTCGCACCTTCTCGTCGCCGACGGAGAGCCCCAGTTCGCGGACCATGGTCCCGATCGGAACCTGGGGATCGTTCGACCAGAAGATGCCGCCGTCCTCGGTCTCGCTGTACCGAAAGCCCACCCGTTCGCCAAATCTCTCGTGGAGCGCGGCGCCGTTTCGCAGGGCCGGCTGCCAGGGAATCCGGCGGTATTCCAGAGCGATGCGTTGTTCCGCCCGGTGCTGGAAACGACGTAGTAGCCGTTTCGCAGGGCGTGGGACGCCGGACGCCGCTGGCCCGGCGATTGCGTGGACCAGATGACCAGTTCCGCGCCTTTTCGGACCAGCGTCTCCCAGCCGTCGTCGTAGTGG
>CAYLTB010000163.1:0-5949 GCA_964386675.1 uncultured Verrucomicrobiota bacterium
CCTTGTCGCGGTAGCGTTGACCGCACTGTGCGCCGGACTCGTCTGGCGGTGCCGTCGGCCTTCCCCAGCGGACGCGCTCGCGCCGCCGTCGGCCACCGCAGGCGTGGAACCGCCGCCGGAGACCGGAAAAGACCTCGAGTCGCCCGGAGGCTCCACGTGCCGCGGCCGCGCGCCCTCCGGCGGAACCTTGCTGCGCTGGGCGCTGCTGGCGTTTGTGCCGTCCAGCCTGACGCTGGGGGTGACGTCATTTCTCAGCACGGACGTCGCCGCTTTTCCGCTCGCCTGGGTGATTCCGCTGACGTTGTATCTGTTGTCGTTCATTCTTGTATTCGCGCGGGTCGGCGGCGGGCTGCAGCGCTGGATGGTGCGCTTGTTGCCCGTCGGGTTGGCGGTCTTGATCTTCGCCGGTGCGCCCGGTGTCGGCCTGTCGGTCGGCCTGACATTTGCCATTCATCTGCTCGCGCTCTTTCTCGTCTGCATGGTCTGCCATGGGATGCTGGCGCAGGCGCGTCCGGCGCCGGAACGCCTGGGAGCGTTCTATCTCGGACTCGCGATCGGCGGCGCCCTGGGCGGCGTCTTCAATGCCCTGGTGGCCCCGGTGGTTTTCCCGCAGGTCTTCGAATATCCGCTGGTGCTCGTACTGGCCGCGCTGCTGCTGCCGGCGGGCGCGCCGCAAAATTCCAGCCGAGCTTCCCGGTGGAAGACCGGGCTCGGGTATTTCGGTTCCGCGGCGGCAATGGCGGGGGTCACGGCCTGGATGGTGACGAAAGGATATCCGCGGGCGATCCTGGAGGGACTGAACCGTTGGGCGCTGTTGCCGCCCGACCGGCTTGCCGCGTCGCTGGCCGCTGGAACGGTTGCCCTGCTCTGTTACGCCGCATCGTTGCCGAGGCGGCGGGGCCTGTTCGGCCTCTGCTTCGCGGCCGCGCTGCTGACTGTCGGCGGACTGACGGAACGCAACCTCGACATCATCCGCCGGGAGCGAAGTTTCTTCGGCGTGCTGACGGTGACCCGCGAAGGGGATGGCGCTTTTCATAAGCTCTACCATGGCAATACACTGCATGGGAAACAGGCTACGGATCCGAGATACCGCCATTTGCCGCTGTCGTATTATCACCCTCGGGGTCCCACCGGTGACGCGTTTGAATGGCTCCGCGAACTTCGGAAAGGGAGGAAAATCGCCGTCGTCGGCCTGGGCGCCGGCGTCCTGGCCGCCTACACCGGTCCGGCCCAGGAAATTGACTTCTATGAAATTGATCCGGCCGTAATTCGCATCGCCCGCGATCCCGCCTGTTTTACGTTTCTCCGCGATTGCAAGGCCTCATGGCGGACGATTCCCGGCGATGGGCGCCTGATGCTGGATCGGGCGCCGGAACGTTATTATGATTTGATCATACTGGACGCGTTCAGCTCGGACGCCATCCCAGTGCACCTGCTGACGCGCGAGGCATTCCACGTGTACTTTTCCCGGTTGCGGATCGGCGGACTGTTGCTTGCCCACATCTCCAGCCGCTACGTGGATCTCGCTCCGGTGCTGGCCGGTCTCGCCGCGGCGGAGGATTACGCCGTGCGAATCCGAGAAGACAGCGGGGATCCCTCGATATCGAAGGATAGCTCCACTTGGGTACTGCTTGCCCGAAACGAACGGGACCTCCGTTGGCTCGCTGCCCGGCAAGCTTGGCGCGCACCCCAGCCGCAACGCGGAATTTCCCACTGGACGGACGACTACGCTGACCCGCTGTCGGTAATGCGGTTCTGGTGATTCGCCGGCGCATCCGGCGAATCGGGCGGATGGCGGGCGTCGCACGCCACGGCGTCTGTCTGTTCGCGCCCGCCCGGCTCCACTCTCTGAAAAGAGAAAAAAGAGGGCCGCTTCTTGTTTTCTAAATTACCAGAAATTCTACGGAATTTAGGCATTTTCTTGTTGCCAGTGATGGATTGCAGAGCTAAGGTAACCGTGGGTGTTCGGCCCTAGTGCTTCTCGCTGCGATGCGCACGCGTCGTGGCGAAGCATGGAGGTAGATGATGAGCGCTGGGTTCGCGGGTTTTTGGGAAGGCGGGATTCGGGCTGTGGCCCACCCCTGCGGAAACGGCGAATCGAAAAAAGGGGGATGGAAGGGGGAGGTGTCGTCATGAAACCGACTCGGTATTCCATCGAGTTCGTCGGTCCAGCCTTTCGTCCTGCGCTGGCGGCGCTGATCGCGGGTCTCTGTGCATACGCCGGGGCGTCCCTGGGCATGGGGGCTCCCGTATGGCATACGGCCGACCAGAAAACCGCCAGCGGCAGCGGGACGACATTGACGGTTGCACGTCCGGACAACGTCGCGGCGGGTGACCTGATCCTGCTGATCTTCACGCAGCAGCGCAGCAGCGCCAGCGAGGTGAGCGGATTCTCCGTCCCCACGGGTTTCACGCTGATCCGCAACGAGCAGAGCGAGGCGAGCACGGAGCGACCGGAGGTCGTTGCATTTTATAAGATCGCCGGTCCGGCCGAACCGACGCAATACACCAGCACTGTGACGAATTTCGGATCGGTCCCCAACTGGAAAGCGATTGCGGGCCGAGTGACCGGGCATGACCCTTGGGAGCCGATCGGACGGACCGGCGGGGCGAATTCCGTCGCCAATTCCGTCGCAACGTTGACGGTTCCGCAGCCCCCCGGTGTGATTTACGACAGTCTGCTGGTGGCGGCACGCACCGTCCGCCGATCGGTTAGCGGGGAGAACACGCCGACCGGCATGACGCTGGAATGGTCTGAAAACGGCACCGGCACGGCGGATGCCAACACCAACGCGCCGGCCTTTCGCGTAGCCACGCAGGCGATTGCCGCACCCGGGGTGGCGGGCACGCGGCAGTTCACGTGGACCGGGACGGCGCGCGCGGCCGGATTGGCCTTCATGGTCAACCGCTATCGGCCGGAGAGCTATCCGCGCATCAACGGTCTCTACTTCCTGAGCGGGGACAATAACCGTTATCCGTCCGAACCCTATGACCAGTCGAGTAATGGAAGCAAGATGTTCGTCCGCTATATAGACGGCATGCTGCACGTCGCCCTGGTGGTAAGCGCCCGGATGGTCAACGATAATGTGGTCAGCAGTGTCGGGGCGTACTGCATCAGTGCGGGCTGGAGCAAGGCGAGAACCGCCAAAGATGCGATCAACAGCGAGTATGCCGAGTTCACCTTGAAGGTCGGGACAGGAAGCGGCGAACTGGATTTCAATTGGTACCACGGCTACGCCGGCGGCACGGGGGCGTTGGGCGACGATTTCAGGAACCAGGACTGGGTTTCCGATACGACGGTCAGCGGAGGCACGAAGATGAAGAATCCGACCCCGCCTCCCGGTCTGATTTCTGATTCTTCCTTTGCCTGGAACATGCGCAACTACGCGCGACGTCTTCGCAGCGCCGTCAATCCGGGTTGGAATATGGGTACGGCGAACAGCTCCAACTCGTGGACCTCTCCGATCACCAATCCCGGCAATCCGACCAACGTGATCAACGCGGCGGAGGGCTATCCGGCCCCCGGGAATGGGGAGGTGACCTTCAGCCCGACGTACGAGTGGGAATGGGTGATGGTCTATGAATGGGCGGTGGACTTGCTGCAGTTCGTTCCGCAAGGCGCGCCGGTGTTCGTGGTCACGGGAACGTCACACCACTCGCCCGGGAAGACCACCAACGACGATCCCTTCCCGCCCCCGCCGGAGGAGCCCCTGCTGGACTTCGGCGACCTGCCGGCGCCGTATCCGACCTTGTTGGCCGACAATGGACCGCGGCACAGCATTGATCCCGGCGGCGCGCGCTTGGGCTCGAGTCTCGATAGCGAAACGAACGGCCAGCCCCACGCGCTGGCGCGGGGCGACGACCTGGTGGGCGTGGATGACGAGGATGGGGTTGTTTTGCTGGATCCCCTGGTTCCCGGAACCGCCGCGCGGTTCGAAATCACCATCGGGGCGCCAGGCTACTTGAGCGCCTTCATTGACTGGGACGGGAACGGCACGCTCGATACCGTGACCGCGACGGCCATCACGGGTCCGGCGGCCGTGGCGACCGGCGTCCTGGGCGACACGCTTTTTTCCGCCGCGGGCGTCTATACCGTGACGGTCTCCGTACCCGCGAACGCCGAGGGCAATATGCCGGCGCGGTTCAGGATCACGACCACGGCGGGGCACGGCGGGAACAGCCCCATCGGCCTCGCCGCTTCCGGCGAGGTGGAGGACTACCTCTTCCGAGCGTCCATCGGCGACTTTGTCTGGCTGGATGCCGACAAAGACGGCATTCAGGACTTCGGCGAGGTGGGCATCCCCGGTGTGACGGTCGAGCTGTATCGGCCCGGCTACGGGCCGGATGAGATCCCGGGCAACGCGGATGACGCAGCGGTTGTTGATACGACGACGACGGACATCAACGGCGCATACGGATTCGCGGACCTGCCGCCCGGCGAATACTACGTGCGGGTAATCCCGCCAAACACCCCTTTCACGATGTCTTTCAGCCCCCAAAACCAAGGCGGCGATCCGGCGCTGGATAGCGACCCCGACCCGCTTACGGGCATAATGGCCACGACGACCCTCTATCCCGGCGAACACGACACCACTTGGGATGCCGGCCTGTATCAGAAGCCGACCCTGGCGGTGATCTCCGGGGTGCGTTCGCGCGTGGACGGCGGGGTCGTCACGATCGAATGGGATGTAGAGCTGGAGTTGGGCACCGAGGGGTATTACCTCGAGCGATGGACGGCGGATGGCTGGGCGCGGGTGAACGCGACGCTGCTGCCGGTGATACCGATCCTGCCGCTGCCGAAAACGTATGCGCTGACCGATCCGGGTGCGCCGCTGTCGGGAGCGGCACGGTATCGCGTCGTCGAGCTGGACGGAAGTGGGCGGCTGATCGCCTACGGACCCTACGATCTGGAAATCGGCGGACGGGGTTTGACCTTCGAAGCCTGGGCGGCGGAAATCGCCTGGAATGGAGCAGACGGTGCGCGCGACGCCGATCCGGACCGGGATGGTGCGACGAACTACCAGGAATGGCTGGCGGGCACGGATCCGCTGAGCGCGAACTCGGTGCTGGCGGTCACGGCGATCGAGCCGTTGGCGGATGGGGTGCGGTTGCGGTGGACGAGTGTTGAGGGCAAGAGCTACGCACTGGAAATGACGCTGGATCTGCGCCAGCCCTTCGTCGCGGTCGCAACGGGGATCGCGGCGACGCCGCCGGAGAACACGCACGTGTTGCCGGTGGACTTCGAGGCGGTCAGAAACGCCTTCTTCCGCGTGCGGATCGGCGTCGAACCGTAATTGTCGCGGAAAACGTCTCGGACTATAACGTCCGGAGAAGGGGTCGCGCCGGTTCTGCCTTCAAGACGCGTGTGGCCTGTGCCGGACCGGGCCGTTGCGGGGCCCGAGCGTTTTTGGGATGCCCGCAAGTAGGATTATGGCGCGGAACACGACCCGCGCGAAAGTCCCCCTGTAGTTTCAACGGAGGGTCGCCAAGCTGGCGGCTGTTGTTGCCAGCGCAAGCCCCCCCGCTGAAGGCTTGCTTTATGCCCCTGGAATATGCCCCTGGAATGGTAATTATATATGGGGATTGAGCCGTTGCTGGGACCTCCCCATTTAGCCATCAGATAGCGAAGCGAGCGTCCGTGCGCCGCAGGGTAGTCGCAGCTTCAATTTTAGCAAGCGTAAAGATTGGATCCTTTTGTCCAGCAATCACCGAACGAGATGAGCACATGAAAATACAGTCCGGCTCGCGTTGGCGGATGATGTCATCGCTGTTGTTGTCGGCTCTGTGGTCCGTGGCGAGGCCCGCGACCGCCCACAACCTCGACACCCGCGCGACCAGCATCCACTTCGCGAATGACTACATTGCCCTGATGCAACAGCGCGCGGCCAACGGCCAGCCAACGATGCAGCCGAACGACGAGTTCTGGATCATCATCAAAACGACGCCGGG
>CAYLTB010000164.1:0-5916 GCA_964386675.1 uncultured Verrucomicrobiota bacterium
TGCCTCGGTCTTCGCCTTCTTCCACGAGGCCTTGGATCTGCTGGTCCGGGGCGACGCGACCACCGACGACTTGCTGGGCATGAACCTCCGTTGCGGCGCCGTCAATCTGCGCGTGATGGAGTTGCTCGATGCCGCGAACACCGGCGCGTACGGAACGCCGACGCCGACCCGCGTGCGCGTGACTCCGGTTGCCGGCAAGGCCATTCTCGTTTCGGGACACGACCTGAAAGATCTCGACGCGCTCCTTCAGCAGACCGCAGGAACCGGGATCAACGTGTATACCCACGGCGAAATGCTGCCGGCACACGGCTATCCCGGCCTCAAGAAATATTCACATCTCGCGGGTAATTATGGCGGCGCCTGGCAGGACCAACGGCAGGAGTTCGACGCTTTTCCCGGCGCCATCCTGATGACGACGAATTGCATTCAGAAGCCGAAAGAAAGCTACCGGGGCCGCCTCTTCACCAGCGGTCTGGTCGCCTGGCCGGGAGTGCGACATATTGCCGACCGAAATTTTGCGCCGGTTATCGAAGCGGCGCTTGCGGCGCCCGGATTCCCGGCCGATGAGCCGGAGAAGACCATTCTTGTCGGCTTTGGCCACGGGGCGATCCTGGCTGCGGCCGACTCGGTCGTCGCGGCAGTAAAATCGGGCGCTTTGCGGCGCATTTTCCTGATCGGCGGGTGCGACGGTGCGAAGTCGGGCCGCAATTATTACACCGATTTCGCAAAGACCGTGCCCTTGGACTGCGTGATCCTGACACTGGCCTGCGGAAAGTACCGCTTCAACAAGCTGGAATTCGGAACGCTGGGCGGGTTGCCGCGCTTGCTGGATTGCGGACAGTGCAACGACGCGTATTCGGCGATCAAGGTCGCCGGAGCACTAGCCCAGGTCTTTGGCTGCGGGATCAACGATTTGCCGCTTTCGCTGGTGCTCTCGTGGTACGAGCAGAAGGCCGTCTGCATCCTGCTGACGCTGCTGCACCTGGGGGTCCGGAACATCCGGTTGGGACCGAGTCTGCCGGCCTTCGTGACGCCGTCGGTGCTGAAGGTGCTGGTGGAGAAGTTCAACATCCAGCCGATCACAACGGTCGAGGCCGATCTGGAGGCTGCGCTGGCCGGCCGGTGATCGGGCACGCCGCGGCATCGTGCAGCCGATCGGCAAGGCGCTCAATGTCCGCGCGCGCGTGGAGCTTTGACCGCCAGTCGGAGGGGATGCCGTCCGCGCCGAAGAACGCGCCGGCGATCTGGCCGTAGATCGCGCCGGTGGTGTCCGCGTCGTCGCCCAGGTTGACGGCCCGCAGCGCCCCGTCGCGGAAATCGCGGGCCTTTGCAAACGCCCACAGCGCGGCTTCGAGCGCATGAACGGCGAAGCCGGTGCCGCGAATGGCCGGCGGCTCGTGCCGGAGGAAGCTGCCGACGGCGACGGCGTCCACCTCCGGCGCCAGCTCGCCCGCCGTCCACGCGCCCGTGTCCGGCCGGAAACGCGGGGCCAGCAACTCGTCCTTCGAGGCGCCGCGAACGGCGCCGGCGATCAGGCCGCCGAAGTAGCGGCAGGCATCCACGCAGACCCGCGCGCCGTGCGTTGTCCGAGAACTGTCGCCGGAGCGCTCGATCGCACCGGCAGGATCGCCGGCGAAGCGGAGCGGCACGGGCGCCAGCCGCATCAGGCACCCGTTGCCGGCGGCGCGCGGATCGGGGGAGCCGCAGTAGGGCTCGCCGGTCTGTTCGAAACGGCGCAGCGCTGCCGCGGTCGTCGTGCCGATGTCGAAACAGGTCCCGGTGCTGCTCCAGTGGCCGTCGCGGTACCAGCGGACATAGCGCGCCAACTGATCGGCGGGGTTGAAGCCGCCGCACTCGACGAGACTCTCGGCGAGGCAGAGCGCCATCGAGGTGTCGTCCGTCCATTGCCCCGGCTGCAGGCCGAAGGGACCGCCGCCGGCCATGTCCGTCAACGGCGAGAACGATCCCGGCGCCTGGAATTCCAACGTGGTGCCCAAGGCGTCGCCCACCGCTAGTCCCAGCAGCGCGCCCCGATAAAGGTTCTGCGGAGTCATACGAATGTTCATACGCCGCCGCGCGCGCAGCGACAATCCGTTTCGGCGCGGAGCGCGCCGTTCGATTCCGGAGTTCGGTCGTTCCATTCGCGCTTGCGCGCGAGACCGCGCTTTGCCATCTTGCGTCCCGGAGTCCGATTCGATGAAAGCCATTGTCAAACGCGAAGCGCGAGAGGGGCTCTGGTTGGAAGATGTGCCGGAACCGGAGTACGGAATCAACGATGTCCTGGTCAAGATTCTGAAGACCTCGATCTGCGGTACGGACGTGCACATTTACAACTGGGACGCCTGGGCGCAGCGAACCATTCCCGTGCCGATGGTCATCGGACACGAGTTCGTCGGCCGTATCGTGGCGATGGGCAGTAACGTCCACGATTTCGCGGTCGGCAATATCGTCAGCGGCGAAGGCCATCTCGTGTGCGGGCGTTGCCGCAATTGTCTGGCCGGACGGCGGCACCTCTGCAAGGACACCCGGGGCATCGGCGTCAACCGTCCCGGCACGTTCGCCGAGTATTTCGCGCTGCCGGTGACCAATGTCTGGCATGCGGATCCGAACATCCCGCTGGAGGTGCTGTCCTGCTTTGACCCACTGGGCAACGCGACCCACACGGCGCTATCGTTCGACGTGCTCGGCGAGGACGTATTGATCACCGGCGCGGGTCCGATCGGCTGCATGGCCGCGGCGATCGTCCGACATGCGGGCGCCCGGCATGTTGTCGTCAGCGACTTGAACCCCTATCGCCTTGACCTGGCGCGCCGGCTGGGGGCGACGCGAACCGTGAACCTGAACGAGGGGATTCCGCTCGCCGAGGTGCAGCGCCAGCTTGACATGAAAGAAGGGTTTGACGTCGGACTTGAGATGTCCGGCAGTCCCGCGGCACTGCGGGAAATGGTTGACAACATGTGCCACGGCGGAAAGATTGCGCTCCTCGGCATCCCGTCCGGCGACATGAAGATTGACTGGAACAAGGTCGTCTTCAACATGCTGACAATCAAGGGCATTTATGGCCGGGAGATGTACGAGACTTGGTACAAGATGACCTCGATGATCCAGACCGGCCTCGACATCTCGCCGGTGATCACGCATCGCTTTCCCTATACGGAGTTCCAGCGGGGCTTCGAAGTCATGCGGTCGGGGCAATCCGGCAAGGTCGTGCTGGAATGGGCGGACTAGCGCCGTGAATGCCAACTGGAGACAACGGGCGGCCGGGATAGTCGCCGACATTCGGGCGAAGGGCCTGTACAAGACCGAGCGGGTGATCGATTCCCCGCAGGATGCGGTCATCCGTCTGCGCGACGGCCGCGAGGTCGTCAATCTGTGCGCCAACAACTACCTCGGACTGGCGAACCATCCCGACGTCGTTCGCAGCGCTCAAAACGCTCTCGCGCAATGGGGGAACGGGCTCTCGTCCGTGCGATTTATCTGCGGCACGCAAACGCTTCACCGGCAGCTGGAGGAGCGCCTGTCGGAATTCCTGGGCATGGAGGACACGATTTTGTACGCCGCATGCTTTGACGCCAACGGCGGCGTGTTCGAGCCGTTGCTCGACGAGCGCGATGCGGTGCTGAGCGACCAACTCAATCACGCGAGCTTGATTGACGGGATCCGCCTGTGCAAGGCACGCCGGCTGCGCTATCGGAACAACGACCTGGACGACCTGGAAGCGCAGTTGCGCTCCGCCGCCGACGCCCGCGCGCGGCTGATCGCGACCGACGGCGTGTTCAGCATGGACGGGACGATCGCTCGGCTGGACCGGATCTGCGACCTGGCGGAGCGCTATGACGCAGCCGTGTTGTTCGACGACTGTCACGCGGTCGGGTTCCTCGGCGCCACCGGGCGCGGCACGCACGAGCACCGCGGATGCCGGGACCGGGTGGATCTCATTACGGGCACGCTGGGCAAGGCACTGGGCGGTGCGAGCGGCGGCTACGTCAGCGGTCCGCGCGAGATCATCGAACTGCTCCGACAGCGATCGCGGCCTTACCTGTTCTCCAATACGCTGCCGCCTGCGGTAGCCGGGGGGGCGTTGAAGGCCCTTGAGTTGGCGGCGACCCGTCCGGAATTCCGAGAGCGGTTATGGGAAAACACGCGGTACTTCCGCCGGGCGCTGGCGCAGGCGGGTTTCGCGCTCCCGCCGGGCGAGGAGCATCCGATTACGCCGATTATGCTGGGCGACGCCCGGCGGGCGCAGGCGATGGCGGCCCGACTGCTGGAAGAGGGGGTGTACGCGATCGGCTTCTTCTATCCGGTCGTTCCGGAGGGCGCCGCGCGCATCCGCACGCAGGTTTCTGCCGCGCACCGCCGCGAGCACCTCGACCGTGCCGTGGAGGCGTTCGCCAAAGCGCGTCGCGCGGCGTGAAGCCGGCGGACCGGGTCACCGCTCGGGCAGCGCCCGCAGATACGCCGCCAGCGCGCGGCCCAGGTCCCGGCCGAAGGCGCGGGCGGAATCGGGATTGACCTCCGCCCCGCCGGCGTTCGCATAGGGAATCTCGATGGCCGTGCCCAGCGCGATGCCGGGCAGCTCCCGGACCCATCGCGCGAAGCTTCTTCCGCCCGCGAAATTGTCCACGGTATTCCAGGCCGTTCCGAACGGAAGGAAATCGCTTTGCCGGAAGGGCAGGGGACCGCGCGCCCCCGCCTCCAGAAAGGCGGAGAATTCTCGCTGCTCGGCCTCGACGCAGGGGGCCGCTGCGCCCACCTGATAAATCACCTCATTGTGCGCGCCGGCGATCCAGGGGCAGTGCAGGTCCATTCCGACCCGCAGGCGATCCCCGGCCCATCGGGGCAGTTGATCGCGGATCGCCGCTGTTTCCAGGTATCGGCTGGCGCCCTCGTAGTCGCGACCGTGATCCCGCGGCTGCCGGCCCTTGCCCTGGTCGCCGTCTTCGACCCCGTCCTTGTCAACGAAAGGCACGATGAAGAAACCGGCGTGCGCCCGCAGCCAGCCGGCCGCATCCTCGGGGTCGTTCGCCACCCAGCCAATCAATCCCTCGAGCGCGTAGTTCGCCATCATCTCGCAACAATGGTGACGGCAGACCATGGCCACCCGATGTCGCGGTGTCGCCGGACTTTCCATGAGCAGATATTCCACGCGCCGTCCCCGTGCGCTGGCGCAGAGCGTCCGCTCGGTAAGCAGCGGATGGCCGCGAAGGGACTCCAGGAACCGCCGCCAATCGGATGACAGGTAGGGCAGGCCGAAACTGAAGCGCACATCCGTTGCCGCCGCGGCAAACGCATGGACGAAGGAGTTCTGTCGTACCGATTCGGCGCCCAACCATCTCCACGTCAGGCCGCCATCAAACGACACGCCCGGGCCGCGGACTCCGAGCGCGCGGCTGGCCGTGAAGGTGAATCGCAGCGTCCGCCCCGCGGCTCCGCGAACGCGAAAGCACCAGTAGAACCATGGCCGGTCCGTGTCCCGGAGATCCTGGTGCAGGCGCACGTCGTCGCCGGACACCTCGTCCACGACGATATTTCCGCCCGGAATATCGGAATCAATCCGCAGGTTCATCGTTCACTCCCTGCACGAGCCTTCCGCCTCCAGCGCCGCGGCGAGCCGGCCCACCGTCTCGGCGGCGTCGCCCAGGCACAGCACCGCGTTCGGGTGGTCATACAGGGGATTCGGAACGCCCGCGTAGCCGGGATTCCGGTCCAGGTTGCATAAGATCACCGCCCGCGCGGCGTCCGCGCGGATCACCGGCATGCCGGAAATCGGCGTGCCCTCGACGGTGTTCGCGGCGGGATTGACGACGTCGTTCGCTCCGATCACCAGGGCGGCATCGGTTTCCGGCAGTCGGGGGTTGACGTCGTCCAACTCCTTGAATTTCTCGTAGGGGACTTCGACCTCCGCCAGCAGGATGT
>CAYLTB010000165.1:0-5889 GCA_964386675.1 uncultured Verrucomicrobiota bacterium
CCATTAAAAAGAACGTCGTATCCCAGTCGAGCAGACGCACGAGATCTCGCACGGAGCCCCAGTGCGGGACCCGCCGGTACCAGACGAGGCCGAAGACCGCCAGCAGCATCGTCCACGCGCCGGCCATCCACTTGAACTCCCGGTCAAAATAGGAGGCCGCGGAGAGTCCGACGACCAGCGCGCCGAGGAGCGCCGTGGGCACGAGAGAGCGCGGCGTTTCCAGCGCGGGCAGTTCGATGGCCCGGCGGTGCCGTCGCAACTGCCAGGCCGCGACGGCCAGGGCAGCCGCCGCGCCGCACTGCACCGCGAAGAAAATGCCGGGACGTCCGCGGTAGATGAAGAAATCGTTGAACGACAGATGCATGTGGCCTGCCAGAATCATGCTGGGCGGGTCGCCGATCAGCGTGGCGGTACCCTGGAGGTTCGAGCACACGGCGACGAGAATCAGCAGCCGGGCGGGCGAGATGCCGACGCGCTGGCACAGGCTCAGCGCGATGGGTGCGACCAGCAGCACGACCGCCACGTTCTCCAGAAACATGGAGAGAAACGAGGACAGCGCGCAGATCATCAGCATCGCGGCGGTCAGCGTCCGCGTGCGGCGAACGAGCCACTCGGCCATGACCGCCGGCATGCGCGATTGCATGAAGAGCTCCGCAAGGACCAGCGTCCCAAAGAAGAGCGCGATGACATTCCAGTTGATGTGGACGCCCAGCGCGGCACGCCAGGAAACAACCCCCGTCGCCACGAGCGTCAGGCCGCCCAAACAGGCCACGAGCGAACGGCGGCGGGGCAGCGCCACAAACAGCAAATAGGCCGCGATAAAAACGGACAGCGCAATATACGAATTCATCGTGGATCTGACCGCACGTCGACACCAGCGTTCATCCGCATCCGATCCCCCGCATCATGAACATTCGGCCGGATCGGCGCAATGCAAACTGGTCGGAACGCGCGGCGAGCGCTCTTGATCCCGCTTGCCAATCGGTCTCGATCGGCGCACAGTGCGCGGTGGTGGCTCGGCAGCACGATTTGAACGCATGAGCGCGGATATGGATGCGTCGGCGCAGAAGGACTTGTCCCGCACGATCCGTATTGATTTGGGATCGAGCCTGGGCGCGGCGTCGGCATCGGAAACGCGCCGTGTCGGGTTCTCCTCTCCGCCGCCGGACGCCGCAGAACTGCGGGAGTACATCCTGCTGGATAACGTTTATGACGCCGCGCTCGTTACCACGCTGGACGGCATCGTCGTCACGGCCAACATGCGAGCGGTGGATTTCCTCGGTTTTTCGCAGGAGGAATTCCGCCGACTTCGCGTGAGCCGCGTAATTGCCGGCATCACGCCCGAACTGATGCTGTCGCTCCGCGATCATCTGGAACACGATCGGTTCGCGCTGATCCAGGGGTATTGCGTCCGCAAGAACGGGACAACATTCCCCGCCGAAATCACGGCCAACCTGCTGTCCCGCGAGCGCTCGCGGCTCTGTTTTTTTATTCGCGACATCACACGGCGCAAACAGACCGAGGACCTGCTCCGGACCGGGCACCTGGCCATGCGAAACGCCGCCAGCGGCATCGCCGCGATGGACCGAACCGCACGCATCCTGTTCGCCAACCCGGCCTTCGCCCGGCTGTGGGGGTTCGCCGGCGACGAGGAGGCGGTGGGGCGCAATTTCGCGGACCTGGTCGTCGAGACGGACCTAGCGCTGCGGATGCTCCGCGATGTGCTGACCCTGCAGCGCGAGTGGCGCGCGGAGATGCAGGCGCGGACGCTTTCCGGAAATTTTACGCCGATCCAGGTGGCGGTCTCGTGCAATCGAGATTCGGAGGGGGCCGTCGCGGGGGCCGTGCTGTCGGTCATGGATCTGACCGAGGCCAAACGCGCGGAAAAAGCGCTGCGGGAATCGGAACAGCGCCAGGCCATGCTTGCCAGCGTCGCGGCGGCCTGCCATCACTTGGCGCAGCCGGCAACGGTGATCTTGGGCAGTCTGGACACGATCGCCGACGAAAGGCTGGACGCGGCAGAGCGCCGCCAGCTACTGGAGGGGGCGCTGGCGGCGGCGAAAAACCTGGCCGAACTCATCCATCGGTTGAACCGCGTGGAACGGTTCCGTACCACGCCCTATTTGTCCGGCTCTTCGGAATCCGCGGAAGGACAGAGCCTTTTGGAAATCTAGGCCGGTCCCGACGTTGCCAGCAGGCGCCGGGGAATCCGCGCGGCAGGCAAGCCCTGTACCCGCACGCGCTTGATCCGAGCCGCCGCGCCCGTCAGGATCGTCACTTGCCGCGCCGGCACGCCGAGACTGTCGGAAAGAAACCCGACCAGCGCGGCGTTAGCCTTGCCATCGGCCGGCGGCGCGCTGAGCCGGATCCGCAGCGCGTCGCCGCAGACGCCGGCAATCGCGGTACGCGCCGCACGGGGGACGACTTTCAGCCGCAGCACCGCCCTATCCGCCGCCTCTTCCGTCAGCCAAGCGGGCGGCCGAGATGCCGGCGCGCCGTCGGCACCGGGTCTCATACAAACTGCTCCGGTCGGATCCCGAGTTTACGGACCGCGTACGACAAAATGCGTGGCGTCGTCAGCAACTTGCGCGCGGCGGCGGCCATATTTCCGCGCGTTGCGCGCAGCGCTTCCGAGATCACGTCACGCTCAAAGGCGGCGACCTGTGCCTGCAGCCCCGGGCCGATCGCTCCGGCGCCTGGCGCCGCGCCGAGTTGCAGCGCGGGCGGCAGATGCCGCGGCAAGAGGACTTCGCCCTCGCACAGCAGCACCGCACGCTCCATACAGTTTTCCAGTTCGCGCACGTTGCCGGGCCACCGGTAGGCGAGCAGCCGGTCCACGACCTCCGGGCTGAACGAACGCGCCTGTTTTCGCTGCTCCTTCGCATACTTTTTCAGAAAGTGTTCGGCCAACTGGATGATGTCCGCCTTGCGTTTTCGCAGGGGCGGCACGTAGATCGGAAACACATTCAGGCGGTAGAACAAGTCTTCGCGGAACTTGCCCTGCGCCACGAGGGCCGGCAGGTCGCGGTGCGTGGCGGCGATCAGGCGGACATTGATTCGGATCGGCCGGGCATCGCCCACCCGCTCGATTTCGCGCTCCTGCAGCGCCCGCAGGAGTTTGACTTGCAGCGCGGGCGAGATTTCCCCGATCTCGTCCAGAAACAGCGTGCCGTTATCGGCCATTTCAAAACGGCCTTTCCGGTCGCCAATGGCCCCGGTGAACGCGCCCTTGACGTGGCCGAACAGCTCGCTCTCGATGATGTTCTCGGGCAAGGCGGCACAGTGCACACGGATGAACGGTCCCCCCGCCCGGTCGCTGTTGTAATGGATCGCGTGCGCCACCAGTTCCTTGCCCGTGCCCGTCTCGCCATAGATCAGCGCCGTGGCCGTGGTTTTGGAGACCTGGGCGATCTGGTCGTACACCTCCTGCATCTCGTGCGAATTGCCGACGATATTGGCCGGATGAAAGCGCTCCTTCAACTGCTCTCGCAAATGCGAGTTCTCCTCCGCGAGCCGTTCCTGTTCCTCCTGCGCGGCCCGCCGGAGCTTCACGGCCTGCGCGATCATCGAGGCCACGATGCTGAGCAGGCGCGCGTCGTCCGCCAGGTCCGCGGCGGACTTGGTCGGCTCATCCACGCTCAACGCGCCGACGACCTCCGTGCCCAGCTTGATCGGCACGCACAGGAACGATGTGTCGTCGCGCTTGCCGCGGCGGGTTTTGTCGAGAATGAGCGGCGACTCGCTTTTTCGGGGGATGACGGCGGGCTCGCCGGTGAGAATCACGTGGCCGGTGACGCCCTCCCCGAGCTTGTACCGGCCCCGGCGGGTCTGCTGCGGGGTCAATCCATGGGCTGCCTCGATCATGATGTCGCCGGTTTTCCGGTGCAGCAGCGTGAGCGTGCCATAGTTCATGTCCATATGGCGCGCCAGGGCTTCCAGCACGGGACTGACCACCTCGCGCAGGTCGAGGCTACGGTCGAGCTGCCGACTGATCTCATACAGGAGGCGCAACTCGCGGTCGGGCGCCTCGGCCGAGGGCGGGGTATTCATGGAGCGCGGCTCCCGTTTCGATAGGCGTTCACAATCGGCATCCGCCGGTCGCGCCCGAAGGCCTTCGGGGTGATCTTGACGCCGGGGGCGGACTGCCGGCGCTTGTATTCGTTGGCGTCAATCATTCGGAGGACGCGCCGCACCGTGTCCGGATCGAAGCCCGCGGCCACGATATCCGCGGCGCTCTGGTCCTGTTCCACATACCGTTCAATGATGCCGTCCAACACCGGATAAGGCGGCAGCGTGTCCTGGTCGGTCTGGTTCGCGCGCAATTCCGCCGTCGGCGCACGCCGCAGCGTCGAACGCGGAATCAGCGCGCGGCCGGCCACCCGGTTCCGCCAACGCGCCAGCCGATAGACGAGGGTCTTCGGGACGTCCTTGAGCACGGCGAATCCCCCGGCCATGTCTCCGTACAGGGTGCAGTAGCCGGTCGCCGTCTCGCTCTTGTTGCCGGTGGTGACGACCATCCAGCCGAACTTGTTGGACAAGGCCATGACGATCGTGCCGCGAATCCGCGCCTGTAGGTTCTCCTCGGCCACGTCGGGCGCGCGGCCGGGCCACAGCGGCACGAGTTCTTCAAGAAACGCGCGATAGACGCGTTCAATCGAGCGCTCCGCCATCCGAATGCCGAGTGCGCGGGCGACCCGATGCGCGTCCCGGCGCGTCCCTTCCGAGCTGAAGCGCGACGGCAGCGTGATGCCATAGACGCGCCGCGGCCCCAGCGCGTCCGCCGCCAGCACCGCCGCCAGCGCGGAGTCAATGCCGCCGCTCAAGGCCACGATCACACCGGGGAAACGGTTCTTTTCCACGTAATCGCGCAAGCCCAGCGTCAGCGCCGCGTACACCTCGGCCGTGTCCGGCAACCGCGGCGTCCGCCGCGCCCTCACCGCCGGCAGCGCCCGGCGGACCGGCGGCGCGGGGCAGACGATGCGCGCCGCGCCCGTCGCCGCGCGTCGCGCGTCCGGCCGCGCCCTCACCCGCACCAGCAGCAGGTCTTCCGTGAACGCCCGCGCGTTGGCCAGCCGGCGCTCGCCGTCCACCGCCAGACTGCCGCCGTCAAATACGAGCTCGTCCTGGCCACCGACCAGGTTGCAGTAGAGCAGCGGCGCGCCGATTGCTCGCGACGCTGCCGCCAGCACCCGCTCCCGCAGCCGCGTCTTCCCCCGATGGTACGGCGACCCTGAAATGTTCAAGATTCCGTCCACCGCGCCCCGCAAGCCCGCGCAGGGCGCGGCCGCCCGGTCCCAGGAGTCCTCGCAGATGTGCAGCCCCAATCGCACCGAGCCGACCTCCAGCACCGCCGGACGCGCGCCGGACGCAAAGAGCCGCTTCTCGTCGAACACCCCGTAGTTCGGCAGGAGCATCTTGTCATAAATGCCGGCCACCCGCCGGTTGCAGAGCACCCACGCCGAGTTGTACACGCACTCGGCCGCCCGCCGCGGTCCGCCCACCACGGCGACGATTCCAGCCGGTAATTCCCCCGCCAGTCGGCGCATCCGCCGCTCGCAATCGGCGACGAAATGCCGTTGCAGCACCAGATCCTCCGGCGGATAACCGGCAATGGCCAGCTCCGGCACGGCCACAACATCCGCCCCCCGTGCGGCCGCCTCCACGGCCGCCCGCGCCACGCGGTCCCCGTTCGCCTCCACCGCGCCGACGGTCACGTTGATTTGTGCCAGACCGACAATAATCGAATGCATTGAACATTTTTGTAACCCATTTACTGCCGAACGCCAATCGGAAAGCAATTGGGCGGGACTTTCCGCCGAGGCATGGTTATACTGATTACTTATTGTATCCACCCCCCGCGGGAGCGGATCGGTATCCTGGAGAAACCCG
>CAYLTB010000166.1:0-5801 GCA_964386675.1 uncultured Verrucomicrobiota bacterium
AGAGCGGACCGATGGCCAGAATACGGCCTTCGGCGTTTACTACGCCCCAGTGGGGGCCCGCGCGAGACGCCTTCGGATCATCGGGCACCGTTCCGTCGTCGAACACCCAGAACTTGACCGTGCCGCTGCCATCCTCGGCCCGCAGGTTCAGCCGGGCTTGAGCGCCAGGGGCGACCTTCAAAGAGGTCCCCGCCCGCGCCTTGGTGTTGTCGAGCGCCGCGTCGCCCTTGATCTCCCACTTGGCCAGGGCGGCTTCCCCATCAAAGTCCACCGTCACTTCCTCCGCGCGAATTGTGCCGGCACAGGTGGCCGCGGCGGCCAGGGCCAGCGATAGCTTGAGCATTTTCATGTTCTATTTCTCCCGTTGGGCGGTCCCTGCCGCCGGTTTTCAACCGCCCCGCGACGCCACCCGGCGCGCGAGGTTTGACAATCGCACGTAACCAGCATATCAAGACCTGCACTGAATTGCAATTCACGGACACAACGACACGGGAGCGCATTCAGATCATGAAGATTGTGGTGTCGGGCGGGCGGGGGTTTTTGTCTCAGGGGTTGGTGCTGCCGTTGCTTTCGGCGGGGCACGTGCTGCGGTTGTTCGATGTCCGCGGCGGGGAAGGACCGGCCGAGTCGGTGATCGGCGACGTGGTGAAACTCGAAGACGCGCGTCGTGCGGTGCAGGGATGCGACGGGTTGATCGTCGCGCACATGGCCCCACGCTCGCCAGATGCTTATGCGACACCGGAATTGAGTTTCGACATCAACGTGCGCGGCACGGCCAATCTGTTCTTTGCGGCCCACGAGGCGGGCATCCGGCGTGCGGTCCTGATTTCGAGCACGGCCACGATCCAGCACTATCCGCGTCCCTGGCGGCACGATCTGCCGGGAGACCGGCCGGCGGGCATCTACGGGCTCACGAAGTCGTGTCAGGAGATGATTGCGAAGTTCGCTGCGGATTCGTACGGCATGGCGGTCGCCGCGCTGCGCATCGGCTATGTGGTGGACGGCGACGCGATGCGGGACAAGTACGGCCGCCAGGTCAGCGAGCGCAACGAGATGGACTGCGACCGCCGCGACGTCGGCGAGGTTGCCCGTCGCTGGCTGGAAGGGGATTGGGCGGGATTTGAGACCTTTACGGTCATGAGCACGCGGGAGGCTATGGATTCCTGTGCGTTGCGGTACACCTGCGAACGCCTGGGCTGGGAGCCGCGGTATGACTTCGACCGCCTTCCGCTGCCGGATCTGGAGAAGGCGGCGCAGCGGCGCGCCGAGAAGGGGCGGGGATCATCGAAATGAAGATTTGCTGTTGTACGATCGCGATGCGGGACGAGCCGTTGGAATCCCAGTTGCCCAAACTGTCGGCGGCCGGCTATGACGGCGTGGAAGTCTGGTTCAAGCACGTGGACGGGCGTTCGGACGGCGAACTCGACGCCCTACGGGACCAAGCGCGCAAATTGAAGCTCGATATCGAAGTTGTGGCCCCGTACTGGTGGTTGACACAAACCGCTGAACTCCTGGAGGAGACTTATCAGATCGCCGGGCGCGCCATCCGGGCGGCCCGCCGCCTCGGAGCGCCCAAGATACGCACGTTTACGGATTCCGGTCCCACGGGCATCGGCAGCGACCGAGCGACCCCGGATCACTGGAGGACGGCCATCCTGGCCTTGCGCCGCGTATGCGGCAGCGCGCCCGACCTGCGGTTCGTCGTAGAGACGCACGAACAGACCCTCGCGGACACTCCGGAATCCACGGAGCGGCTGATGCGCGAGGCGGCGCTGCCGAATCTCCGGGTCAATTTCCAGCCGTCGCGCGTGTTTGATCTGGCCAGTTACCGGCGACTGCGGCCGTGGATCGAGCACATGCATGTGCACAACTCGACGGCCGAGGGGAAGGGGACGTGGCTGGATGCCGGCGTGTACGACATGGGCAGCCTGATTGCCGCCATCGCCCGCGACGGCTATTCGCACAGCCTTTCGGTTGAGTATTGCTTCAAGGGCGCGACGTGGGAGCGAATTGCGGCTGCCCGCGCGTTTGTTGCAAAATACGTCGCGATCGGGCGGAGGAGCGCCAGCGCGGCGCCAATCGCCCCCCCATGACTCTCTCGGAAATTCCAGCAGGGCACACGCCCGGCGACGCATGGGAGGTCTGCGAGCCCGAGGAGGAAGGGATCGACTCGAACGCCTTGGACGAAGGCCTGAGCAGGTTCGCCGCGGTCTGCGGCGAGCTGGGCGTGCGCCGCGCCGTCGTGGTTCGCGGTGGACGCATCATCTGGTCCGGCGGCGAAGAAGGGGTTCGCGTTCCGGTGTATTCCTGTACGAAGTCTTTCTTGAGCGCGTGTCTTGGGCTCCTTTGGGATGACGGCCGCTGCTCGCCGGACGATCTCGCGTGGCGCTATCATCCGCCGTTGCAGGAATGCTATCCGGCTGTCACGCTGCGCCACCTGGCGACCTTCACCAGCGGCTATAACCATTCGACGGAGTCGGTCCTCCGGCCGGCAGCGCCGCTGTTTGCACCGGACGAGGCGTTCCATTATTCGGACCAGTCGGATTTGTTGGCCTGGATTCTAACTCGGATTGCCGGCGAATCTCTGCGTTCATTGTTTCAGCGCCGGATCGGCGACCGCATCGGTCTGCGGGCCGACGAGTGGGAGTGGCGGACCCAAGGCATGGAGGACGGGGTCGAGGTCAACGGTGGCACTGGATTCGAGCAAAGCGGCGTTTGGATATCTGCCAAAGGTCTGGCGCGATTCGGCTGGCTGGCGGCGCGGTTAGGAGACTGGAGCGGCCGCCAGCTCGTGAGCCGGCGCTATTTCGCATACGCCGGCCGTCCGCTCGTTCCAGCCACGACGCCGCCGCACGACCCCACCGCATGGTATAATCGGTTGCCGGGCGCGTACGGCTTGAATTGGTGGGTCAACGGGATTACAGCGGATGGTCGCCGGCTGATTGGCACGGCGCCGCCTGACCTCTTCATGGCACAGGGCAATAAGAACTCCATCTGCTTCATTCTTCCTTCTTGGCGGATGACCCTGGTGCGCGTCGGACCGGACGTTATCGTATGGCCCCGAGCGTTTGAGGCGGCGTTCGCACAACTCGCGTCTGCCGTGCGTCAGGACGTCAATCCGTCGAGCTGAGCTTGTCCATCAGTCTGCGTATCGTCTTGGAGTCCAAACGATCGCGCAGACGGAGAAAATCAGACTGCCGTTCCGCGATTCGTTCCTCGATTTCCGTTTCCAGCCGGGTGCGCGCGGTCTTCATGTCGTGGTTCAGCCCATGGCCGCCCCCCTGGCGCAGGAGTGTGCGCAGGACTACCTCGTCCTGAAACTCGCCCAGCACGTCCTGTATTTCCGCCAGCTCCTTGCAGAGCTTGCGTGTCGCGCGGGGGTGGAGATCGGCGAATAATTCCAATGCATAACGCAGTTTCTTGAAACGGATGCGGACCTCGTGAAACGCCGACTCCGGCGATTCGGCATCGAGCGCGAATGCCGATTCCAGCGCCTTGCGGAAGCACCGGCGGAGAATCTTCGGCGCCGTGTCGCCAACCCGGCGATCCGCGCCCGACGCTTCCGCCGTGCGGTCCGGCGCGGCAGTCAAAGCGGCCTCCATGAACCGCAGAAACTGCTCGAAACGCGGACTGCAGAAACCGCGGAGCAATCGGTTCCACGCGCGCCTTCGCCGACGTTCCAGACGCTCCACCCAACCGGCAACCCCGGAATCTCGGGCCTCCGAAAGGCGGGAACGAAGTAAGGCTATGCTGACATCCAGGTCGCGAACGCGGCCCATGTCGGCGAAGATGCGTCGGAGTTCGCGGTCGGCGCGTTCCACGAAATCCGCGGACAACGCTCCGCGAAAGATCCGAAGCGCCGCCCGCATTCTGCGGGCGGCGACCCGCATGTCGTGCAGGTACTCGGGATCGAGTCCGGCTCGCGCCCCCGGCTCGTTCCAGCAGAATTCGGCGAATCGCAGACGCAAGGCCTGCCAGGCGGCGTCCGCCAGGCGATCTCCCGCGCGAATACGATACGCCTTCACGGAGGGCAGCGCCGGCACCTCCAGTCCGACATGGCGAAGGGCGCGTTCCAGTTTGGAGAGCCCGTCCGGACGCCAGCCACTGGCCTTCTCCAACCGGCGGGCAAAACGCTTGAGGGCGCGGGGCGAACCGTCGATCAATTCGATCTCGACCTCGTTCATCTCCGCCGGCGTCGTCCTGTGGGGAACCCGCACCCGATCCAGGCAGAGTTTGGCGCGCGCTCCGCCAGGGATCCACACCGGGTACTCCCTCCGGTCGTGGTCGAGTTCGATCAGCGTCGTCAACGTCGTGGGGCCACGGGAACGCTTCAGCCAGGCCGCCAAGCGTCCGCGGGGCAGCGGACCCGGCAGCCGGATCCGTGCGGCGTCATGTTTCTCCTCCCATTCGATCCGATGCACCAGCCGGCCTGACGCCATGCGCCGGGTCTTGGCCGTCAGAACGGCGCGGCGGCCGATCCAGCGCACCCGCAGTCCGATACCGGCGCGCAGCAGCCAGCGATCGGCCGTGTCCACATAAATATCCCGCATCAGAAAGTGCCGACTCCGGCCGACCCGAGCGCCGCACGATCGAACGTGTTCGACGGCGCGGTCCAGTGCAGTCGCGTCAGGAACGAGGAACTTCGCTTCGTATTCCTCGGCCTTTTTCATGGCGGATCGGACTCGCCCAACCGGCGGAAGATGCGAGGCGGCAGGAACCACCGCATGTGGAAACGGCCCGGCCGCGGTCGACTCTCGCAGCCGAAAGCCGCTACGGATCCTTTTCGGAAGTCAAATCCCGCGCCCGCTCGGCCAAACAGCAGTACGCTGGCCAGATCGGACAGATCGGGCATGTGCCCGACGGCCAGAACGTTGCGCGGTAAAACCCTTTGCAGCCAGGAGAAGAAATCTTCGGCGCTGCCGTGGGGCGCCAGGCTTTCGCAAACGGCCGGGTCAGCCGCCGATCCCCATTGTCGCGCCACAATCTCTGCGGTTTGCCGTGCGCGCAGCAGCGGGCTTGCGACGACCAGGTCCGGTCGGTCCATCAGGCCGCGTAATCCTTCCGCGATGCATTTCACCCTTCGTCGGCCTTCCTCGGATAGCGGGCGGTCTGCATCGCGCCGGATCCCGTTCTCGCCTACGTCCAGGGCAATTCCGTGTCGCATCAGGTACAGGTTCATCGGCCCTTCCGTGTCCATGGACAACGACGGATAATAGTGCGCTTTCATCGCGAGGAGCACAATCCGCAACCTTCGTGTTGTCGCTTGAAGCCGCTTTATAAAAGGCTTAACATTGACCTATGGATGAGCCTCGGCCATCCGCCGGCGCAGACGGTGCTCAGCCGGTGCCTCCTGCCGGCTCCGCGCCTTCGCCGGCAACTATTTCTCAACGTTTCAGCGCAGGGATCTCTTTCCTGATCGCGCTGCTCGTTGTGCTCGCGATTGCCGGGCTGGCGGATCGGACCGTGTCCCGACTGCTTTGGGAGGGAACCCGGGCCGCCGTCCAGGAACAAGCCTATGGCATTGCCAGATCGGTGGCCGGCCAACTGCCGGCCGGCGACGGCGAATGGGCCCGTGAGACGGTCCCTGCCGTTTTACAAGCGGCGGATCTTCTGCTGAAACCTCAAGCGGCCGCGCTGGGACTCGAGTCCATTCGTCTGATCGTCGGCGAATCGGACACGCGATCGAAGACGAGTGAATCCAGCGCATATGCCCCCATCCTGGACCCGAGATCCGGTCAAATTCTGGGGGTCGTGGAGTGCTCCGGAGACCTGACCCGATGGCGCCAAGCCAGGTCTCGGAT
>CAYLTB010000167.1:0-5615 GCA_964386675.1 uncultured Verrucomicrobiota bacterium
CATACGGCCTACCACCTGATCGAGGAGTTCATGCTGCTGGCGAATGAAGCGGTGGCGCGCATACTATCCGAGGCCGGCGTTCCCGCGCTGTACCGGATCCACGATGAACCGGAAGAGGAACAATGGTCGCAGATGGAGGCGGAGCTGGCCGAGTTGGGCCTGCCGCTGCGCGAACGCGCGCGCGAGCGAATCAACGCGCTGCTCGCCGAGGTCTCGGACACGCCACGGCAGACGGCGGCGAACATCGCCGTGCTGCGCAACCTCAAGCGGGCGGTCTATTCCGCCCACCGCGCGCCGCATTTCGGATTGGCGTTGACGCATTACACGCACTTCACCTCGCCGATCCGGCGCTATCCGGACCTGATCGTGCACCGCCAGCTCAAAGCGCTGGAGACCGGACGGCGGCCGCCCTACGCGGCGGGCGACCTCGCGCGACTGGCCGCCCACTGCTCGGAACGCGAGCGCGCCGCGGATGAGGCGGAGGCCGACAGCGTGGCGGAAAAGCGGATTGCCTTTTTCGCACGCCAGCTCCGCGCGGGCCACACCGGTCCGTTCGCGGCGGTGGTCACCGGCGCGACGGCGCGCGGCCCGCTGGTGGAGCTGTGCGACTCGCTGCAACGCGGCCTGCTCCGGTTGCCGCCGGAGACGGGACGGCGGCGCGGGCGCGGCGGCGCGCGCGCGCCGCGTCCGGGCGACGCTATTCGGGTCAAATTGATCCGCGTGGACGAGCGCCGGCGCTGGGTAGATTTCGCACCAGCCGATTGAGCGAAAAGACTCGGACCGTCTGCGGATATTTCCAAACCTTGGAAATGAGCGGCAGAACTGCTTCCAAGCCTTGGAAATGTGGGCGTACGGTCCCGCATTCCGCAAGACGGAACAGGGTCCTCTTCGGCTCCGCCGGCGCTTCAAGGTCCTGTGCGGTTTGGCCGGCGGGGCCGGCGGGCGGGGATTGACGGCGAGGCCGTCGCGGAATTTGGGCGACGTGCAATAGCCTCGCGGCGCATTTCTTTCGGCAGAGACCCGCGGCGCCGTGGAACTCCCCGCGGCTCCGTCGTTGACGGAAACGGGAGATTGACTATAGTGGCGGCATGAAAACCTCATTTGCCTGTATCGTGGCCGGGCTCACGCTGACGGCAGCCGTCCTCCCCGCCCGCGCTCAATTCGGTTCGGCGATCATGGCGGGCGCCCGCCGCCACGGCGGCAGCAGCGCCGTGACCTCGCTTCCGTTCAAAAAGGGCGACACCTCGGCGGTCTTCGGTTTACAACTGCATGACCAGCTCGCGTATTGGCGGCTCGGACTCGGCTATGCCTGGGAGGCCGGCGACAACCCGGACGTCGAACAGGTGCTGACGCCGCAACTTCACCTGGTCTTTCACGAGCAGTACCTGGCACTGGCCGTCGGCATGTTGAAGAGTTTCGTCAGCGACAAAGTCCGCGGCGACTATGAGAGCAAGGTATATTACGACCTCCAGGCGGGCATTGACCTGCCGCTCGGGCGCTTCCGGCTCACGTTCATGGCCGCGTATCCGTTCTCGGACTGGGGCAAGCTCTCGAAGTTCAAGGGCGGCGATCTCGAGTACACCGCCGGGATCGCGTTCCGCTTTCAGTAGGCAATGAAAGCGATTGCCTCGTTATTTCGCGGATGGTTGGGCGGCCGGCGCAGCGGAGCCGGCGCGGCGCGCGGCAACCGGATCTATGTGCTGGATGGTCCGGCGGTGCTCGGCTATCGCGGCGATCGGGGGTCCACGCCGCCGCGGGAGACCGTCGCGGGCATCCAGCGGTTGGCCCGGTTCGCCCAGCGCGAGCGCATCAAACTCCAGGCCGTTTTCATGGGCGAACCTCCGCGCAAGGCCCCGGACGGCGCCGATTTCGGCGGCATTGAGGTCTTCTATGCCAACACGCCGTCGGAACGCGTGGAGACGATCGCGCGGTTGGCGGAGCAGGCCGGGCGTCGGAACGCGGTGACGATCGTCTCCGCGGACGCCGTGGTCGAACAGCGCGCGCTCAGTCTGGGCTGCGAGGTCATGCGCGCCGCGACGTTCCGGAAAGGACTGGAGCTATCGTTCAGCGGGGCGACAGAAGAGCGCGCCGGAACGGAAGATGCGGGTCCCGGTCCCGATCGCGGCGGCGACCGCGACCGGCGGCGCGACCCACCGCGCCGCCGGCGCGGCGGACGCGGCGGACGCGTTTGGGAAGATCGCAGTCGGGATGGCCGCGGCAATGAACCGCGTCCCCCCGATGCGCGCGGACCGGCGCCCGAGGGCGCCCCCGATGCGGGCGGCGGCGCGGCGGCACGCGATGGCGCACCGAACCCCGGCCGCGAACGGCCTTCCGAGACCCCTCCTCCCGCAGCCGCCGCCCCCACTCCCGCACCGGCCCCCGCTACCGTTCCGCCCCCCAAATCGGTCAGCGACGACATCCGAAAGTTGATTGACCTGGTCGAATGAATTGGGGCTCGTGAACGGAGCCTCGCAATGGAGGATCGTATGACCCTGGAAACCGGGTGCCAATCGCCCGCGGCCCGCAAGGCGCTGATCACGGGCATCACCGGGCAAGATGGCTCTTATCTGGCCGAACTGCTGCTGGAAAAAGGGTACGAGGTGCACGGCATCATCCGCCGGGCGAGCTCCTTCAACACCGAGCGCATTGACCACCTGTACCGAGACCGCCACGAGACCGGCGTGCGGCTCACCCTGCATTACGGCGACCTGACCGATTCCAGCAACCTGAACCGTCTGCTGGAGCGGATCGAACCGACGGAGATCTACAACCTGGCGGCGCAGTCGCACGTGAAGGTCTCCTTCGAGGTTCCCGAATACACGGCGGAGGTGGACGCGGTCGGAACGCTGCGTCTGCTCGATGCGATCCGCGAGACCGGCGTACGCTGCCGGTTCTACCAGGCCTCGACGAGCGAACTGTACGGCAAGGTGCACGAAATACCGCAGAGCGAAACGACGCCGTTCCATCCCCGTTCGCCGTACGGCGTGGCCAAACTCTACGCGTACTGGATTGTCCGCAACTATCGCGAGGCCTACGGCCTGCACGCCAGCAATGGCATCTTGTTCAACCACGAATCGCCGCGGCGCGGCCCGACCTTCGTCACGCGCAAGATCACGCGGGCGGTCGCGCGCATCCGGCTCGGCCTGCAGGAAGCCCTCTACCTGGGCAACCTGGACGCGAAACGCGACTGGGGCTATGCGCCCGACTACGTGCGCGGGATGTGGCTGATGCTTCAGCAGCCGGAGCCGGACGATTTCGTGCTGGCGACCGGCGAGACGCACTCGGTGCGCGAATTCGTGGAGGCGGCCTTTGCGCACATCGGGCGGCGTCTGATTTGGCAAGGCGCCGCAGAAAACGAGGTGGGCCTGGAGGCGGACACCGGCATCGTGCGCGTGCGCGTGGACCCGCGGTACTATCGGCCTGCCGAAGTGGACTTCCTGCTCGGCAACCCGGCCAAGGCGCGCGCACAGCTCGGCTGGACGCCCTCCGTAAACTTCGAAGAACTCGTGCGCATCATGGTCGAGGCCGACCTTCGGGCGGAGGGCGGGCCGGCCGCGGCCCGCGGCGCCTGACCGCCGCGGCCGGGCGCGCCCGACGGCGATCAGACCTCCTGCACCCGGTCCTTCAGCACGCTGGCGTGGTCATCCGCTCGCGGCGCCTCGACGTGGCGCGCGATGTTCAGCAGGATTCCCGCCATGGTGAAGTTCACGAGCAGGTTCGTGCCCCCGTAGCTGATGAACGGCAAGGCCAGTCCGGTCGTCGGCAGGCTCGCCGTGACGACGCCAATGTTGATCATCGCCTGCAGCGCGAGCGTGAAGGTGATCCCGTACGCCAGCAGTCGGCCGAATACATCCGGGGCGCGCCGCGCTATGGCGAATCCGCACAGCGTCAGCGCCACCAGCAGCGCCATCACCGTCAGCGTGCCCACCAGGCCGAATTCCTCGCCGAGAATCGAGAAGATGAAGTCTGTGTGGGCCTCCGGCAAGTGCAGCCTTTTTTCCAGGCTCTGCCCGAAGCCGAGCCCGGTGAAGCCGCCCGCCACAAAGGCCTGCAGCGAACACACGAGCTGGTAGGACAGCGTGCGCGAATACTTCTCGTACTCCCAGAAGGAAATGACGCGGGCCATCTTGTCCGGCCGCAGGTAGATCGCCGCGGACACCAGCCCCGCCCCCGCCAGGCCGAGCCAGATCCAGTGCAGCAACCGGATGCCCGCCACGAACAGGACCGCATAGATCACCAGCCCCAGCAGGATCATCGCGCCGAAGTCCGGCGCCT
The DNA here is from genome assembly GCA_964386675.1 of uncultured Verrucomicrobiota bacterium. Taxonomy (GTDB): domain Bacteria; phylum Verrucomicrobiota; class Kiritimatiellia; order PWTM01; family PWTM01; genus CALGXT01. The sequence continues at coordinate 4,276 of CAYLTB010000167.1, forward strand.
TGAACAGCGAGAGCAAGAGCAAACCGCAGACGATGCCCGGAACCAGCAAGGCGTGCCAGAACTTTCGCACGAACGGTTGCGCGTACCGGAACCACGCCGCGAGGAACACCACCAGCGCCAGTTTTGCGAACTCCGAGGGCTGCAACGAAAAGCCGTGAATGAAGATCCAGCGGCGGCTGCCCTTGACCACGGGCGCGAACAGCGCCGTGTACCACAACAGCAGCAACGCCCCCGCGACCATCGGGAGCGCCGCCCACCGATAGACGTGATAGTCCAGCGCCGCTGCCGCCAACCCCACCGCGAGCGCCACGCCCAGCCAGATGAGTTGCCGCATCAGAAAATGATTCGGCGGCAACCCGAGAACGGCCGCCGGCGCCTCCCCCGTGCTGGCCAGCATGGCAATTCCGATGCCGCTCAGCAGCAAGACCACGAGCAGCAACAAGGCGCTGGTTCTCGGCATGAGAGAGGCGCTGCGACGGCGCGACGGCGACGGTCAGTCGGACGTCGGAATCAGGATGCGCTGTCCGGCCCGCACCTCGGCATCCGGCGCCAGGTTATTCGCTCGGCGCAGCGAGGCCGCGGTGACCATGAAATCCTTGGCGATCTGCGCGATGGTATCGCCTTCGCGCACGACATACGGCACTAGCTGGGGCGAGGCATCGCCGGAAACCGGGGACGCCGCCCCCGCGGCGGGCGCGGGCGGGGTCGGCGACAACGACGAAGGCGGCGGCGTGGGCGCCGGAGGCGCCGGCGGGGCTGCCGGCGGCGATGGCGGCGTTCTCGCAGCTGGAGACGGAGACGCCGGCGCGCGCGGAGCGACCGATGCGCTGGGCGTCGCTGCGTCCGCGCCGGGAGTCTTCTTCGGGTTTGGAATGACCAATTTTTGTCCGGCGTCAATCCGATCGCCCGAGAGCTGGTTTGCGTCGCGAATATCTCCAACCTTCACCCCGAACGCGCGCGCGATATGACTCAGTGTATCGCCCGGCATCACGCGGTATTCCACGCTATCGGCCGGCACGGTGCGCGTCGCGACGGGGGCCGCGGGCGCGCGCGGCGTGGCCGGCGCAGTCGGTGAGGTCCGGGCGTGCGGAGGCAGCAGCAGCTTCTGGCCCAGTTTGATTTTGTCGGGCTTGTCGAGCTTGTTGAGTTCAATGATCTCGCGCGCCGACACGCCATGTCGTTGCGCAATGCGGCTGACGCTGTCGCCCGGCTGAACGATGTACGTTTGGGTCTCTTCTTCCGGCAGCGGCAGCGGCGTCGGTTTCACCGGCGCCGGCGGGGGCAGGGCCGGCGGCGTCGGCGGAATCACCGCGCGGGGCGGCATGACGGGCGCCGGCGGC
>CAYLTB010000168.1:0-5596 GCA_964386675.1 uncultured Verrucomicrobiota bacterium
CGTCGCCTTTCCCACCGGATGCCACGCCGGTCGAGAAAGCCGAGCTGCGCCAACAGGTGCTCGAATGGGTGATCGACTTCGACCAGAGCAAACGCCGCATCGTGCTGGACTACGAGTGGGAGATTGTCGGTGAGTACCGCGGCGACAACCGCCGCGACATCCACGCCCTCGGCTCCAATCTCGATGATCTCCGCGCTCATATCCGCTCCGCGTCCGGCATTAGCGCCGGGCGCCGGCGATAATGCGCCCCGCGCGCCGCCGGGAAAAGCGGAAAAGAGGGCTGCCGTCTGCGGCCGCCGCCCTTCCCGGTTCGTCCCGCGCACCCCTGCAACACCGCGCCGGCGCTCCGCCGGGCTGCAGACCGGCCATCGCATCGCCCGCCATCTCTCCGAACCGATCCGCCCCCCCGCGCCACCGGGGCAACCCAGACTCGCACAACGCCCGCAAAGAAGGACATTCCCGCTGAGGCCGGCGCCCACCCGCCGGCCACCCGCCCCAGTCCCGATGCCGCCCCGATGAACGGCAACATTGCCGCTTCTCCGGCGCTGTTTCGCGTTGATAATAGGATTCGTTGCCGGTATATGGCGCATCGAATGTTCGACGCCGTGTAACCCTGGAGGAGATCCGTTCGCCATGAATTATCGCACGTTCATCGAAGAGCAGACCGAAGGTCTGAAGAAGACGGTTGGGGACGGCATCGCCATCAATGCGCTGAGCGGCGGCGTGGACAGCTCCGTGGTGACGGCGCTGGCGCATCGCGCGTTGGGGCGCCGGCTCAAAACCTATTTCATCGAGAACGGGCTGATGCGCGAGGGCGAGGCGAAGCGCGTTGTCGCGATCTTCCGAAAAATGGGCATTCCCGTGAAGCTGGTGGACGCGCGCGCGGAATTTCTCGGCGCGCTGAAGGGGCTGACCGATCCGGAGGAGAAGCGCGAGGCGATCACGCGCACCTTCTACCGCGACGTTTTCGCGCGCCTCGTGCGTGAATCCGGCGCCCAGTTTCTCCTGCACGGCACGATCCTGACCGACATCGAGGAGACCGTCGCCGGCATCAAGCGCCAGCACAATATCCTGTCGCAGCTCGGCATAGACCCGGAGCAGGAGTACGGCTATCAGGTGCTCGAACCGCTGAAGACGCTGCGCAAGGACGGCGTCCGAAAGGTCGCCGCGCTGCTCGGCCTGCCCGCCGAAATCACGCATCGCATCCCCTTCCCCGGCCCCGCGCTTGCCACGCGCATCATCGGCGAGGTCACGGAGGAGGAACTGAAACTCGTGCGCGCCGCGACAGCGATCGTGGAGGACGAATTGAAGTCGGTAAAAGCGTTTCAGTACCTCGCCGTATTGCTGAAAGACCGCGCCACCGGCATCCGGAACAACCGCCGCGAATTCGGACGCATTGTCGTCTTGCGCTGCATTGCGAGCAAGGACGCGCGTACGGCTACCGCAACGCGGCTACCATGGCCGAAGCTGGAGCGCATCTGCGCGCGGATCGTCGCGCTGCCGGGCGTCAATCGCTGTCTCTATGACCTCACGCCCAAACCGCCCGCGACGGTGGAGTATGTTTGAGCGGCCGGAGGTCAGACATCGCAAGTCAGAAGTCGGAGAATAGACGAGGCGCGGATGGCGAGGCCGATTTCACGGATGTCCTTATCCCGCGTCGTTAGCCTTGGGAGCCGCCATGCCACGGAGAAGTGACATTCACAAAGTGCTGATCATCGGTTCCGGTCCGATCGTGATCGGGCAGGCGTGCGAGTTCGATTATTCCGGCACGCAGGCGTGCAAGGCGCTTCGCGAGCTGGGTTACCAGATCGTGCTCGTGAACTCGAATCCCGCAACGATCATGACCGACCCGGTGATGGCGAACGCGACCTATATCGAGCCCCTGAATGCGCGGTCGCTGACAGCGATCATCGAGAAAGAGCGGCCGGACGCGCTGCTGCCGAATCTCGGCGGTCAGACCGGATTGAACCTCTCCTCCGAACTTGCAAAAAGCGGTGTTCTCAAGCGCTTCGGCGTTCAGGTCATCGGAGTCAACCTCGACGCGATCGAACGCGGCGAAGACCGGATCGCGTTCAAGGATACGATGAACCGGCTTGGGATTCCGATGCCGGCGAGCGCGCCGGCGACCTCGGTCGAAGAGGCGGAGCGCATCGCCGAGCGGCTCGGCTATCCCGTCGTCATTCGCCCTGCCTACACGCTGGGCGGCACGGGCGGCGGCATGGTGTTCAACGTGGAGGAACTCCGCATCATCGCCGCGCGCGGCATCGCCGCCAGTATGATCGGCCAGATTCTGGTCGAGGAGTCGGTACTGGGCTGGGAAGAGTTGGAACTCGAAGTGGTTCGCGATGCGAAGAATCGGATGATCACCGTGTGCTTCATCGAGAACGTGGACGCCATGGGCGTGCACACGGGCGATTCGTTCTGCACGGCGCCGATGCTGACGATTTCGGCGGAGGTGCAGGAGCGGCTGCAGCGTTACGCCTACGCGATTGTCGAGAATATCGGCGTCATCGGCGGCACCAACGTCCAGTTCGCGCACGATCCGAAGACGGGGCGGATCGTGGTGATCGAAATCAATCCGCGCACCTCGCGTTCCTCGGCCCTGGCGTCCAAGGCGACCGGTTTTCCGATCGCGCTCGTGTCGGCGAAGCTGGCGGCCGGGTTGACGCTGGATGAAATTCCGTACTGGCGCGACGGCACGCTCGACCGCTATACGCCCTCCGGCGACTATGTGGTCGTCAAATTCGCGCGCTGGGCCTTCGAGAAGTTCAAAGACGCGCAGGACCGGCTGGGCACGCAGATGCGGGCGGTCGGCGAAGTGATGAGCATCGGCCGCACCTACAAGGAGGCGCTGCAAAAGGCCATTCGTTCGCTGGAGAGCGGCCGTCACGGTCTCGGCTTGGCTAAAAATTTCCACGAACTTCCGCTGGAAGAATTGCTTTCTCGTTTGAACGAAGCGACCAGTGAGCGGCAATTCCTTTTGTACGAGGCCTTGCGCAAGGGCGCTTCCATCGAAGACCTCGTGCGCCGGACCCATATCAAGGCTTGGTTCCATCAACAGATGAAGGAGCTGGTGGAATTGGAAGAACAGTTGCTGACCTTCCGCGGACGGGTGCCACCGGCGGCGCTGCTGGAACAGGCCAAGAAGGACGGTTTCGCGGACAAGTACCTCGCGCAGTTGCTCAACGTTCCGGAGGATCGGCTTCGCCAGGAGCGGATTCAACTCGACCTCTGCGCCGGCTGGTTGCCGATTCCGGTCAGCGGCGTGGAGAAGGCCGCCTACTTTTACTCGACCTATCACGACCGCTCGGCGCCGGAGCGCTCGCCGCGGCGCAAGGTGTTGATCCTCGGCGGGGGCCCCAATCGCATCGGGCAGGGCATTGAATTCGACTATTGCTGTGTGCATGCCTCGCTGGCCCTGCGCGAAGCCGGCTTCGAGACCGTCATGGTCAATTGCAATCCGGAGACGGTTTCCACCGATTACGACACGTCCGACAAGCTCTATTTCGAGCCGCTGACGGTCGAAGATGTACTGCGCATCTACCGCCACGAACAGCCCGAGGGCGTCATCGTCCAGTTTGGGGGTCAGACGCCGCTGAACATCGCCGGCGAGCTGGCGGCGCAGGGCGTGAAGATTCTCGGCACGACGCCCGACATGATAGATCTGGCAGAGGATCGCGACCGCTTCCGCCGCATGATGGAACAGCTCGGCATCCCCATGCCGGAGTCCGACATGGCGTCTTCGGAGGCGGAAGCGCGGGCGGCGGCCGCGCGCATCGGCTATCCCGTGATGCTGCGGCCCTCCTTCGTGCTCGGCGGGCGCGGTATGCGAGTCGCCTATGACGAATCCGATTTGCGAGAGTTCGTCGCCGATGCGCGGGGCGTCACGCCCGATCGGCCGATCCTGATTGACCGCTTCCTCGAGGACGCGTTGGAGTGCGAGGCGGATGCGCTGGCGGACGGCGAAGAGGTTTTCGTGCCCGCGATCATGGAGCACATCGAACAGGCGGGGATCCACTCGGGGGATTCCGCATGCGTCATTCCGCCGGTCAGCATTTCGCCGGAGCACCAGGCGACCATCGTGGAGTACACGCGGCGGATCGCGAAGGCCCTCAAGGTCGTGGGGCTGATGAATATGCAGTACGCCATCTGCAACGGGAAGGTCTATTGCCTGGAAGCGAATCCGCGCGCCTCGCGCACCGTGCCGCTGGTCTCCAAGGTCTGCGCGATTCCGATGGCCCGGCTGGCGACCCGCTTGATGACCGGCGCCCGGCTGTCGGAGCTGGGCCTCGCAGAGCGCAAGGTGCCGCACTACGGCGTGAAGGAAGCCGTGTTGCCGTTTTCGATGTTCCCTGAAGTGGATCCGGTGCTGGGCCCGGAGATGCGTTCAACCGGCGAAGTGCTGGGCATGGCCGACTCGTTCGGCCTGGCGTATTACAAGGCCGAAGAGGCCGCGCCGCCGGCCCTGCCGCTGGAGGGCACCGTCCTGATGACGGTGGCGGAGCGCGATCGCGCGGGGCTGGCGCCCGTCGCTCGCGCATTTCATGAGCTCGGCTTCAAGATTCTGGCCACGGAGGGCACGCACCGCTTTTTGACGGAGCGCGGCATTCCCTCCGAACCGATTCGAAAGCTCCACGAAGGCCGACCGCATCTGGTGGATGCGATTATGAACCGCGAGATCGCGCTGGTGATCAATACGCCCATCGGCAAACGCAGTCAGCAGGACGACTCCTACATCCGCAAGAGCGCCATCAAGTATAAGGTGCCCTACATCACAACGCTCGCGGCGGCCCAGGCGGCGGCCCGGGGAATCGCCGCCGTCCGCAAGGGTCGTGGCGGCGTCAAGTCGCTGCAGGAATACCACCGCGCCCTCGCGCGCTGACGGCGCTCTCTATCCCGGCTTTTGCGTTTCGATAGAGCCGCCGCGGTGGACTTGTCCGCAGAGGGCGAACCGCGGCCGTTTTGCTTTCGACGAATCGTGATCGGATTGACGGCGGCGGCGGACTCGCGTAGAGCTTGGCGCCAACGGTGAGCGCCGCCAGCGGCGCGCCGGAATACCGGGAGTGACGCCCATGCCGCCTGCATCGAACACCGGGTCGCCGCGAGTCGAGGCAATGCTCGCCCAAATGACCCTGGAGGAGAAAGTCAGCCTCTGTCACGGAGCCACGCTGTTTTCGCTGCCCGCGATCGAGCGGCTCGGCATTCCGGCGTTCTGGATGTCCGACGGCCCACACGGAGTCCGCGAGGAGCTGCGGACCGACGCCTGGGGCTCGGCCGGGCGGACCGACGACGCGTCCACCTGCCTGCCCGCCGGTACGGCGCTGGCGGCCACGTGGAACCCGGAGATCGCACGGCGGTTCGGCGCGACGCTAGGCGAGGAGGCGCGCGCACGGCGCAAGGACGTGATCCTCGGGCCCGGCGTGAACATCCTGCGCACCCCGCTGTGCGGCCGGAACTTCGAGTATTTCGGCGAGGATCCGCACTTGGCCGGCGAAATTGCCGTCGCGGTCATTGAAGGCGTCCAGCGCAGCGGCACGGCAGCCTGCGTCAAGCACTTCGCGCTCAACAATCAGGAACTCGACCGCATGAAGGTTAG
>CAYLTB010000169.1:0-5595 GCA_964386675.1 uncultured Verrucomicrobiota bacterium
GATGACCAACAACTGGGAGGACGCCCGCCTCGCCTATGTGGGTTTCGGGGCCGCGGCACTGGACGACGCGGACCTCCTGCTCGAGGTGTTCGAACGCTGGAAGGACATTATTCCGCTGAAAATGACGGACGAGGGTCAGCTCCCGCGCGAGACCATGCGCACCCGTTCCATGCACTATACTCTGGCCGCGCTGCGCCTGATGTTGCTCGTCGCCGAGTTGGGCGAGGGGTACGGACTGGGCCTCTACGACTACTCGGTCAACGGCCGATCGCTGCGGCGCGCGCTGGACTACGCCGCGCGCTATCTCTTGGATATGGCCGCATGGCCGTTTCGGATGATCGAACCCTTGGACGCGTCCGGCCGCGCCACGGAGCCCGGCATCGTTTTCGAGCTCGCCTATCGTCACTGGCGGGAACCGCGCTACCGACAGGTCATCGAGGCGTGGGGCGGACGCCCGGTGACCGATGGCCACGTCACGCTGCTGCTGGCTACCGAGGACTGATCCCGCTGCGAGGACCTCCATGAATAAATCGCTGTTTGCCCGTCCGCCGGCCGCCTATCGCGGCGTCACGCTCTGGATGCTCAACGACGATCTGAAACCGGAACGGCTTGTTGAACAGCTCAACAGCTTCCGCGCGGCGGGGTGGGGGGCGGTCATTGCACGGACATTCAATGGGTTGATGGTCGAGTATCTGTCGGACGAGTGGATGCGGCTGATCGACGTTATCGTGGCGCATTGCGAGCGCATTGGGCTGCGCTTGTGGTTGCAGGCCGCATATATGCCCAGCGCCATGCCGGGGCTGCCCCGCGAGCGCCAATACCGAGGATTGCGGCTCGTCCGTAACGGGGAGCCGATTCCAGCCCAGGCGGAGATTTTCGCGCGCGACGCGCGCGGCGTGTACGTCCTCGAGTTCAAGGATACCATCGTCAACCTGCTCGACCGTGCGGCCGTCGCGGACTATCTATGCAAGGCCTACGACGAGATCTGGTTTGCGCGGTTCGCCCGGCATTTCGGACGTACGATCGAGGCGGTGTGGGTGGACGAGCCGCATTTCCGTCCCGGCCTGCTGCCCTGGAGCGCCGAATTGCCGGCGCGGTTCCGTCGCGAATGGGGTTATGACATCGAGTCGGCTCTCCCCGGCCTGTTCGTGGAAGAGGGCGCCTGGCGCGAGGTCCGGCATCACTACTGGCGGTCCGCGGTCGCCCTGTTCATGGAAGGCTACTTCGCGCCCGTCTCCGAGTGGTGCGCCGGCCATGGCGTCAAGTTCGCCGGCCACCTGATGGGCGAAGATACGCTCAACAGCCAGATTTCGTGGACCGGCACGGCCATGCCCGCCTATGCCTACATGCAACTGCCCGGCATTGATCATCTCACGATGAGCCTCCGTTGGCCGACCGGAAAGAAGTTCATTCTGACGCCCAAGCAGATGACCAGCGTGGCCAACCAGGTCGGAACGCAGGAGGCCCTGTGCGAAATGTACGGCGTTTCGTCGCACCGCATCACCTTTGCCGAGCGCAAGCGGATCGCCGACTGGATGGCGGTGCTCGGCGTCAGCGTGCGCTGTTTACACGCCTCCTTTTACTCGATGCGCGGCCGCCGCAAACGTATCTACGCGCCCAACCTGACCGACGTCGAGCCGTGGTGGGACCTGAACCGGTCGGTCAGCGATTATGCCGCGCGAACCGGTTACGCCCTGCGACAGGGCGTACGCCGCGCCGACGTTCTGGTCCTTCATCCCGAGGAGTCGGTCTTTTGCATCTACGACGCATTTGCGCAGGGGCATGAGCATGACCGCAGCCGCGAAAAGCGGGACATTGCCGCGTGGGACACCGCGCTGGTCAACCTCTGCGACACGCTGCTGTCGCTTCAACGCGATTTCGAATTCGGCGATGAGACCCGGCTGGCGGCGAGCGGTCGTGTGCGGCGCGGCGCCTTGTGCATCGGTCGCGCTGAGTATCGAGCCGTGGTGTTGCCCGATCTGCTGACCTTGCGCCGTTCGACGCTCGATGCACTGCTGGCCTTTGCGGCCGCGGGCGGCCCCGTATTTTCGACGGGTCGGCTGCCGGAAGGCGTGGACGGCCGCTTCGGTCCGGCGCTGGTCGCCGAGGACGCCGTGCGGTTGGAGCGGCTGCGCGGGCTCGCGCGTCCCGTGGCGCCGACGCGCGAGGGACTGCGCGCGGCGCTGGACGGCGCGGTCGCTCCGGCGTTCCGAATTGCCGGCGACTGGCCGGATCTGTGGACCCACTTCCGCGTTGCCGGGAGCCGGCGCGTGTTGCTGCTCGTGAATACGTCCGACGCCCAACCGGTCTGCACGACCCTGACCTGGGCGGAGACCGGGGAAGTCGAACACTGGGATCTGGTGTCGGGCGCAACGGAACCGGCGCCACAGCGGCCCGTTGCGGGGGGCGTTGAAACGCCGATCAAACTGCCGCCGCTGTGCAGCGCGTTGTTTGTGCTCAATACGAAAGCGGCCCCTCGCACCGGTCACGAGATCCGGGAGACCGCGGTCGAAACAATCGCACTGAGTCAGAAGGCTCAACTTCGCCGTCGCGCGCCCAACGCACTGACGCTGGACTATGCATGCTATCGGACCCGTGCGGACGAATGGTCGCCGCCGACGCCGGTGATCAAGATCCAGCGAGCGCTGGAGCAGATGGACTACGCCGGGCCGGTCGCCTTGCGCTTTGCTTTCGACGTGGAGGATGTGCCGGCGCAGATTACGGTCGCCATCGAGTGTCCCGAAATCTTCGAGATCGAGATCAACGGCCGGCGGGTCGCTCCGGCAGGGTCGACGTATTTCGTGGACCGCTCGTTCCAGCCGGTGGACCTGACGGGGCACGTTCGGCCGGGCTGCAATATCCTCGAACTGCGGACCGAGTTCCGGCCGGTGCCGAAGGCCTCCTTCGCGCTGGCGAGCCTGTACGAAAAGAAGACCGGCACCGAATTGGAATCGGTTTATCTCCTGGGCGATTTCGCCGTGGCGGCAGATGTCGGACGGGGCGCTGCGCCGGAGCGGTGCGCGCGGCTATCGGCGCCGCGGTTGGTGAAGGAGATTCCGATCGTTTCGTGGAACCTGACGGAGTGCGGCTACGGCTTCTACGCCGGGCGCGCCGTGTTAACCGATCGGTTGTCGTGTCGCGCGCCCGGGCCCGGCGAACGGGCGGTATTGACGCTGTCCGACCTGCATGCGCCGGCGGCGGTCGTCCGCGTGAACGGACGCAAGGCCGGCGTGCTGAAATGGAATCCGCTCGAGGTGGATGTCACGCATGCGCTGCGCGAGGGCGAAAACCGGATCGAAATCGAGTTCGCCGGCACGCTGCGGAACCTGCTGGGGCCGCACCACCGCGACAGCGGTGAACCGGACGACGTTTGGAGCACCGCCTGGAACGACAATCGTTCGGCCACGACTTTCGAGCACGCCGAGGAGAGGGTCGGATGGGAGGACGCATGGTATTGCGTCCACTTCGGAACGACCTGTCCGCCGCGAATCGAATACCGCCGGTTCGAACCCGTCTGACGTGCGAGAGCGCAACGGCATGGGCCCGTCGCGGAACGGACCTCAACGCTCGTCCGCGAGCGGTATCGCCACAACCCACGTACGCGTCGCTCGGTCGAGGCCGACCTCGCTGTCGCAGGTAGCGAAGAAGATGTGGGTGGGCTTTCCGTGCTGCGAGAGCAATTGGGGCCGCTCCAGTTTGGCCGGCCGGGTCGTTCGCCCGTCGCTCCACCGCACCTTCCGCGCGTAGGCCTGCGGCGGGTCCGAAAGTCGCCAAGTCCGGCCGTCCGAGGACTCCGCCGCAACACCGGCCTGCGGTTCGCCGCCAATAGCGCCGGTCATGTCCTTCATGATCGCGCGGAACCGCTCGCCGTCATGCCAGCAAAACGGATCCTCAACATGGGCGTCCGGACGATCGAATCGCAGCAACGGCTCGTCGGAAAGGCGCTCGAAAGGCTGATTCCAACTCGAGGCGATGGCGCCTCCCAGATGAAAGCGCCCCCGGAACCGGCCGTCGTGCGGGTCGTGGCGGTCGGGGGTGCTCTTGTACAGCAGCAGCACCCGGCCGTCGGGGCAGACGCACGGCGCGGCGTTCGACGTGATGACCGAATCCCAAGCCCCGGGGCGGACGTCCAGCACAGGCCGGTTCAGCCGCGTCCATGGGCCGCGCACGGATTTCGCATAGGCCAGTCCGATGCGCTTGTTATGCCAAGACTGCTGCCAGCGCGCGCTCGGCTGCTCCGCGGGGTCCTCTGGTGTCGGATCGGGGCCTTCGTAGGTGGCGCCCGTGTAGAAGAGCAGAAACGTGTCGCCGGAGCGGACGATGGCCGGATTGTGGGTCATGCGCCCGTCGAAAAAGCCGCCGCCGCGCCGGGGGAGGACGACCTCCTCGAAGCGATATGGGCCTTCCGGCCGGTCCGCCGAGGCGCGCACGATTTCGGAGCAGACCGCCCAGTGTGCAAAGGAAAGCGACCTCGGCCAGCGGGAGGCGAAGAGGTGATAGCGCCCATCATCTCCGCGAATGGGCGAGCCGCACCAGACCCAGTAGTCCGGCAGGGCGAAACCGCCATCCACCGGTGCGGGCCGCATCTGCGCGCGCAGATCAACCATGCCGCGCATCGGCCTCCATTTCCGTCCGAAGGATGCGCGCGACCCGCGCCGTTTCTTCCGCGGTGTTGTAATAGTGCGGCGAAAAACGCAACCGGCCTTTTCGGACCACGACATGGACGCCGCGCCGCCGCAGGCGCTCTTGGAGACGCTTCGGATCTCCGCGGTTCACGGCGAAACTGATCAGGCCCGACCACTCCCGGTCACCGCGCGGACTGACGACCCGGCCGTCCAGTCGGGACAATTCCTCGCACAGCCGGTCGCCGATCGCCCGCAGACGACGGAAAGCCTGTTCGCCGCCGTTCGCCTCCAGATTGCGCAGCGCTTGCCAGAGGCCGAAGCATCCGGCGAAGTTGTGGTAGGGGCAGGCTTCGAGTTTACGGGCATCCCGCGGCAGCGCGAGCCGCGGTGCGTCGCGCGTGGGTTCCTCCTCTTCGGCCCGGATGTCCACGCAATTGCTTTCGGTGACGATCGGAGAACGGATTTGATCGAGCGCGGTCCGGTCGGCGTACAACAGTCCGATATGTTTGGGGCCCAGCAGCCACTTATGGCCGGCGAACGCGAGGAAGTTCACCCCCAGATCGCGCACGTCCACGGGGACCGCTCCGACCGCCTGCACGGCGTCAGCGGAGACCAGGATGCCGCGGGGCCGGCACCAGCGGCTCACCCGCCGCAGGTCGAGCCGCTGGCCCGTCGAATACTCGACCAGGCTCAGCGCGACCAGCCGGGTGCGCCGGTCGAGCAGGCCGGGCAGCCGGTCGAGGTCAATGCGGTCGTCGGGTCCGGTGGGGAGGTACCGGACTTCGACCCCCATGTGGGCGAGGTTCTGCCACGGCACGACAGTCGCCGGGTTCTCGACTTCGGCCGTGACGACGTTGTCGCCCTTCTTCCAGCGGATCGCGAGGGCGACCAGGGCGAGCGCGACGGAGGTGCTGGCGACGAACGCGAGATTTTCGGGCTGGGCCCCGATCAGTTCCGCCGCCCTCTGCCG
>CAYLTB010000170.1:0-5563 GCA_964386675.1 uncultured Verrucomicrobiota bacterium
AGTTCAGACGTGTGCTCTTCCGATCTCGCGCGGGGGTTTCGACCCCTTCCGCGATCGGCGGACGGTAGCCCCAGGCGTAATTGCCGCGCGGACCGAGCAGGATTCCCTCTTCCCAGCCGGAGCGGCCCGGTCCGCCGCGGTCTCCCCCCCACAACGGCACCGCGGGCGCGCGTTCGGCGGAGCCGATGCACAGCAGTCCGTTGCCGGTCGAGCCCACGTAGACCCGTCCGCGCGCGACGGCGGGCGAGCTGATCGAGGGCGCGGCGCCGATCTGCTCGTCCCACTGGGGCGTCAGGCGCCGTTTGTCGAGCGCAACGAGCCGTCCGGCGTTGGTGACGACATACACGAGGTCCTTCGCGACCGCCGGCGAGGCGAGAATGGGATCGCGGCCCTGCCAGCATGCCGCGCGTTCTCCGGTGGCGGCGGCGACTTTGTGGACGGAGCCGTCACGCGCGCCGAAGTAGATGAAATCGCCATCGAGGGCGATCTGCGCGATGACGCTCTGCGCCGTCTTGTACCGCCAGCGGACTTCGCGCGTGGCCAGGTCAATCGCCCAGACCTCGCCGGCCGGACCGAGCCGCGCGCGCGCCGCTTCGAGCTCGGCCTCGGTGGCGCCGCGCTGGCGCAGGCGCTCGAGCTCTCCGGGCAACGCCTCCTCGGCCGTCTGAATCATATTGCCGGTGCCCATGCCGATGAAGCACAACCCCAGTTCCTCCGAGACGGTCGGGCCGGAGAAGACCGGGTAGGGCGTCTTGATCCGCCAGACTTCCGCACCGGTATCCGCATCGAGCGCCGCAAGGGCCTCGCCGCCCCAGCGCCCCATCGGAACGAGAATCCAGTCCTTGTAAGCACCCGCGGAGCCAGAGGCGTCGGGATAGTTTTCGCCGGGGACGTGCCATACGAGGCGCGGATTGCCGTCGGAGTCCGGTTCGATCTCGAAGGCGCGCCAGCCGTCGCGCCCGGCGCCGAAATAGACGCGGCCCTTGTGGAAGATCGGCGAGGATTCGGTGTGGCTGTTGGTGCGAAACGTCCACAGCAGCGCGCCGCCGCGGTCCAGGTCGAGCACCGAGACGCGCGAGTCGCGCGCCTCGTGGAGGCCCTCGCCGACCGCGAGGCGGTTTCCGAGCACGGCCGGCGAAGAAAAGGTGGCGCGGTAGCCGGGCGGCCCGCCCTGCCAAACGAGCGCGCCGGTGTCGGCGTCGAAGCAGAACACGAAGCCGGTGCCCTGCCGGTTGAACATGCTCACTTGCGCGGAGCAGACATAGAGCCGGTTGCCGACGACGGTGGGAGACGAATAAAACAGCATATCGGCGCCGCGGCGGAAATTCCAGACGACGCCCCCGCGCACCGGGTCGTCGTGACCGTCGGCCACCCAGCCGCGCCGCGCGCTGCTGCCCCGGAACTGCGTCCAGTCGGCCGCGCCCGCCTGCGCCACGGTCACCGCGCCCGCACGCGCCGGCCAGAAGCGGCGCACGGCCCAGGACGCCCCCCAGATCGCCGCCGCCAGCGCCAGCAGCGGCAGCTTCTGCGCCCAAAGCACCAGCAGCAGGCGCTTGACGGTCGAGGGTTTGAACAGCGCCAGCAGCGCGCTGCCCAGCGCCGCCAACAGGTAGGGCAAGATCGCCAGCAGCGCCTGGAGCGGGCCGATCAGCACCGGCACCACCGCCACCGAGTCCAAGGAATCCGCCAGTCCGGCCAGCAAAGAATTCACGGGCATCGCGTCGGATCCTTCAGCGATCCAATCGAACGTTGACGGGTCGGTCTTCCAGTACGACTTCCGTTTCGCGCCGCTCCCCGCCGGGATACTGCCACACGAGCTTCACGGGTCCGGCATGCCGCGCGCCGAAGATCGCGGGCCGGCCGGGGCCGGCTATCCGCGCGCCCAGCGGGCGATCGAATCGCGTCCCCACGATATTGACCGGGCCGGCCTCGCCGGGCGGCAACGACGCACGGACGGCCAGCGCTGCGCTGCCGCCCGCGACCTCGCTTCGCAGCATCCAGACACCGCCATCGCGCAACACGGCCGCGGCGTCGTCGGCGCCGTCGCCGTCAAAATCGCCGAAACAGAGCGCCTGCTGACCGGCCGCGATGTCGGGAAAACGGCCTTCCTTGTCCAAGTCGAAGCCCAGCGCATGCGCAAAGCTGCGGAAGCCGCGGTTATAAAGAATGTACGGCGGAACCGACGCATTGAAGCCGATGATCAGGTCGAGCCGCCCATCATTGTTGAAGTCGCTGGCGAGCGCGACGACACCGTCGGTGGTAAACTTGTAGCTGACCTCTCCGCTCTCCATCAGCTTTTCGTCGAACCGCCCGCCCCCGGCGTTGTGCCAGAACAAATGACGCCGCTCCGCCGCTACGAACACATCCGGCAGTCCGTCCTCATCGAAGTCCCCCACGACGGCGCCGTGCGGACCTTCCCCGACGCGGACGGCGACCCGCTGCGGCGCCGCGAACTCGCCTGGCGCCGTGCCGCGGTAAAAGCGGCTGCCCTCCGCGCCCAATTGCAGGAGGTCGGGCATCGAATCGCCGTCGAAGTCAGCCACCAGGGTTTTCGAGACCCGCCCGATCTCGGCGGCAGTCGCCGGCGCCGCCGAAATCGGCTGGAAATCCATCGCGCCTTCGCGGTACCGGCCGAGGAGCGGAGCCGATTCCGTTCCCATGAGCAAGGTCGCGCCGCGCCCGCCCGCGGCCACCGTGTCCAGCGAGAGCATTCGGCCCTCGGACCGCGTTACTCGGGTGGGGGCAAACGCGCCGTCCGCCTGTTGAAGCCACAACGCGAGATCCGCGCCGTCGAAGCTGGCCAGATCGAGGCGGCCGTCGCCGTCGAAATCGCCCCAGGCAAAAAGCGCGCTCTTCGAAGTCAGTTTCACGGCGTCGGTGATGTCGACCGGCGCGCCGTCGCGCCAGCGGTAGAGCCGGTCGCCCGACGCGGCGGCGACGAAGAGGTCGGCGGCGTTCTCCCGCAGCCACACGGGGACGGCCGCGGCCGCCACGCCCTCGACCTTGCCGGCCTGGACCGCCGGCTCGGCCCAATGCGCGCCGGCCTCGACCGGGACGTCCGCCTCGGGATCGGCAAGGATGTAGCGCACCATCCGGGCAAGCTGATCCGTGCCCCCGTTGAAGGTCGCCAGCAGAAAATTCATTCCCTGCACCATGTCCCAGAAATCGTCCTCCCACTGCTCAAGAAGCACCCACTGTCCCTCTTCCGGCAGCCCGTTGATGTGGAGGAAGGCAATGGCCTTGGGCGCCTTCTCGCCGCCGCCGCCCAGTTCCATCTCGCCGCCTTCAGCGCTCGCGGGCTTGAAATCGCCGATGAACAGCAGGGCGCGCCGGCCCTTTTCGGCGGCGGCCGTGAGCGCGTCGCGCTGGCCTTCCGCGATCGCCGCAGTCGGATCCATGCGCACGGTCTTCGGGGGCTCGCCCTTGCCCTTGAGCATCGCCCGGACCTCGGCCACCACCTTGCCGTCGGCCGCCGGTTCCGTGAAGACCAGTTCAAGAATGGTGTGCGACTGGCCGACGAGATGGATCGGCGTGAAGTTCGGATTGATCAAAGCCGGCGCGGCCGCCGGCCACAACAGCCACAGCATCCACCGCAGACGACCACGCCCGATGCAACTACCGTTCATGCCCCTATCCTTTCGCCGATCGGCATCCGCTCCTGCAATCCCGAAAAAACGGCACGCCATAGCCTTTCATAAAAACACGAAGACACCGCGCCTGTCGAGCGCCACTTGTTGGCATAACGCACGGCCCCGTGGCGCTATTGCATCCGCGGGCGCGCCGCGCGTTGCGGCCGAAGCGGAATTCGGTTAGCCTGAAAAGTCGGGCAGGGAGCGGCGACGTTCCCGGCAGAGCCCCCCTACGTCATGAACGAACTATTCGTATTGAGCGAGGAATCACTGTTCCGGCCGGCGGTTGATACCCAGTGGCGGCGGTTGGACGCCCCGGCTCCGCGCGGAGAGGAGCGGGGCGGCCGGCGCGTGCTCTACCTTCCTCCTGAAACGCTGACCCAGCTGGCCGCGGAGGCGTTCCGCGATTCGGCGTTCCATGTTCGGCCCGCGCGCAATGATGCGCTCGCCGCGATCCTCGCCGATCCCGAAGCCTCGCCGAACGACCGCTTCGTCGCGATCGGCCTGCTGCGCAACGCCATGATCTCCGCGGAGGGACTCCTGCCGATGTGCCAGGACACCGGCACGGCGACGATTTTCGGGCTCAAGGGCGAAGACATTCGCACCGGCGCGGACGATGCCGCAGCGCTGGCCGCGGGCGTGCGCGACGCGTTTACCCGCCACGCCCTGCGCTACTCGCAGATGATTCCGCGCGGGATGTTCGCGGAGCGGAATTCCGGCACGAACCTACCCGCGCAGATCGAAGTGGCCGCCGTGTCGGGCGCCGAATACCGGCTGCTCTTTATCGCGAAAGGCGGCGGCTCCGCCAACCGCACCGCTCTCTTTCAGGCGAACCCAGCAATCCTCAACGCGTCGGATATGGCCGCCTTTCTCCGCGAAAAAATCCAGGCGCTCGGCGTCTCCGGCTGTCCGCCGTATCGGCTGGCAGTTGCGATCGGCGGCACTTCGCCGGAACTGAACCTGAAGGCGGTGAAACTCGCGGCGGCCGGCGCTCTCGATGGGCTGCCCGAGGCGCCCGTCGCGGGGTCCGCCCTCTATCGCGACCGCGACTGGGAAGCGCGGCTGCTGGAAATGGCCCGGGCATCCGGCTGGGGCGCGCAGTTCGGCGGCAAGTACCTGGTCCTCGAGGCGCGCGTGATCCGCCTGGCCCGGCATGCCGGCTCGCTGCCGGTCGGCCTCGGCGTCAGTTGCAGCGCCGACCGCAACATTCTCGCCCGGATCGGTGCCGATGGCGTCTTTCTTGAGCAGCTGGACCACCACCCCGGCCGGCTGGCGCCCGCACTGGCCGCGGCCGGACCGACGGCGGCACGGCGGATCCATCTCGCCGTCCCCATGCCGGAGATTCTGGCGCAGTTGCGGGAATGCCGGGCTGGGCAGGCGGTGCTGCTGAGCGGGCCGATGGTCGTCGCGCGCGACCTCGCCCACGCCCGCATCCGCGAACGGCTCCGCGCCGGTGGTGAGATGCCGGACTACTTTCGGAACCATCCGGTGTACTACGCCGGGCCCGCGAAAACCCCTCCGGGTCTGCCGACGGGCAGCTTCGGTCCGACGACGGCGAATCGGATGGACGATTTCTTGGAGGAATTCATGGCGCGCGGCGGCGCGCTCGTTACGGTGGCCAAGGGCGACCGCGGAAAAGCCGCGCGCGACGCGTGCCGGAAATACGGGGGGTTCTACCTCGGCACGATCGGCGGCGCCGGCGCGCTGATGGCCAAGGAACACATCACGGCGAGCACCGTGCTCGACTTTGCGGATCTCGGCATGGAGGCGGTTCACCGCATCGAGGTGCGGGACCTGCCCGCATTCGTAATCTACGACCACCAGGGCGGTCGGCTGTACTCGCCGTGACGGCAGGGCTTTTGCATCCTACCAGCGGAAATGACGTTTACGCAGGAGCGCGGTGGCGTAGCGGCGGTCGGCGGCGCAGGCGATGT
>CAYLTB010000171.1:0-5551 GCA_964386675.1 uncultured Verrucomicrobiota bacterium
ATCCGGGTTCATCCGGCCGCATCAGACCATTTCAAGCCTTTTGCCCGGTCGCGGCGAGCCTGAAGTTTTCTCGATACTTCACCGGCGAGCGAGAAGAGTCGGCGGCTCGATTCCTGCCAGTCCGAGTCGAGAAACCATTGATGCCCCTCCCGGGCGTTCCATCGCGCTCCGCGGCTGTACATCAGTTCATAGACGGGCCGGTATTCTATGACGCCTAACTCCATAATCTCCGCGTCGTTCCCGCCGCGGGCCTTCCAGAAGGACCGCTGCCGGTCGTCCAGAAATTGTTGTGCGCGCTCCGCCAGTTCTCCCAGGCGGGATCGCCGGACGGGATCGGTAAGCGCATCCTCGATGAAGATGCGCGCTTCGCACTCCTGAATGCCCTCGCGAAAAATCTGGAACCGCACCGTGGGCGCCGGACCCTCCGCGTCCGGTCCGAGCAACCAGCTCCCGATATTCAAACTGTGCCAATAGCTCTCCGGGTACCGGTCCGACAAGGTGGACGACCGGCGGCCGCGCGAATCGCGCACGGCCGGCCAGAAGTCCGCTCCGAGGTGGGAAATGCCCCGCAGGCTGCCGGTAATGTTGACCTCTGGCTCCTGGCGAACCCAACTGAGTGCGGAGGTGTTCCAGGTTCCAAAGCGCCAGTAGATGCCGTGCAGAATGGGAAGGCGCCATCCATACGTGCGCTCCGCGGGCCGCACCGGGTTGATCGTGTAGCGGAACCCCAGCGCAGCGCCGCTATAGCCGATCTGCGTGATGCCTTGGACATCGCCGGCTCGCGGTCCAGACTCGAACCACCTCGCGTGATGCGAAGTGCTGGCCCACGACAATCCGCCGGAAAGTTCATGGAGGGCCTGCACATCTTCTTTCGAAGCCTGATAGTCCGAAAACATACCCAGCAACGCCGCATCTCCAAGGCCCTTGCGGCTCAACCGCTCGCGAATACCCGTCCAGACCGGCGCCCAGAGCGAGCGTCCCGCAGGATCTGAGTACTTCGGCAAATAGACCGTTTCGAGCCGGTCGCCGTCCACGACGGTCACCGCCGGGCCCCGGTCGCGCAACGCCTGCCGGGCCGCGGCTTTTTCTTTCTCCATTTTGACGTAGTCGCTGTCGCCTTCCTGAATAACGACCGGCGGACCTTCGTCCTTCCGCAGATAAACCTCCCATGCATACAGAATCAGCAGTTTCGGTCGCCCCATGCGCTTGATCGCCAGATCAATGTACCGGTCAAACACGCTGAAATCGTGTTCGTAGTGATCCCCCTGTTTCACCCAGCGGATCATCGTTTCCGCATTTCCGAGGTTCGTCCGCGCGATCAGCGGCACGTACAGGCTGCGGCTGCCGGTCCTGCCGATCCATTCCAGACTGCGGCCGATCATGGCCCAGTGCCGTTCCGACCACAGCGGAACGTCATACTCAAGGGCCAGCGTTTCGGGAGATTGCACGAGGTCCACGAGCGTCCGGTAATCCTGCGTGTCTGCAAGAGCCCAATCCGCCACTTCGACGCGAATCGGAATCTTGCCGGCACCTTCAAGGGTCAACTCGCCGGTATAATCGCCCGGTTCGGCATCGCGCGGAACCTCGACCGTGACCCACACCGGCTGCCGTCCGCCGCCATCGGGCGGCGACGCACGGAGAATATCGTGACCCGGGGGCATACCGCGGCCCGAGTCCCACGGTGCCGCATAGGAAAGGATCACGCGTTGAGCCGGAATGACGGCGGCACCTTTACGAAGGGAGCTGACCGTCGCCCGCCCCGCCCGCGCCGACACCACCTTGCCGGACCCGGCCCCGTTTCGCGGAACGACGATCCGCACCTCGGTAGCGCCCTTCTTGGGACGGTCCTCACGATCATGGATGTCGCTGACCCACACCTCTTGCGCAATCACCGACGCCGAAAGCGAAATGACGATAACGCTCGTCAATCCCAGCCATCGAGCGGATCGAACGGCATACCGAAGACCACCGCCGGCCGGTAATTGCACCGATAGCGTCGTCATGGGAGTCCCACCGTTAGCCACATGTTGTTTCGTCACTTTGCCTATAGGGCGCTCAACCGTTTCGGTCAAAGCGCCACTCAATTCGAAAACACTTTAGCGGCCCGCCAACGGCGATTCGCCCCGGTTTTACAGCAGCGCTCGCGCCGTTGCGCGGCCTCGCGATCCGGATATTCCCCAATGCGAATCTCCCGCCACCGGCGTCTCCGTCGCGCGGCTGCAACGCGCCCGGCGTTGTGCCGGTTCAAATACGCGTCTCAACCTCTTCAGCAAAGCCAACGCAACTGCGGCCCGTTCGCACGCTGAATAAGGCAAAGACGAAAGGCGGCATGCAACCTCCGCGGCTCCGCGCGTTTGGCGGAGAGGGAGGGATTCGAACCCTCGGTCCCCTTTTGGAGGACACACGCTCTCCAGGCGTGCCCAATCAACCACTCTGGCACCTCTCCGTCGTCGTTGACGTGCTGCAGCGCGAGGATTAGAGGCAAGCGAGAGCGAAAAGACAAGCGCATTCACCCGTTCCTCACGGACGCTTTTTTCTGTCCGCGACGGCAGGACGCCGGTACATTGTCGCCTTGTCGTCGCCCGGACGGCCACGTAGTCCACTCGGCCATTCGAAGCTCTAACTGATCGAGGTCACCCATGCAGGTCCCACCATCGTCGCGCTCGCAGGACATTGCGCAACGCCCGCACGTCATCCAGCCGCGCCGGATTCGGCCGCTGCAGATGCTGTGGGTCGGAGGTCTGATCATCGCGCTATTCCTGTGGGCGCTGTATCGGCGTCCCCCACCCCCAGCGTCCGCCGATGCTGTTCAGATGAACGGCCTGACGATGGGCACGACGTGGACTATCCGCATCGCCGATTCCCACGTACGACCCGGCGACCTGCCGGACCTGCGCGCCGCTGTCGAGACGGCGTTCGCCGAAATCAACCGCCAGATGTCCACCTACGATCCGACCAGCGAGATCTCCCAGTTCAATGACGGACCGGCCGGCGTCGAATGGCCGGTGTCGCCCGAGTTTGCGCGGGTGGTACGGTTCGCACTGAACCTCGCTGAAATGTCCGATGGCGCCTTCGATCCCACCGTAGGGCCGCTGACCGAGCTGTGGGGCTTCGGCCGACTGCCGCGGGGCGAGCAACCTCCGACCGACGCCGAGATCGCAGAGGCCATGGATGCGGTCGGCTATCGGAAAGTGACGCTGACGGAGGATGGGCGTCTGTCGAAATCACACGATCGGCTGCGTCTCGATTTGAACGCCGTGGCCAAAGGGTATGGCGTCGACGTCGCCGCGCAAGTCCTGTGGGCGCGCGGCCTGCGCAACTTCTATGTGGAAGTCGGCGGCGAGGTCGTCGCGCGCGGCGAACGTCCGGGCGGGGGGCCTTGGCGTATCGGCGTGGAACGGCCCCAAGCCGGCACGCCTCCGGGTGCCGCGATCGAGCGTGTGCTGCACGTCGCCGATTTTGCCGTTGCCACTTCCGGCGATTACCGCAACTTTCGACGCGACGACGGCACAGGCGAGGCCTATGCGCATATTTTCGATCCGCGCATTGGGCGCCCCGTGCGTCGGACGGCCGGCAGTGTGACCGTAATCGCGGAGGACTGTTTGAAGGCCGACGGGCTGGCGACCGCCCTCTACGTCATGGGGCCGGATGAAGGTCTGGCATGGCTGGGCCGCAATTGCCCTGAAACGGATGCACTGTTCATCGTTCGCCGCCCCGACGGCTCACTCGAACAGCGAACCACCGCCGAGTTTGACGCACGGACCCGCCCGTGAACACCGCGACCGCGCGCCATTCATAGCGCAACGCGTGAACCGAGCCACATCCCCGCCGGCCGGCTCCTGCCGCAGTCGCCCATTACGGCGCGACGGTCGGGTCGTATTGCCAGAGTTTATTGATACGGTCGGTCGGCTTCATCAGCGCTGCGTGTCCGCCCACAAAGAGAAAAACGCTGCGGAGGTTGTGGCGAAAGGCAAAGTGGCCGCCCCAGTCGCTGTTCCGTGCGGGCCCCGTGGTCCAGGGGCGGCCGTCCAGTCCCATGTTCTCCGGAACGTCGCCGACATTGAACGTGACTTCGCGCATGCGGTCGCTGCCGAACTCGACCTCGCGCATCAGCACCTGAGCCTCAGGCCGCCCGAAAACGCTGACTTTGGCGCCCAGCCGGTTGAATGACATCCAGTCTGGTTTCGGGCCGCCCAGCGTGCCCAGGGCCAATCCGGCATAGGGCCCGCCCTGCGCATAGTGACTATAGCTGTACACGCGCGGCCACAGGTTCACCGATTGCGCGCGATAGGAAGGACAGAATATGGTGCCGCGGCGCAACTTCGGCGGATTGGGTCCATGGATATGACGCCGAACCGGATAGTCGGGAATGCGGCTCTGAAAATAGAACTCGTTGAATTGCCGATACCAATCCACGATCGTGCCATCCGGTGTCTCGCCCCATCCAATAAACCGGTCGCAATAGTCCGCGGCCCACAAATGCAACGCAGATCCCAAACCCCGGAAATGAGTAAGGCATTGCGTCACGCGCATGGATTCGCGCGCGGAAGACAACGCCGGCAGCATTAGCGCGACGAGGATGGCCAGAATCGCGACGACAACCAGCAATTCAATCAGCGTGAAACCTCGCAACGGTGGGTCACCCCGCAATCCCCCACCTGCCGACGGCTCCCGTCGCTGATGCCAACGGCCGCGGAACACTGTACGCGCCGACGCATCTGCCATTCATATTAGACCTCAGACCGTCGAGCGACAACTCCCGGAAAAGGTGCTGCGTCCTCGGACGGCGGTTTCCCGCATGGATTTCGATCCGACCGCCCTCCGGAAACCGTCCGGATAAGATCTCGCCGATGCCGGCCCGACGCAGTCGCGTCGGCGAAGGCACATGCCGCCCGGCTTTTCGAGGTCGGGATGGGCTGCCGCGTACGGGGCTACGGCGCAGGTTCGAGGCGAGCCAGCGGGCCTTCGGGCACGAGGCGGTATACGACGTCGCGCGCCTGGCCATCGCTGCCGATCCGGCGGCCTTCGGCGTTGTAGCGTTCCGCGCGCTGGCCCAGAGTCCGCGTCCAGCCGCTCATCCGGCCCTCCGCGTCGTAGGCGTACTCGTCCGTCCACGCACGCGGCGTGTAGATCAATGGGTCCACAAACGGCGCTGTGTGGCCCCGGGTGTAATTCACCTTCCAGATGCGGCCCTGCGCATCGTAGGTTCGCTCCTCGGCGGCCGGGAAATACACGGTGAAGAAGGCCGGGGCGGAGAAATGGATCCCGTTGTGTGCAAACAGCGCGATATCCGCCCGCGTGGACATCACATTCGGCTCCCACGCCGCCGGCATCGGCGGGTGCCAGGCGATTTCGATTTCGGCGCGCTCGCCGCGCTCGTCCAACGGGCGGATGCGTACCCGTTCGGGATCGCCCTGCAATAGTCTCCAGTGGAAGGTTAGCGGCTTTCCGTTGACGTCGCGGCAACCCTCGGCGCTGAGTACCCAGCGGCGGCGCTGGGCCGTACCGCGGAAGACGCGCGCGACGCAGACCGGCACCGTGAATATCTCCT
>CAYLTB010000172.1:0-5521 GCA_964386675.1 uncultured Verrucomicrobiota bacterium
CAGCACCGGCGGCGGTTTCCGTCCTGCCAGCGCCAACAGCGTCGGCAGAATATCCAGATGACTCACCGGCCGCCGCGCGACATGCCCGGCTTTCGCGCCCGGCCCGCGCACGAGCAGCGGTATCCGGGTAGCCTCCTCGTACATTGCGGCACCCTTGCCCTCGAGACCGTGGGCCTCGTGATAGCAGCCATGATCGGAGGTGTAGATCACCCAGGTGTCCGGCGGCGCATGGCGTTCCACCGCGTCGAGCACCCGCCCAATCTCGGCGTCCACGAAGCTGTTGCAGCCGAAATAGCGCGGCGCGCGCCAGAAGCCGCTCGTCGGCTGCTGCCGGCGCGACCCGGCCCACTCGCGCTGGAGCGCCGGCTTCGCGCGCAGATCGTCGCGCGCCGCCGGGCCGACCGGAAAATCGAAGTCCGCGAATCGCTCAATATACTCCGCCGGGCAGAGGGACGGGTGGTGCGGCTCATCGTAGGAGACACAGAGCACAAAAGGGCGATCGCCGGAAGATCTGAGGAATTCGATGGCCCGATCGCTGCAATGACGTGCCCACGTGAATTCCGGTCCGATGCCGTGCGCGCGAATGTCGCCGGGCGTCTTCAGGCCCTGCCGCCAGAGGCGGATTTGCTCTTCCGTCAGCGATGCCAGATACCGCCGCCCATCGAACCAGTATGTGTCATCCCACTCCATCGGGCAGACTCCGGAATCAAAATAGTCGAGTCCGTCGAGGTGCCACTTGCCGGTGTAGACGGTGCGGTAACCGGCTTTCCCGAAATAATGCGCCATGTTGCGGATGTTCGCGCCGCACGCAAGATTGTTGGTGACGGAACCGGCGACGCTGGGCGTGAGGCCGGTGAAGATGCCGGCGCGCGCAGGCGTGCAGAGCGGGCAGGTCGTGTAGGCGCGGTCAAAGCGCACGCCTTGCGCCGCCAGCCGGTCGAGGTTCGGCGTGCCGAGCCGTGCGCCCAGTTCGGGATCTCGGTAGCAGCCGACCACATCGGCACCCTGAGTGTCGGTCATGATAAAGACGAAATTCGGCATCGGCATGACGATTTCCTTTTCTCGACGTTTGCCGTTGCGGTCAACGCCCGCGGCTGCAGACGCCCTGGTTTCGCGCTCCTCCCGTTCCGCCCTCCTTCAACCCGCGACTCCTTTCGCCGGACACACCTTGAGACACGTCTCGAGAATGCACGGCCGCGATTTCATGATGGGGTCGCGGAGTCGGCAGCCTTCTGCGATCATCTCAATCGTAATGCGGCCCTCCGGTTTGGGTACGTCGGTCTTGTTGCCGATCAGCGCAGGGCCTTCCTCCTTGCAAAGGGCATAGCGCTTCGACCAGTCGCAGCGGTGCCGGTCAATCTCCGGATGCCACACCCGGGTTCCGTTGACACGCACCTCGAACCCGTCGCCCGCGAGTGCCGTCATCGGGCAAGCCTCGATGCAAAGACGGCAATTCTGGCAGGGCCAGGCGCCGTCCTGTACCGCGTCGCGCGGCAGTTCGGCGTCGGTGACAATCGCGATGACGCGCTGGTGGGGCCCGTATTCGGGAGTCAGTAGTGCGCCGCTGCGCCCGAGCCGGCCCAGCCCCGCGGCCACGGCCTCGATCGCGTTGCAGCGCGCGTCCGGCAGCAGGCCGCGATGGGAGGCCACCATCGAGCCGATGCCGGTGAGGTTCTCCGTGGGGACAGCGCGATAGCCGGCGGCATTCAGTTTTTTAACCAGCTCGACGGCGGCAAACCGGAGCTCAAAGGTTGTTTCGTATTGATGAAACGCATACGTCCCGATCTGGGCGCGTTCAAAATTGCCGGCGCTTTCCATCAATGCACGCGGAAAGTGCATACCCAGCACGATGACCGATCGCGCCCCGGTCAGCAGGTCGCGCGGGCGGCGGATGCGCTTCTCTTCGCGGACCACGCGCGCGAGGAAAGGCCCGTGAGGATAGGGATTGTCGTCAACCACCATTTCTCCCAGGAGTCTTTCATCCACATGGGCGCGCAGGTCTTCGACCAATTGGTCGAAGACTTCCGCGCCGGCCACGCCGAACAGGCTCGCGAGATTCTCGCGAGCGGCACTCTCCAATTCGGCGCGCAGCCGTGCCGGGCGCGGCGCGGGACGCGGGGCCGGCGCCGGATACGCGGCGGAGGTCGCCGGCGACGGATCGAGCGGTGCATCGGTCGTGATCGCGCCGGCCATGACGTTGCGCCCGAACTCCGCCGTTTCAAGCACGCCGTCGGTCCCCAGACGCCCCAACCCGGCCATCGCGGCGAACGCGCTGACCTCCGGGCGGTG
Organism: uncultured Verrucomicrobiota bacterium; assembly: GCA_964386675.1. Lineage (GTDB taxonomy): Bacteria > Verrucomicrobiota > Kiritimatiellia > PWTM01 > PWTM01 > CALGXT01. The sequence continues at coordinate 2,290 of CAYLTB010000172.1, forward strand.
GGCGGGGGGCAGCGCTCCCGTGTATGAAGCGGCATGATAGCCGCAATCTTCCACGCGGCGCGCGAGTCGCAATAAGATGTGATGCATTGCGCGGCCGTATCCGACGCCGAAGACGTGTTGGATATCCGACGCGGCAGCGACGGGGCCGACGGCCTCCTCCGGCAGACGGATCGCGAAGGCCAGTACCGTACGCATTCCCGGAGCATCCGAAATCGCGAGTTGGCCGGCCTTGGTGTCCGGGGCCAGGGGCCCGCACGCGGCGATGTCCACACCCAGCCGCGCCGCCTCGGCGAAGATGTCGTCGCGGATTTTCCGCAGCGTCGGCATGTTGTCAGGATAACGGCGGTTGATGCGCCGCATCGCGATCTTCTTCTCGGGCCGGCCGAAACTCGGCTCCTCGGTCCGTAGGTGCGGCGGGATGCAGACTTTCTGGCAGACGCCCCGCTCGTGGCCGCGCCGGCCTTTTTCGGCCATTTCGCGAAGGATGACCTCCTCATCTACATGATCCACCGCCTTCGTTGTGTTCGTGTTGAGATCGAGATTGAAATGCTCCGCCCAGGCGCAGCGCCAGGCGTTCTTGTTCGCGTACTTGAATACCTTGTCCTCGATCTCGACGACGTGCGGCTTCGGGCTGTTGAAGTCCTTGCTCAGTGCGAGCGTGGGGCAGGTTCGTACGCAATCCATGCACAGATCGCAGAGTTCGGGTCCGTCGTACATCGGCGTCGGATCGAGTTCCGCGTCGGTCACGATCGAGATGTAGCGCACGCGCGGTCCGAACTCCGGTGTGATGGCGAGGCCGCTCCAGCCGATGATGGCCAGGCCCGCAGCGGCCGCCGCGTGCATATGGGAGAGGTCGGGCGCGAAGAGGCTTGGAATGCCTTCAAACTGGCGATAACGCCAGATGTTCGACGACGCCACGGCGATCGCCTTGTAGCCGGCGGCGTCCAGCAGCCGCACCACGCGGTAGGCCACGCGGTCCAGCAGCGAGTTCTGGTCCATCCAGCCGCCCGGACTGCGGTCCTGCGGCTCCGGCTCGCCGCCCATCTCCGTCCAGGTGTCGGTGATGTGAATTGCCCCGACGATCACCGTCCGGCTCTCCGGCAGGATCGCCCGAGGACTCAGCAGAAACGGCGCCTTGGCCCATCGGCTGACCGGTGCGAAGCCCACCAAGTCCATTCCATGGTTCAACACTTCCGCCCGAACGCGAGCCGTCATGACACGATCACTCATGGTTGTGTTCCTTTCAGTCGGTTTTGGAGGTCCGCCGCAATGTCCGCCGCCGCCCGTTGAAGGCGGTCTTGAATCTTTGTTCGCTGCCGTCCGCGAAAGCGGAACACGGGCAGGTACACGCCCAGGGCGGCCACCGTGCGTTCGCCTTCGCGCACGACACAGGCCGCGGCGCCGATTTCGGGGCGGCACACCGCCAGACAGCCGCCGTGCCGGCGAATTTCAGCCAGAGCCCGGTCCAGACCGTCGCGGTCCCGCGCTTCCGGCCAGGCGTCGCCCGGCAGGCCGTTCTCTTCGACAAACAGTTCGACCTGGTCGGGCGTGGCATGCGCCAGCAACACCCGCCCGGTCGGCGTGCCGTACGCGTTGGCGCCGAGGCCAATCGTCTCATCCACGCGCAAGGCGCCGCCGCCTTCGATCCGGCACAAGGTCAACCGACGGCCGTGCACCAGCGCCGCGAGCACGGCGGTGCCGCCCGTGTCCCGCGCCAAACGCGCCATGTGCGGTTGGGCGGCCGCGACTAAATCTCGTCGGTAGGCGCCGTGCCGCGTCAGATAGTGGGGCATCGGCCCGAGACGATAGCCACCGCGCGGCCCGTCCTGCTCGGCATAGTGCAGTTCGACCAGCTTGCGCAACACATGGGCGCACGTGGGGTGGGGCAGCCGTGTCGCCGTCGCCAGATCGCCCAGCGGCCGCCAATCCTCCGGCGCCCGCGAGAGCTCTTCCAGCAACGCGAACGCTTTTTCCAACGCTCCGCGACGTTTCACTACATGAAACTCCGTTTCATGGTGAGGAATATAGGCTGTGACGCATTTCAATGTCAAGCACACAGGGGCTTGAACGGATTCCGGCCGGTTTCCGGGGGGGCACTGCGCGGATGGGGCCCGCAGCGCCGAGCGCCGATGCCTCAACGAAAGAAGCCGGCCGCCGGGTGTTTCCGGCGCAGGGGCGTTGCGCCGAGCAAGAACGCAGTGCTTTGGAACGAGAACGGTGGGGTTACGGTCTCAGCTTCGACAGACCCTGCGAAGACGCGATCAGCGTCTCGATAAAATGATCCGGGATGGACGCTGTCGGGGAGAGCTGTGCGGCGCCGCGCTCTCTGTTCGAAGTCAGTCCTTCGACTTCGCCGGCCGAAACTGGCGGGATTGTCGTAGAGCAGGCAGGCGGCAATGGATGCGGTCGGACAGCTGGGAGCATGGCGCTCGTTGTGATGACCGCGCGTCGGCACCGGGTTGCAGATCGCCATAATTGAACGATATTCATGCGCAAAAGGGGCCCATCGGCCTGGGAGTGCACGAACGATGAAATGGAGCATGACGGTATTCGGTGTGGCGCTGAGCGCCGTTGTCGCCGCGACGGCCGAGGTGCGAACGGAACCGTGGGGCTATGCGGCCGGCGATACGCAGCTCAAGGGCGTGCTGGCGTATCCGACCGAACTGGAGGCGCCGCGCCCTGCGGTGATCGTGATCCACGACTGGATGGGCTGCAATGATTTCGCGGTTGGGCGCGCCAGGGCGCTGGCCGAGGCCGGCTATATCGCGCTCGCGGCGGATATGTATGGCGGCGGAAAGGTTGCCGAGAACACCCGCGAGGCCGGACGGCTCGCCGGTGGTTTGAAGGCCGGCGATCGGGCCGAAATGCGCCGGCGCGCCATGGCGGCGTTGGAGGCGGTCAAGTCGTTCCGCTTTACCGATCCTGACCGCGTCGCGATCATCGGGTACTGCTTCGGCGGCACGGTGGCGCTTGAAGCGGCGCGAAGCGGCGCGCCGCTCCGCGCCGCGGTCAGCATCCATGGCAACCTCGATACGCCGCAACCGGAGGCGACGTCCGGCCGTCTGCGGGCTGCGGTGCTCGTGCTGCATGGGGCCGATGACCCCTACGTGAAACCGGAAGAGATCGAGGCCTTCGAGCGTGAGATGCGCGCGGCCAAGGCGGATTGGCAGATGATCTGCTATTCCGGCGCGGTACACTCGTTTGCCAACCCGTCCGCCGGCAATGATCCGTC
>CAYLTB010000173.1:0-5474 GCA_964386675.1 uncultured Verrucomicrobiota bacterium
AACTGACCTACGAAGAGGCGCTGCGTAGAAAACTGAGGATCATGGACGCTGCTGCGTTTGCGCTGTGCCAGGAGAACGACATTCCGATCGTGGTTTTCGATTTCTTCAAGAAGGACGAGATACTGCGCGTGGTGCGCGGCGAGCGCGTTGGCACCCGCGTCCACCACTGAATCCGGTCAACCGCAGGAGAACAAGGGAATATGGAATCGCTCGATGATGTGTTGCTGGAATCCGACGACAAGATGCAGAAATCCGTCGAGGTGCTCCAGAAGGAGCTCTCCGGCCTGCGCACCGGCAAGGCCTCGCCGGCGCTGGTGGAGCATGTGACGGTGGACTACTACGGCGCGCCGACCCGGCTGCGCGAAATCGCGAACATCTCGGCGCCCGAAGCGCGGCTGCTGGTCGTCAACCCCTATGACCCGACATCTTTGGGCGCGATCGAGAAGGCGATCCTGGCGGCGAACATCGGAATCACGCCGGTCAACGACGGCCGGATTATCCGCATCCCAATCACCGAGCTGAGCGAGGAACGGCGCAAGGAACTCACCAAGGTCGCGCGCCGCCTGTGCGAGGAAGCTCGGGTCGCCATCCGTAATGTCCGCCGCGAAGCGAACGACGCGATCAAGGCCCTGGAGAAGGGCGGCAAGGCCACCGAGGACGAACGGGACGCCGGCCTGAAGGAAATCCAGAGCTACACCGACAGTTACATCAAGAAGGTGGATGACCTGCTGGCGGCCAAGGAAAAGGATCTGATGTCGGTATAACGTATTCTGGAGCGCGGCAGCGCACCCATGAAGATCGGCGCGGCCAGTATGATCCTCTGCCTCATACTGTGCGCCGGCTGCTGTTGGTTGCAAGGGTCGGTTACCGGGCGAGTCCAGCCGTCGCAAGTACGCGGACGGGACGGCGATGTGCCGTTGTTTGCATCTCCACTGTCCGAGGCTGCACAGGACGCCCTGGATGAAATTGACGAACGAATCCACTGGGCGCTGGTCGAAATAGCCTGGTGTCGGGGATTGCAGCGGATCATGGGCGATGCCCCGGGAGTGACTTTGCCCGCATCCGCGTTCGGTCTGGAAGCGAGCTGCGATGATCTCGTCGGTCTGCAGTCGCGCCGCCGGCAGATGCTCCGAAGTTACTCCTTGCCGGCGGATCGCTGTGAAATACACGGGGATCCGCTGATTCCCGTCGAAGTGCCCATCCGTTACGGTTATCTTGGCGTATCGCCGGATGAACGCGACCGAAAGCGGTATTTCCGGAATGGGTGGTGCTTCGTCCGGGGCGGATGCGTGGTAGGGGATGAACTGGCGTCCGCCGTGGAGGTTCCCGTCTGCTCGAGCTGCAGGGCCGTAGCCCGACGATGGCGGCGCCATCCGTCCGGTCCCTGATGGAGGTGCGGCAAACGCGCCCCTGTCACCGAATCTTCTTCTCTTCGCGGCGTTTCTTGGCGATTTGCTCGGCGATGGCGTAGGGCACCGCCTCGTAGCGCTCGAAGTGCATGGTGAAGTTGCCGCGGCCCTGCGTGACCGTTCGCAGGGTGTTGGAGTAGCCGAACATTTCGCTCAGCGGCGCCATCGCGCGGATTAGCTTCTCGCCGCCCTGCTGTTCCATCGCCTCGATACGGCCACGGCGCTGGCACAGCGAACTGGTGACCGGGCCCATGTACTCCTCGGGCAGCGCGACCTCGATGGACATCACCGGTTCCAGCAACTCCGGCTGCGCCTTGCCGAACAGTTCCTTGAAGCCGGCGCGGCCGGCCTCGCGAAAGGCGAAGTCGTTCGAGTCCACTTCATGGAACGAGCCGTCCGACAGCGTGACCCGCATGTCCACGACCGGATAGCCCGCGAAACTGCCGGAGGTCATCGCGGCGATCACGCCCTTTTCGACCGCGGGGATGAACTCCGACGGTATGCGGCCGCCCACAATCGCATTGACGAACTCGAAACCCTGACCGGGGCCCAGCGGCTCCAGCTCCAGAAACACGTGCGCGTATTGGCCGCGGCCGCCGCTTTGCTTGACGTGTTTGTAGGCGCCCTTGACGGCCGCCGTGGCGGTTTCCCGATAGGCGACCTCGGGTCGGCCCACCTTTGCCTGAACGCCGAACTCTCGGCGCAGGCGGTCCACAATGATCTCGAGATGCAACTCGCCCATGCCGGAGATCACGGTCTCGGAAGTCTCGCTGTCAAAGGCCACGACAAAGGTCGGATCCTCGTCCGCCAGCCGCGCAAGCGCGTGGCTGAGCTTCTCGCTGTCGGCCTGGCTTTCGGGCGCGATGCTGATGGAAATAACGGGCGCCGGAAACTCGATGGCCTCGAGGTGGATGGGGTGATCCTCCGAGCAGATCGTATCGCCTGTCTTCGTGTCGGCCAGGCCCACGATGGCGACGATGTCGCCGCAGAACGCCGCGTCAATCGCTTCCTGACGGTTGGCGTGCATGCGCAGCACACGGCCCACGCGTTGGGACTTGCCGCGCGTGCTGTTCAATACGGATTCGCCGGCGCGCAGCGTGCCGGAATAGACGCGGATGTAGGTGAGCTTCCCCATATGCTTGTCGGCCATGATCTTGAATGCGAGGGCGGCCAACGGGTCTTCATCGGTCGGATTGCGCCGGTTTTCCTCGGGCTCCCGCGCGCAAATGATCGGAGGGATCTCGTTCGGCGCAGGCAGGCAGCGGACGATGCCGTCGAGCAGGTGCTGAATGCCCTTGTTCTTGAAGGCGGATCCGCAATACACGGGCACCACGCGTTGCGCAATCGTGGCCTTGCGGAGGATCGCCAGAATCTCCGCCTCCGATAGATCGCCGGTATCGAAGAACTTCTGGAGGGTCGCGTCATCGCCTTGTTCCGCACACTTTTCAACAAGGTTCTCGCGCCACCGTCGGGCTTTTTCCATCTTGTCCGCGGGGATTTCCTCTTCGCGATAATCCGCGCCCATCGTTTCGTCCACATAGAAGACCGCCTTCATCCGGATGAGGTCTATCAGGCCGCGGAACTGGTCTTCCTTGCCTATGGGAACCACGACGGGGACCGCGTTGGCTCCCAGTTCGTCCTGAATCTCCTGAACTACGCGGAAGAAGTCCGCCCCGATTCGGTCCATCTTGTTGATGAAAGCGATTTTAGGAACATTGTATTTTTCGCTCTGGCGCCAGACTTTTTCGGACTGGGGTTGCACACCGCCGACGGCGCAGAACAGCGCGACGACGCCGTCCAACACGCGGAGACTGCGCTCGACTTCGACCGTGAAATCCACGTGTCCGGGCGTGTCAATCAAGGTGATGCGGTGGTCCTTCCACATCAACGTTGTGGCGGCCGAGGTGATCGTGATGCCGCGCTCGCGCTCCTGCTCCATCCAGTCCATGGTGGCGGCGCCTTCATGCACCTCCCCGATCTTGTGAGTCTTGCCGGAGTAGAAAAGAATGCGCTCGCTGACAGTTGTCTTGCCCGCGTCAATGTGGGCCATTATGCCGATGTTGCGCATTCTCGATAGCGGTATGGTTCTGCTCATATGGTTTCCCCTCGTCGGGTCGCGGGTAAAAAAAGAGCGCAAAAGTCTAGCCGAGACCGTCGTGTCCGGCAAGAAGAATCGCGTAATTGTAACGCTGAATCGGCTTCCGCGGCGGCCTCAAAGTACAAACGGCTGCCCGCGAGAGAGGGGGGGCAGGCGGAAATGGGCCGCCAGGGCCGCAGCGACGTCGTAGAAGCCGTCGCGGATTCCCAGCGAGCGCGCCGGACGGCCGGGGCGATGCGCCAACAGCGGTACGTATTCCCGGGTATGGTCGGTGCCCCGGAAGGTGGGGTCGTTTCCGTGGTCCGCCGTGAGGATCAGCGTGTCGTTCGGCGTCATGCGCGGGAGAAAGCGGCCGAGCCATGCGTCGGCCTGCTCCAACGCGCGCGCATAACCGGCGACATCGCGGCGGTGTCCAAATTGCATGTCGAAATCAATGAAATTCGCGAACAGCAGGCCGGAATTCATTTTGACGAAAAGAGCCTCGACCGCCGCCTGCGATGCCACGGTGCTGCCGGAGTGGATGGACTCGACGATGCCGCGGCGCAGGAAAATGTCCTCGATCTTCCCGACGCCGTACACAGGCACGCCCGCTTGCTGCAAGCGTTCCAGTACGGTCGCCTCCGGGGGTTCATAGGCATAGTCCCGGCGATCCGGGGTGCGCTCAAAGGCGCCCGGCGTGCCGCGGAAGGGGCGGGCGATGACGCGGCCGACCCGGAGCGGGTTGCACAGACCGCGAGCGATCTCGCAGGCGCGGTATAATTCGGGCAGGGGCACGATCTCGACGTGCGCGGCGATTTGGAAAACCGAGTCGGCGCTGGTGTAACAGATCAGCGCTCCGCTCCGCAGATGTTCCGGCCCCAACTCTTCAATAATCTGCGTGCCTCCGGCCGCTTTATTCCCGATCAGACGCCGTCCGGTCGCGGACTCGAATTTACGGACCAGTGCCGGCGGAAACGACGGCGGCCCCGGTGGAAACAAGTGGAACCCCGGCCGCAACAGCAGGCCCGCGATCTCCCAATGACCGGTGATCGTGTCCTTTCCCTGTGAGCGCTCGCGCATGGCGCCATAGGACGCCATCGGACGACGTGCAGGTTCGACGCCGGGGATCGGTAGCCCGCTCGGTATCAATGCGGGAATATTGCCGAGCCCCAGCGATTGAAGCACGGGCAGCCGGAGTCCCCCGGGAACGTCGCGACCGATGTGCGGCAACGTTGCCGCTCCCGCGTCGCCGTACTCCGCCGCGTCCGGCGCCTCGCCGATCCCCACGGAGTCCAGGACGATCAGGACGACCCGCCGGAGGCCGTCGTCACTCATCGGGATCCCGTTCGAGGGCGGCAATGGTTTCACGAAGGATGGCGACGCTGTTGCTCGTTCCGATGCGCGTCGCGCCGGCGCTTAGCATCGCGAGGGCCGACGCCAGCGTGCGGATGCCGCCGGCCGCCTTGACGCCCAGGCCCCTTCCGGACACGCAGCGGCTCATCAGCCGCACGTCCTCGACGGTCGCGCCGGCCGAATTCAGCCCGGTGGAGGTCTTGACGAAATCGGCCCCGGCCTCGATACAGAGGCGGCAAGCGGTCTCTTTTTCGGCGGGGGACAGCAGGCAGGTTTCCAGAATGACCTTACACAAGGCCTTTCCCGTATGGCAGGCCGAAGCGACGGCCTCAATATCGAGCCGGACCAGGTCGGTGCGCCGGGCCTTGAGTCCGCCGACCCAGAGCACCATGTCCACTTCCGCGGCGCCTTCGCCGATCGCGCGCCGCGCCTCCTCGACCTTGATATCCGTTCGCGTGGCGCCGAGGGGGAACCCGGCGACGGTGCAGACGCGCACGGGGGAAGCGCCGAGAATGCGCGCCGCCTCGGACACGTAAATGGGGTTGACGCAGACGGCGAAAAAACGGTGCTTGATGGCCTCTTCGCAGAGCCGTCCGATGTCCGCGGCCGTCGCTTCGGGTTTGAGCAGGGTGTGA
>CAYLTB010000174.1:0-5474 GCA_964386675.1 uncultured Verrucomicrobiota bacterium
TCATCTTGCCAAAATCTTGGCTTAGCTACCTGTCCAAAAAACGGGGTGCACTACCGACTAACCGCGCCCCCAGCTCCGCTGGGAGGGCGCGGTCACTTTGTCAATCGACGGGTAGGAGAAAGCCCAGCGGGCATGGCATTGCCCGCTTGCGAACACGGGGAACGAGGTATATGCTGCGACTCGCCATGAATAATGACTTCGGGCATTGGCGCTGGCGTCGTGGGACGTAAGGGGTCCGATCGGACGCCGTCGCAACGGCCCAGTGCATCGGTACCCCGGTTCATACCGGGGTTTTTTGTTTCCGGAGGGCTTGAGAAAGACATGGACTCAAGAAAACTGGAAGAGGGCGCGGAACTCAGCCTCGATTTCGGCAAGCTTGCGAAGGCCGCCCGCTGCCCCGGCGTGCTGCCGGTGGCGGTGCAGCATGCGGACTCGGGCGAGGTCCTGCTGATCGGTTACACGAACGAGCCGGCGTTCCGCCGGGCGATCGAGGACCGCCGTCTGATCCTCTGGAGCACGTCGCGCAACGAACTCTGGGAAAAGGGCAAGACCTCGGGGGAGACCTTCGACCTTGTGGAAGTCCGGGTCAATTGCGAGCAGAACGCGCTGCTGTATCGCGTGCGGCCGTGCCGCGGCGGCATTTGCCACACCCGAAACGCCATGGGCGCGCCCCGCGCCGGTTGTTTTTACCGCCGGCTGAATCTCGATACCGGTGCGTTGGAGCATCTGGACCCATGACCTACCAGCCCGATCGCTCCGCCTTTCTCGCACGCGCCGCCCGTGGCAACCTGGTCCCGGTCTGGCGCGAGTTGGTGCTGGACCAGGAGACGCCCGTTTCCCTCTACGAGCGTTTCCGCAAGGCGCTCCGGCGCGGCGGCGGCGCGCCACAGACATTCCTGCTGGAGAGCGTCGAGGGCGGCGAGCACATCGCGCGCTACTCCTTTATCGGCGGCACGCCGCGCGTCACGTTCCGGGCCCGCGGTCGCCGGGTGGAGATTGCGCCGGCGGAGGGACCGCCCCGCGTCCTGGAAAACACCGAGCCGCTGGGCGAGCTGCGCCGGCTGATGAGCGGCTACCGGCCGGTGCCCGATCCGGCCCTGCCCCGCTTCTTCGGCGGAGCGGTGGGCTATATCGGTTACGACGCCGTCGCGCAATTCGAGCGAGCGCCGCTCTGCCGCGCCCCGGAATCGGATTGGCCCGACATGATTTTCGGGATCACCGACACGCTGCTCGTGCTCGACCACGTCCGCCACACGGTCAAGGTGGTCGCCAACGCGTTCATCGAGGGGGAGCCGGAGGCCGCCTACCGATCGGCCATTGACCGGATAGACGCCGCGTGTGCGCGGCTCGCCACGCCCGCGCCGCGCACGTTCATCGACGCGCGCGAACTGACGCCCGAAATCATTCCCGAATCCAACGTCTCGCGCGGACAATTTGTCGCCGCTGTCCGACGCGCCCAGGAGCACATCCGCGCGGGCGATATCATTCAGGTGGTCCTGTCCCAGCGTTTTTCCGCGCCGGCGCCCTTTGACTCGCTCGACGTCTACCGCGGGTTGCGTCTGGTCAATCCGTCGCCCTACATGTTCTGTCTCGATTTCGGCGACCGGCAGCTCGTCGGCTCTTCGCCGGAGATCCATGTCCGGTGCGAGGATGGGCGCGTCGAGACCCGCCCGATCGCCGGCACGCGCCCGCGGTCCGAGGACCCGGTTGAAGACGCCCGGCTGGCCGAGGAACTGCTCGCGGACCCGAAGGAACGAGCGGAGCACATCATGCTGGTGGACCTGGCCCGCAACGACTGCGGCCGCGTCTGCGTGCCCGGCAGTGTGCGCGTGCCGGACCTGATGTTGATCGAACGCTACAGCCACGTGATGCACATCGTCTCCGGCGTGACCGGCCGCCTCGCGCCGGACCGCGACGTCTATGACCTCATGCGCGCGACGTTTCCGGCCGGCACCGTCAGCGGCGCTCCGAAAGTGCGGGCGATGGAGATCATCGCCGATCTCGAACCGACGCGGCGCGGGCCCTACGCGGGCGCCGTGGCCTACTTCGGCTTTTCCGGCAATCTTGATTCCTGCATCACCATCCGCACCATTGCGCTGGCCGGCGACCGCGCCGAGGTCCAGGCGGGCGCGGGTGTCGTGGCGGATTCCGACCCGGATCGCGAATACGAGGAGACGCAGAACAAGGCGCGCGGCATGTTCCGGGCGCTGGCGCTGGCGCGCCGCTTTGCCGAGGCCCGCGAGGGCGCGCCGTAACGGCACCACAACGCCGCCCACGGCCGCCGGCGCCCAGCTCTGGAAACCGGGCCGTTGCCGGTTTCCAGGACGTGGAAACCCGACGGGGCGGGTCGCCGTTTGGGGTCCCGTTTTCTTTTGCGTCGCCCTGCCCGCCGTCGTACAGTGTGCGCCCGGTTGGCTTTCACCATCATAGGCGGCAGGACGCGGAATTCGCGCCCGTTTCGTCAGGAGGGGAACACATGTGCGACGATCGAATTCGGTGGGGGCTGCTGGCCTGCGGCGCCATTGCCAAGGCTTTCGCGCGCGGATTGGCGCAGTCGGAAACGGGTCGGTTGTTTGCGGTGGCTTCGCGCGATCCGGCGAAAGCCGAGGCGTTTGGCTGCGAATACGGTGCGACGCGCTGTCATGGCAGTTATGAGGCGCTGCTGGCCGACCCGGACGTGCAGGCGGTTTATATCTCCACACCGCACCCACTGCACACCGAGTGGGCGATCCGCGCCGCCGAAGCCGGCAAGCACCTGCTCGTCGAGAAGCCACTGGCAATCAACGCCGCCGAGGCCGAGGCCATCATCGAGACCGCGCGCGAGCGGGGCGTCTTCCTGATGGAAGCCTACATGTACCGCTGCCACCCGCAGACGGCCCGGTTGGCGGCGCTGCTCCGGGAGGGTGCGATCGGCGAGGTGGGCGCGATCCAAGCGACCTTCTCGTTTGCCGCCGGATTCAATCCCGAAGGACGGTTGTGGAAGAACGATCTGGCCGGCGGGGGCATTCTCGACGTCGGCGGCTACACGACCTCGATCGCGCGGCTGATCGCGGGCGCCGCGCTGGGCCGCCCCTTCGCCGATCCGCTGTCCGTAGCCGGCGCCGGAAACCTCCACCCGCAGACGGGCGTGGACGCCTGGGCGTCGGGCGTGCTGAAGTTCGAGGGCGGCATCGTCGCCACGGTCGCCGCGGGCGTCGGCCTCGCGCAGGAGAACGTCGTGCGCATTTTCGGCTCGCGCGGCCGCCTGCTGCTGCCCGATCCATATGTTGCCAACCGACAGGACGCCGTGCCCGGCCGCATCGTGCTGCACCGCGCGGGCGCGACCGCACCGGAAGAGATCGTCGTGCCGGCTGCGGTCACGAGTTTCGTCTTCGAGGCGGATGTATGCGGGCGCGCGATCCGCGCCGGCCGTGTCGAGCCGGATACGCCCGCGATGACCTGGAGCGATACGCTCGGCAACCTGCGCGCGCAGGACGCCTGGCGGGCGGCCGTCGGACTGACCTACGAGGCCGAAAAGCCGGAAAACTACCGCCACGCGCCGTCCCGGCGCCCGCTCGCGGTCCGCCCGGACGCGAAAATGTCGTACGGGCGCATCGCGCCCATCGAGAAACCCGTGGCCCGTCTGGTGATGGGCGTGGACAACCAGAACACAATGCCCCATGCCTCGATGATCTTTTCCGACTATTTCGAACGCGGCGGCAACGCGTTCGACACGGCATGGATTTACGGGCGGCAGCGGTCGGTCGTGCTCGGCGCTTGGATTCGCGCGCACGGGCTGCGCGAACGCGTGGTGGTCATTGCCAAAGGTTGCCATCCCCCGGCCGTGGAGCCCGCGGCGATTGAACGCCAGTTGATCGAACAACTGGACTGGCTCCAGACGGATTACGCCGACCTCTATTTTCTGCACCGCGACAACCCTGCGGTTCCGGTCGGCGAATGGGTGGAGGCGCTGAACGCCCAGGTTCGCGCCGGCCGCATCCGCGCCTTCGGCGGCAGCAACTGGGCGCTCGACCGTGTGCGCAAGGCCAACGCCTACGCCCGCCGCAAGGGGCTCCAGGGCTTCTCGGCGGTCTCGAACAACCTGGCGCTGGCGGTCATGGAAAAGCCCGTCTGGGCCGGTTGCCTGCACGTGCATGACCCGGAGTCCCTGCGGTTTCTCCAGCGGCATCAGCTTCCACTGCTGCCCTGGTCCAGCCAGGCGCGCGGCTTTTTCGTGCCGGAGATCTCGCGGCCGGACCTGCGAAACGACGCCTCGCTGGTCAACTCGTGGTATTCGGAGGATAACTTCCGCCGACAGGCACGCGCCATCGAGCTGGCGAAAAAGTACGGCGTCGAACCGATCGCCATCGCGCTGGCCTGGGTGTTGAACCAGCCGTTTCCGACGTTCCCGCTGATCGGCCCGCGCCACATCGCGGAGACCCGCGTCTCGATGCAGGCGCTCGGCGTGACGCTGACGGCGCGGGAAATGAAATACCTCGACCTGCAGGATTGAATCGTGGCCAGCGCGGCCGGTCAGCCGGGCGGCGGCAGGCCCGCCGGATCGAGGCCTTCCCGTGCCCGAACCGTCTCTAGCACGCGCGGCACGTACATGCGCGTTTCGAGCGGCAACCGCGCGGCGATCGCGTCATACCCGCCGGCGCCCGTTTCGCGCAGCAGCCGCGCCACCCGCCCCTCGCCGGCGTTATAGGCCGCCAGCACCAGCGGCCAGGATCGGAAGCGCCGGTAGAGGTAGCGCAGATAACGCGAGGCCGCATCCGCGTTCTTCAATGGGTCGAGCCGCTCGTCGGGCCTCGCGTCAGGGTTGACCCCCAGTTGCCGCGCCGTCGCGGGCATGAGCTGAAACAGGCCGACAGCGCCTGCGGGACTGCGCGCGGCGGAATTCATGGACGACTCGACCTCCGCCATCCACACCAGCGCTTCCGGCACGCCGTTGCGACGAAACACAGATTTCAGCGCCGGAACGGTGCGGCCCGCCCCGTCCGGCTTGGCGCGCAGCGCCACACGCTGCCTCCAGATTAGCGGGTCGGCCGCACGCGCCGCCGAAGCCTTCGGCGGCGGCGCCGGTCGCGGCGGCGTGGGCGCCGGTGCTCGCGGCGGCGGCGCCGGTGTCGCAACGACGCGACGCGCCTCGTCGAAGTACTCGATTCGCGCTTCGAGCCATACGGCATGGGGCGCGAACCGCGGCCGGCGCTTTGCCTCCTGCAACAACGCGCGCACGGCCGGCTGCAGTTCGGCCAGATCCTCGATCGAGGCTGCCTGCAATGCGCGCTGGACCCCCGTCCAGATCTGCCACGCCGTTTCGGGATCGAAATCGTCCAGCGCGATGCCGACCGCTTCCGGTAGCGACAATCCGATTTTCTCGACAACGGCTTGCAGGCCGCGGAGGTCGCGCAGGTCCAGGTCCGCTGCCCACCATGGCAGGGCCGTCGCCGCTCGCACGCCCGCCAGCAGCACGGCCAGGGCCATGATCCTGC
>CAYLTB010000175.1:0-5462 GCA_964386675.1 uncultured Verrucomicrobiota bacterium
TCCCGCAGGCCAATGACGTCAATGACCGAGAGCGTGCCCTCGCCCGAGTTGGAAACGAAGACATACCGCCCGTCGTACGTGACCGCGGCATCCGCGGGCCGACTACCGACGGGAATTTGCGCGACGACCGCCGGCCCGCCTTGTGCCAGCGAGTCGATCGCCGAAACCGTGTTGTTGCCGGTGTTGACAACCCAGATGAGGTATGGGATCGGCATCTCGACGCGTTTCGCCACGCCCTTTTCCCACCGACGCGCCAGTTCGGGATCACGTCCGGTCGTCGTGGAAAACCGGTAGTACTCGATCTCCAGGTCGATCCGCAGGTAGAGGCTTCCGAGCGGCAGACCGCGTGGCACTTCGATCTCGATCTCGCCGTTATCAATGCCGCGGATCGTGCCGGTCATGACCGAGCCGGGCGGCAGACTCGACTCGTCTGCCCACAGGTTCCCGATGTTGGTGCTGAACTGTGCGCGCAGAACCGCGGGATGATTACCGATATCCTGGCCGAGCAGCGTGATGACCGCGATGGGCGCCCCGCTGGAGCTCTCGTACTTCACTTGGGCGTTCGGATCGAACGACGGCTGTCGGAGGTTCGGGTCAGGATCCTCCACGGCGATATCCAGGATAATGCTCTGTCCGGCCAGCGGCATCACGGGCGCCTCCGCCCAGGTGACCGCCGTCGTGGTCCGGCTGATGCGGTACACGCGGATTTTGTTCGCCGCGGACAACAGCGGCACCCGGGTGAAGTAGCCCTCGGTGTCCGGGTTGATGTAGTACGTCCCACCGCCGGACGTGGAGACTTCGATCAACGAATCGGGATACAGCGGTGTAAGGAGCGCGAAGGCGTCGACCGGCCCGCGCAGGACGACGAATTCGCCGCTGCTCAAAGCGCCATCAAAGGGCGGCGAGGCCGTTCGCGCCATGCCGTCCGCGCCCACCGTTGCCACGTCCACGAGCGCCCAGGAGGGGGTCAATTGGCCATTCGCGCCGACGAGTCGGCCCTGGCGGAACACGAGCAATTCCTCTCCGGCCGCCGCGCCAACCGGCGCCGGCAGGGCGACTCCGTAAGGATGCGCGGGGAAGGCGCCGGCGAAATCGGCGCGGAAGGCTGCCACGAATGCGCCGCCGGCCGGCAGCGCCAGCGTCAGATCGCCCTGCGCCAGCGTCGTGACCGTGACCGTTTCGCCGGTCAGACTCCCCGGCGGCAATTGCACGGCGATACCGTCGCTGTTGACCACAATCCCACCGTCGGCGCCCACGGCGCTGCCGCTCGGCACCGGAACGCCGACCGCAATCTGCATCACGTGTCGGATACCGCCGTTGATGACCGTTACGGTCGCCGTACCCGCCGACAGCGCGGTAATCAAACCGTCGGCGCTCACTTGGACAACATGGGTGTTGCCGGAAGCGTAGGTCGTGCCTTTGGCCGCGCCCGACCAGTCCTCCTTCGCGGCATTGCCCCGAACGTCAAACACGGTCTGCCGCGTCGCCCCCGGAGCCATCGTCCAGGCCGCCGGATAGATCTCAAACACCGCCGGATCGTTCCACGGTCCGACGGTCACGGCCGCGGCACTCGCGAGGTTGCCGCTCGTGGCGCGGATGGTCGTCGCCCCGACGCCCGACGCCCATACGCCGCCTGACGCCGAGACCAGCGCCACGGCCGAATCGTCGGTCGTCCATGTCACGTAGCCGGCCGGCAGGGCCTGTGTCCCGCCATCCGAGAAAGCGCCATAGACGCGCAACTGTCCGGCCCCGCCCGACGCCAGCCGCAGCACGGCTTCCCCGTCGCGGAAGAAGAGGCCGGTCAGAGCCGCGTTGACCACCGTCACCGACACATGCGCTTCGGCGGACCGCAGGAAGCCGTCATCGGCGGCGAATCGGAAGCCGGCCGGACCGGTATAGCCCGCATCGGGGATGAACCAGGCGGTGCGCCCGTCGCCGCCGATCGCAACCCGCCCATGATCCGCGCCGGCGATCAGGAATGCCACGGGATTGCCGTCGGGATCCTGGACGAGGAGCCCCAGGTCTATCGCCACGGGGATACCCGGATAGGTCTGGGCGCCCCCGTCCACCGCCACCGGCGCCCGGTTGGCCAGGAAGCCGGTATTATCTTCGGCGAAGATCCGGTCCGTCGCGTCGACATCGCCGTCACGGTCCGCATCGGCCTCGATGCGGTAGGCCCCGTCGCCTGCAGACGTACCGAACGACGGCTCGAACAGACCGCTGTCCGTGCCGTCAACCGCACCGTCAGCGTTCATGTCGCCGGGCAGGTAGATGTCGAGCGTATACGCGCCAGATGCCGCACCGTCTATGCCCCGGATTTCGATGATGTAGATGCCGCCCGCACCGAGGCTGAAGACTGCGGACGCATCGCCGATGGCAACGCGGGCGCCATCACCGGGCACGCCCAGCACCCTCGGCGCCGCCAACTGGAAGCCGGCCGCGCCGACGACCTGCACCCCGATGGCGGTCCGACCGGAGAAGGACGAGCCGGCTTCGATTGCGCCCAACACCAGGGCCGCGCGCCGCACCTCGCCGGCGGCCAGGGCGCCGGCGGGCGTCGCCGCTAGCGCATCGCGCAGCGGTCCGAGGACGTGGACGATCGGCTCCTCGCCTGTGTAGTCGCCTGCCGCGTCATAGATCACGTAGGTCCCGTCGCCGGTGGCAGGCAGGATCGCGTTCAAAAGGCCGCGGGCTTCATAGCCGTAGAACGTCCGCTCGCCCGTCTGCAGGTTCGTGGTCTGCACCAGGAAACCCGCTTCATCATACGCGTAGAGAACACGGCGCCCGTCGTTCGAGGTCAGCGCGGCGAGTTGCCCCTCGCGGTTGAGCTGGAAGCCGATGCGGGCGCCGTCCATACCCACCATGCCGGTATCGGTCACGACGATTCGTTCGCCGGCGGGACCGCGGATCTCTTTCAGCATCCCCTCCGCGCTGTACGCGTAGCGGGTCGTTCCCGAGGGTTCGGACAGCCAGAATGCGACATCGCCGAACGTGGCGGCGTCGGCGGGATTGTACGGGCGACCCGTACCGACCTGGTAGAACCCGCCCGCGGCCTCCTCGAGCAGCGCGGCCGGCGTCGTCAGTTGCCACGCGCTGCCGTCGGCGGCCGTCCAGCCGGGCAGCGTCCACGTCTGCCCGTTCTGCGCCAACTGGATCGGCGTGAAGACGAACGACGCGGCCTCGCCCGTCGGCAGCGTCAGGTAAATGCGCGTGCCCATCCGGTACGGCGCAAAGAGGCCGCGATGCTCGAATCCGGTCTCCGGCACGTTGGTCGAGATGCGCCCCTCGATGCCGCGGAACGCCCAGCCCCACCCGGCCGCTCCCGTATTCATCGCGAACGAGCTGTAGTCGCGGCGGATCTCGACCGCGAGCCCGTCGAGCGTCTCGACCAGGTCGAGGGTCGTCGCCCTGAATTCGCCGGTCTTCGCCGCGGAACGGAACTCGATGACCCGCCGCGCAACCGTGATACGGCCGCCCACATCCCGCGCCGTCAGACGGAGCTCGTATGCGCCGTTCGGCGCACGCGCCGGATCGAGCGCCACGATGGGGCCGGCCGAGAAGGACGCCGTACCGCCCGCCAGCGACACAAAGTCATTGCTGTTCAGGGGCGCGATCTCGAGCGTCCAGTAATCGAGGTTCGTGTCGCTGACGGACGCGATCACCGTCGCGACGCTGTCGAGCACCGCGCCCGCGGCCGGGGACAGAATCCGTACGACCGGTGGCGCGACGTCCGCGGGATCACGCACCTTGAGGTCGGCGACGGCCGTGCCGATCACCCCATCGGCATCCGTGGCCGTGGCGAGGACGGTGTAATGTCCGGGCGCCGTCGGCGTGAAAGATGCGCGGCCGAAGCGGTCCAGCGACTGCTCCACCCCATTGACCCGGATGATCACCGTCGCGATGTCCGCCACGCCGCCCGCGACCGCGTGGATGAGGACCGACTGGCCCGGAACCACTGGGAAGCTCGGCGTCATCTCGATCGTGACCGTGGGCGGGATCGGCGTTTCGGATACGACCAGCCGGACGTTGCGCCAGGCGGTCAGTTCGCCATCGCTGACGGTGAACCGCAGGATGTGCTCGCCCGCCTGCGCGTGTAGCGGCGTCCAGGCCAGCGCGCCGGTCGCGGGATCAAACGTGGCGCCCCGCGGCAGATCCCGGACGGTGTAGTTCAGCACGGTACCGTCATCCGGATCGCTGCCGGGCACGTTCATCGCGAACGCCACGCCGGGCGTCAGCACGTGGCCGCTCATCGGCGCGATTGTCGGCGCGCGGTTGACGTTGAGCACCTCGATCCGCGCCGTGAAGGTATCGAACAGGCCGCCGCCGTCCGTCACGCGGAACGTCACCTCATAGACGCCGGCCTGGTCGTATCCGGGCGTCCATGCAAAAAGCTGCGCGCGCGGATCGAAGGTCGCACCGGCCGGCAGCGCGGTAACGACCGAGTAGCTCAGCAGGTCGCCGTCGAGGTCGCCCCCCCGTACATACAGGTGGATCGGCTGGGCCTCCATGCCCAGCGTGTCGTTGATCGGAACCATCACCGGGGCACGGTTCGTGTTGGTCACGGTCAGCGTCACGGCTTCCGCATCGGAGGCCAGACCATCGGTCGCCGTGAAATGGAGGGTGCGAATTCCGGCCTGCGTGTACGACGGGGTCCACGTGAACACGCCGGTCAACGGGTTGAATGTGGCGCCGGGTGGCAGCCCCGCTGCGGTGAAGCTGACGGTGTCACCGTCCGGGTCCTGTCCCTGAAGCGTGAAGGTCAACGGTTCGCCCTCGGCCACCGTGCGCGCGCCGATGGGCAGCAGTATCGGCGCCTCATTGGCGGCCCGCACCGTCAGGGCGAAGGTCTTGCTGTCGGCCAGCCGCACGGCCGGATTGCCGTTGCCGCTGTCGGTGACCGTCAGCGTCACGTTGTGCGTGCCCAGGTCGCCCGCGCCCGGCGTCCAGCGGAACTCCGCCTCGCCGTACACGGACTTCCCGATGAATGTCGCACCCGCCGGCAGGGCCGGCGCCGTCCAGGTCAGCGGATCCTCATCCAGGTCCGTCGCGCGGACGGTAAACACCAGTTCCTGTCCGACCACGGCGACTCGGGGAACGAGCACCTCGAGTTCCGGCGCGACGTTGGGAGCGAGAACGCTGATCACGAAAGAGCGCGTATCCGCGAGCGCCAAGGCCGCACGGCCGTTGCCGTCGTCCGTCGCCGAGACAGTGACCGTGTAATTGCCGCGCTGCCGCGTCAGCGTCGGCACGATCGTGAACGTGCCGGTGCCGTCGCCATGGTCCGTGAAGGTCGCAAAGGCCGGCAGATTGTACGCCGCCAGTTTCGGCAAGGAGCCGTCCGTATCCGTCGCCCTCACGATAACCGTTTCGACATCGCCGACGCCCAAGACCACGTCGTCGATCGGCGCGATGACCGGCGGAGCGTTCTGGTCCCGGACGACCACCGTCAGCAGCGCGGTGCG
>CAYLTB010000176.1:0-5426 GCA_964386675.1 uncultured Verrucomicrobiota bacterium
GGGGCCGCGGCGCTTGAGCCGCCGCTCCAGCGTGACGCCATCGACATAGGCCATCGCCAGATATCGAAATCCACAGTCCTCGCCGGCCTCGTAGGCCTTGACGATATTCGGGTGATCGAGCCGCGCCACCAGGCGCACCTCGCGCATGAATCGCCCGACGAAGATGGGATCATGGCACAGAGAGCGATGGAGCACCTTGACGGCCGCCTCTCGGTTGAGCGATGCCTGGTGCGCAAAATACACGTCGCCCATGCCCCCGCGGCCAATGCGACGGATCAGCCGGAAACCGCCGATTGTTACGTCGGTTCCGATATGGGGCGGTGGGACGTCATTGATCGCGTGGCAGGCGGCGCACATGACCTTGGGTCCGGCATCAAGGTCCACCTCGATTTTGGTCCCGCATTTGCGGCAATCGAACGCCACGATCATAGACTCAGGTATCCGGAAAACTCCGCAGCCAGAGTAACTGCGGGCAGCGCTTCGCGCCAGTGAGAAAAGCCGCAGGGCGCCGAAAACCGGCGGTGCATCCGCCGATTCAGCGATCGTCGCGTCCGAGCCAGCGTCCCAGGTGAAGCCGGTGGCGGGCGAATGCGCGGTATAGACGATCGAAGATTGGGCGCAGCAGCGGCCAGCCGGTCGGCGCCGATAGCCAGCCCCATCCGACGGCGCGGTAGGCGGCCCGGACCGCCTCCATGCCTCGCACGACGTGTCCGTCGTCCATAATGGCGTGCAAGGCGCCCTGCACCGCTTCCGCCGTCAGCCCGTAGCGCCGCGCGTCGAAATCCGCCGCGCCAATGTCCACCAGGGTCAGCGCGCCGCGGCGATCGGCCCGTCGCAGCCAGTGCGCTTCGCGGCGGCAGATCGGGCACTGACCGTCATAAAGAAGCTGGATGCGCGGGCGCGTCATTTGCATTACAGTACGCGGTGCATCGGCGAAATCCAACCTGGAGACGATATGCTGTTGAAAGTCCGCAAACTGACGCAATCAGCGATTCTGCCGGCCTATGCGCATCCCGGCGATGCCGGATTGGACCTCTGCGCGGCCGAGTCTTGCATGCTGGCGCCGGGCGAGCGGCGCTTGGTGCGCACCGGGATCGCGATTGAACTGCCCGCGGGCACCGAAGGCCAGGTGCGCCCGCGCAGCGGGCTCGCGCTCAAGCATGGGGTCACGCTGCTCAATACGCCCGGCACCATTGACGAAGGTTATCGCGGCGAAGTCGGCATCATTCTCATCAACCACGGCCGCGAGCCGTTTCGGGTCGAGCCGGGTATGCGGATCGCGCAATTGGTGATCCAGCCGGCGCTGCGCGTCGCGGTCGCGGAGACCGAGGTGTTGAGCGAAACGCGCCGCGGTAGCGGGGGCTTCGGCTCGACGGGGGTCACTGCGGGCAAGCCCGGCGAATGAAACGCCTGCTCCTTCAGAACGTCATCCTCGACGGCCGTACCACGGACGTGCGGATTGCGGCGGGGCGTTTCGAACGTATCGCGCCGGGGCTTTCAGCCCCGGGCGCGGAGCGGCTGGACGGCGGCGGCCGCCTGGCGGTGATTCCGGCGTTCTACAACGCGCACACGCACGCGGCGATGACACTCTTGCGCGGTTACGCCGACGACCTGCCGCTGCGCGAATGGCTGGAGCGGCATATCTGGCCGGTCGAGGCGCGCATGACGGCCGGCGACGTGTACGCCGGCGCGCGCCTGGCCTGTGTGGAGATGATCCGCTCGGGCACGGTCTTTTTCAACGACATGTACTGGCATTGGCCGGAGGCGGTGCGAGCGGCGTCGGAGTTGGGGATGCGGATCTGCACGGGGCCGATTGCACTGGACGCGTTTGATCCCTCCCGCACGGCCGCGCAGCGCGCCGCGATCGAGGAGTTTCTGGCCCGTCGTTCCGAATGGTCCGACCGGCTCATACCGGCCATCACGCCGCACTCGATCTACGGCGTGCGGCCCGAGTCGCTGCGCTGGATCGGCGAACGGGCCGCGGAAGCCGGCGTGCGCCTGCACATTCATTTGAGCGAAACGGAGAGCGAAATCCGGGACTGTCTGACGCAACACGGCGTGCGCCCGGCCGTCTGGCTCGACCGGTGCGGACTGCTCACGCCGCGCACGCTGGCCGCGCACGCGATCCACCTCGACGAGGCCGAGCGGGCGCTGCTCGCGGAGCGCGGGGTGACCCTGGCGCACATGCCGATCTCGAACATGAAGCTCGCCAACGGCACGTTTGACGTGGCCGCCGCCCGGCGCGCCGGGTTGCGCGTGGCGCTGGGCACCGACGGCTGCTCCTCGAACAACTGCCTCGACCTGTTGCAGGAAATGAAATGCGCCGCGCTGCTCGCGAAACACGCGAGCGGACGTCCGACCGAGTTCGGCGCCGCCGAGGCGTTCCGCGCGGCCACGCTGGCCGGCGCCGAAGCCTTCGGCCTTGACGCGGGACGGATCGAGGAGGGACGGCTGGCGGACGCGCTGCTGGTGGATCTCGACCACCCGCGGCTGACGCCCGGACACCATTTGCTGTCCGATATGGTGTACAGCGCGGAGCCGTCCGTGATTCACTCCGTGATTTGCGGTGGGCGGTTCCTGATGCGGGAGCACCGGATCCCGGGAGAAGCGGAGATCATCGCCGCCGCCCGCGCCGCGGCCCGGCGACTGACGGGCGCGTCCCGCGTCGGCGACCCGCGCTCATAGCGTTCGGGCCGCGGCTTGCCGTGGGCGCCGCGCCGCGCTACTAATCCCCGCCATGAAGCTGCAGAACATCCGAATCGTGCTGGTCAGTCCCATCTACGGCGGCAACGTCGGAGCCGTTTGCCGCGCGATGAAGAACATGGGGCTGCGCGATCTGGCCATCGCCGCTCCGCGCGACGACACCGATTGGGCCGAGGCACGCAAGATCGCGACACATGCCGACGATGTCCTGACCGCTCGACGGCTCTTCCCTCGGCTGGAGGACGCGATCGCGGATTGCGGACTGGTCTTCGGCACCACGGCTCGTCCCGGTCTGTACCGCGAGCACGCCCGAACGCCGCGCGAATGGACGCCGCGCATCCTGAGGGCTGCCGCCGACACGCCGGTGGCGCTGGTTTTCGGTCCGGAGGATCGCGGTCTGAGCAACGAGGAATTGACGCCCTGCAACCATTTTATCCGGATCCCGTCCTCGCCGGAGTATCCTTCACTGAACCTGGCGCAGTCCGTCATGATCATCGCGTATGAATTATTCGTCGCCGCCGGCATCTTCGTGCCGCCGGTCGAGCGGTCCCCCGAGGCGAATTCGGAGTACCGCGAACGTATGTTCGCGATGTGGGAACGGGCGCTGCGCGCGATTGGGTTCATGGACGCGGAAAAATCGGCCCACATGATGCTGGGGCTGCGCCGCGTCTTTGCGCGCGCCCCGCTGACGAAGGCGGATGTGCGGATCTTCATGGGGGTAGCGCGGCAGACGCTCTGGATGGCGGAGCGCTACCGGGAAGCGCACGGAGCGCCGCCGGAAGCGCCTGCTCGGGCCGGAGAGGATTGATCGCGCCGGCCGCTTTTCCAAGGCTTGGACGCGTTCGGCAATCGCGTTTCCAATCCTTGGAAAACACGATGCCGTGCGGCGGCGCGGTCTCAGGTCTCGAAGTAGGTGTATCCGCGCAGGCCCGCCTCGTAGGCGTCCATGATCTCGCGGCGCTCCTGCACCGTAATGCGCCCTTCGCGGACGGCGCGCTCGGCCTTGGCGCGCATCCGGTCAATCAACTGCGGCGGGTCATACTCGACATAGCTCAACACGTCAGCGACCGTGTCGCCCTCGCATTCGTGGTCGTAGGTAATAGCGCCGTCGCCGCTGATGCGAACACTGACGACGTTCGTGTCGCCGAACAGGTTGTGCAGGTCGCCCAGCGTCTCCTGATAGGCGCCCACCAGAAAGACGCCCAGGTAGTACGGAGTCCCGTTGAGTTCGTGCAGCCGCAGGGTGGGGCTGACGTCCCGCAGGTCGGCGAACCGGCAGATGCGGCCGTCGGAATCGCAGGTGATGTCGGCGATCGTCGCCGGACGGGTCGGACAATCGTTGAGGCGGTGAATCGGCATGACCGGGAAAATCTGGTCGATGGCCCAGACGTCCGGCAGCGACTGAAACACGCTGAGGTTGCCGAAATAGACATCGGCGATGGCCGCGCCGAGGCCCTGCAACTCGTCGGGCACATACTTGCGGTTTTCCGCCTCGCGGATGATCTGCGCGATGATGTTGCCGAAGATGCGGTCGGCGAGCGCTCGTTCGCGCAGGCTGATCATACCGTGGTCAAAGCGCGAGCGAAGCTCGTCGCGGTAATAGACCGCGTCGTGATAACTCTCCTGCAGGTTGCGCACCTTCAGATTCGCGGCGACATCCATCAGATTGCGGAGTTCTTCGCAGGCGTCCGGCGGAAGCCCCTCCGGCGGCGCGCCGGCGAGAAACCGCGACACGCCGAGCACATTGAACAGCAGCGCGGAATGGTGCGCCACCAGCGCGCGGCCGGATTCGGTCACGATGGTCGGATGCGCGACGCCCGACTCGTCGCACACCCGCATGAACGCCTCCACAACGTCCGCGGCGTACTCCTCCAGGGTGTAGTTGCTGCTGCTGGCGAAATTCGTATGGGACCCGTCGTAGTCCACCGCGAGGCCGCCGCCGGCGTTCAGAAACCCCATCGGCGCGCCCTCGGCGGCAAGGCTGGCGTAGATTCGCGCCGCCTCCCGGCAGCCGCCCTGGATGCTGCGGATGTTCGGGATCTGCGAGCCAAGGTGGAAGTGAAGCATGCGCAGGCAGTCGAGCATGCCTTCGCTGCGCAACGCGTCCACGATGTCCATGATCTGTGTCGGAGTCAGTCCGAACGCGCTGCGGTCGCCGGCCGACTCGTTCCAGTGGCCGCCGGCCCGGGCGCTGAGCTTGGCGCGGAGGCCGAGCATGGGCCGGATCTTCATGCGCCGCGCGCGGTCCAGCACCATCGGCAGCTCGGCGGGCGTTTCGATCACCAGCACGGCCTGCGTGCCCATTTTGAATCCCTGCAACGCCAGGTCCGCGAACTCCTCGTCCTTGTAGCCGTTGCAGACGACCAACGCCTCGGGATCTTCGACGTGCGCAAGCACCGCCACGAGTTCCGCCTTGCTGCCGGCCTCGAGGCCGAAGTTGTAGCGCCGGCCGTGCGTCACGATGCGGTCCACGACCTGCGACTGCTGGTTTACCTTGATGGGATAGACGCCGCGGTACGCGCCGCGGTAGCCCGCGTCGCGGATCGCGCGCGCGAACGCCTCGTGCAGCGCATTCAGGCGCGACTCCAGGATGTCCTCGAACCGGACCAACACCGGCATGTTGATACCGCGATCCGTGAGTCCCGCGACGATATCCATCAGGCTGACGCTGCCGCCGCCCGCGCCCGAGGCGATGCCATGAGCGACGCGCAGCAACCGCCGGC
>CAYLTB010000177.1:0-5375 GCA_964386675.1 uncultured Verrucomicrobiota bacterium
CAGCAGCGCCTGTCCGATGCCGCGGCCGCGCAGGTTCCGGGTCACGAGTACCATCGCGATCCAGGCGACCGGCCCGAAGGCGCAGGTCACGGTGGTGCCCGCGCGCCGGCCGTCCCAGCGCGCGAGCCGCGCGCCGGCGCCGGCCAGCGCCAGCAGCCGCCGCCAGTCGCCGACGCGCTGGTTCCAACCGTTCTCGCGCGTCAAGCGCAGCGCGAATGGCAGATCTTCCGGCCGCAGCCGGCGGATGCACAAAGGCGATTTCGAATGCCGCTGCATACGCCGTTTCCATCATCGTCGGGCTGCCGCGCGAAATCAAGCGAAGTCCGGCCGGTTTGAAATGATACGGGACTGGGGTATATTGAACACGGCTTGTCAGGATCAACCATGAAGCGCCACACGACCACACACGAGGAAAACCTGCACCGGCTGGCCCGCATCGAAGGCCAGGTGCGCGGCATCCGGCGCATGATCGAGGAAGGCGCCTACTGCATTGACATCCTGACGCAGATCGAGGCGGCGCAGGCGGCGCTGCGGTCGGTGTCCGACCGCGTCCTGCGCAAGCACATCGAAACGTGCGTAACGGCGGCGGCGCAAAGCCGCGACGGCGCGGAGATCCGGGCCAAGCTTGAAGAAGTGATCGGCATTCTAAGGAAGCGGATGCAATGAAACATCGGCCGAAACGGCCGGGAAAGGCATGAACATGAAGATGAACAGGAATTGGATGGCGGCGCTGGCGGCAGGCGCGTGGATCGCCGGCGGCGCGGCGGCGCAGGCCGCCCCGGCATGCTGTGCGGACAAGGGCGCGGCAGACAAGCCTGCCTGTTCCGCCGAGGCGTGCAAGCCGGCGGAGTGCAAGTCGGCGGACTGTGTGAAGACCTCGGCAGAAGTCAAACCCGCGGCGCTTGCACGGGAAGCGGCGGCGGTGAAGGCGCAGACGCTCTGCCCGGTGATGAACCAGCCCATCAACCCGAAGCTCTACGTGGATGCCGAAGGCAAGCGCATCTACGTGTGCTGCAAGGGTTGTGTGGGCGCCGTGAAGGCCAATCCGGCGAAGTACATCGCGGCGCTCGAGGCCGCGGGGGTAACGCTGGAAGCACCGCCCGCGGCGAAATAACCGGCGTCCGCAGCGAGAAGCGCTCCGCCCCGTTTCCGGGGCGGGGCGCTTCGTCTTTTCAGGCCGTCGCGCGCAGCCGCGGCGAGCGGGCCGCGGCATTTTCCAAGCCCTGGAATCGGGCGGCCAAAGGCTTCCAAGGCTTGAAAACTCCGGCACTTCCCCATTCCGGGCCGAAGCGGCGACGGAACGCGCACCCGCCGCCTACAGCCGCGGGGCTTCGGCGATGGTTGGCGCCGCGTAGTCGCCGCGGGCGGCCGCGACCGACGGCTCTGCCGGGCGGCCCAGCGAGCGGATGAACTGGCGATGCAGCCGCGCGTAGCGCCCGCCCGCGGCCAGCAGCTCGCGGTGCGTGCCGCGCTCGACGATCCGCCCGGCCTCCAGCACCAGCACGAGGTCGGCGTGCCGGATCGTGCTGAGCCGGTGCGCCACCACGAAGCTCGTGCGGCCCTTCAGCAACACCGCCAGCGCGCGCTGGATGCGTGTCTCGGTCATCGTGTCAATCGAGCTGGTCGCCTCGTCGAGGATCAGGATGCGCGGATCGGCCAGCAGCGCGCGCGTGAAGCAGACGAGCTGCCGCTGCCCCAGGCTGATGCCGACGCCCCGCTCGCCGACGACCGTGTTGAATCCCTGCGGCAGCGATTCGATCAGGCTTAGGCAATCCAGCCGCTCCGCCGCCTGCAGCACCTCGAGGTCGCGCGCGCCGGGCCGCCCCATGCGGATGTTGTCCATGATGGTGCCCGTGAACAGAAAATTCTGCTGGAGCACGATGCCCATCTGGCGGTGAATCGCGTCGGCGGAGATGCGGCGGATGTCCGTGCCGTCGAGCAGCAGCTCGCCTTCGGTGGGGAGGTAGAACTTGGCGATCAGGTTGATGATGGACGTCTTGCCGCTGCCGGTCGCGCCGACGAGCGCGATGGTTTTCCCGGGCTCCACGAGGAACGAGAGGTCGCGCAGCACCGGCTTGCCCGGCTCGTAGGCAAAGGAGACGTTGCGAAACTCGACGCGGCCTTCGAGGCGGGGGGCCAGCGCGTCGGGCGGATCGCTCCAGTCCGGCTGCTGGTCGAGCAAGCCGTAGATCCGCTCGGCACCGACCATCGCGCTGAGGGCGTGGTTGTACTGCTGGCCCAGTAGCTGGATCGGCCCGAAGAAGACCCCGGACATCATGATGAACTGGTAGAGCGTTTCGACCTCGGCGCGTCCGTGGAATACGCGCCAGCCGCCCACCAGCAGCACCAGCGCGACGAACAACTGCGTGTTGAACTCCAGCAGCGGCAGGAACAGCCCGGAGAGCCGCGCCGTGTCCAGGTTGTACCGCGAGTGGTCCGCCACCAGTTCCTGGAACAGGCCGGCGTTGACCCGCTGGCGCGAGAAGCCCTGCGTGACGCGGATGCCGCTGACCGACTCGGCCAGCGTCGCCGTGATGCGGCTGAAGCTGCGCTGGTTGGCGCGGAACGCGCGGCTCAGCCGGTGATGGAAGAAGCGGTTGAGAACCCAGATCGCCGGCACGAAACCCGCGATCACCGCGAATAGCGCCGCGTCGTACCATAGCATCAGCCCGCCGGCGATCAGCATCTGCCCGACGCCCACCAGGGTCACGTACAGCACGTCCTGCACGCCGACGCGCACGCTGTCAGCGTCCGTCGTGAACCGGCTGATGACGTGGCCGATCTTGGTGCGCTGGTGGAAAGACATCGGCAGCCGCTGGATGTGTTCGAACATGCGGCGGCGCAGGTCCCGTAGCACATCCTCGCCCAGCTCCAGCGCCCACTGCACCCGGTATACGAACGTGAACTGCGTGAACGAGGTCAGCAGCAGGTAGCCGAGCGCGCCCAGCAGGATGCCCCGGATGTCCAGCCGGGCGACCGGGCCGCTGAGTACCGCGCCGATCGCCCACGCGAGCAGCGGCAACTGAATGGAGCGCAGGAGGACCATCACCGTCAGGAGGTTGCGGCGCCGGGCATAGGGCCGAACGAACTCGAAGAGTCGGCGGATGAGTCCGAAGTCGAGCGAGCGTGGCGACGGGTCCTCGTAGTCGTCCGAGACCAGCGTGACCAGCGCCCGAGGCGGGGCGGCCGAAGTTTTCACGAGGGGACCTCCGGCGCGGCCGTTCGCGCAACGGGAACGGGGGCGCGCGGCACGGGCGCGGCCTCCAGCGCCGGGATTTCAGCGCCCTGCATTTCGGCGGCCTGCCGGTACGGACCGGTCCGCCGGATCAGGTCGTCGTGCCGCCCCGCCTGCACGACGCGGCCGCGGTCGAGCACCAGCACGAGGTCGGCGCCGCGCAACGTGCTGAGGCGGTGCGCCACGACGAAGGTCGTCCGACCCTCCATGGCCTTGGCCATCGCGGCGAGGATTTCCTCCTCGGTGCTCGGGTCTATCGCGGCGGTCGGATCGTCGAAGAGCAGGATCGGCGGGTCCAGCAGCACCGCGCGCGCGATCGCGAGGCGCTGGCGCTGGCCGCCGGACAGGTTCGAGCCGTTCTCGCGCAGGACGGTGTCGTAGCCGTCGGGCAGCGCGGCGATGAACTCGTGCGCCGCGGCCACGCGGGCGGCGCGCTCGATGCGGTCGGGCGTGGCGGTCGGATCCCCGAAGGCGATGTTCGCCGCGATCGTGCTGCTGAACAGGAAACTCTCCTGGAAAACGATGCCGATGTTGCGGCGCAGGTCGTCCAGATCGTAGTCCCGCACGTCGCGCCCGTCCACCAGAACGCGGCCGGATTGCGGGTCATAGAAGCGGGCGATCAGGCTCAACAGCGTGCTCTTGCCCGCGCCGGTCGCGCCGAGGATCGCTACGCGCGTTCCCGGCGGCGCGTCGAACGAAACGTTGCGCAGCGCGGAGCGGCCGCCGCCATAGCTGAAGGTGACCCCCTCGAAACGAACGTGGCCGCGGGCGCGCGGCAGTCGGACGGCGCCGGGTGCGCTGTGAATCTCCACCGGCAGTTGCAGCACCTCGTGAACGCGCCGCGCGCTGGCGAGACTCTCCTGCACGACGTTCGCGACGTTTCCGATGTTGGCAACCTGGCCGGAGAACTGCTGCAGCAGGCCCGCGAAGACAATCAACTGGCCGACCGACAGGCCGACGGCCGCCGCCGCCGCCGCGTCCGGCGCCTGTTCGTAGCGGACCACCAGCCATCCGCCGAACGCCAGCAGGATCACGAGGTTCAACTGCGTCAGCCATGAGATCAGCGGTTGGAACCGCGAGAGCAGCCTGAAGATTCGCCGCTTCTGGCCGCGGAACTCCTCAAGGGCGGCGCTGAACGAGCGGATTTCGTCCGCCTCGCGCGCAAAGCCCTTGACGACGTGCATGCCCTGGAGGTTCTCGCTGAGCCGCTGAATGAGGCGGTCGTACAGTTCGCGCCCGCGCCGGTATTCCGGCTGCACGGCCCGCGCGAAGCGCACGGTTGCCCAGGCCAGCAGCGGCGTCAGCGCAAGACAGGCCGCCGTGAGGCCCCGGTGCATGCGCGTCATGTAGACCGTATAGGCGGTCAGCGTGACCAGAAGGATGATGCCCTGCACGACGACGCCGTCCACGAACGCGCGCACGGCCTGCACGTCGCCGGTGACGCGGTTGATGATACCGCCGGTGGCGTTGGCGTCGAAGAAGCGGAAGCTCAGTCGCTGCAGCTTGTCGTACACCCGCGCGCGCAAATCCACGACGATGCCCATCTGGACGACCCGCGCCACGGTGACGGCGTAAAGGAAATTGAGGGTGGCGCGGACG
Organism: uncultured Verrucomicrobiota bacterium; assembly: GCA_964386675.1. Taxonomy (GTDB): domain Bacteria; phylum Verrucomicrobiota; class Kiritimatiellia; order PWTM01; family PWTM01; genus CALGXT01. The sequence goes on from CAYLTB010000177.1 coordinate 4,835, forward strand.
AATGCCAGCAGGAGGATGGCGCCGCCGATCGCGGCGAGCACGGTCATGTCGCGCCAAGCAGCCGGCGGCGCCAGCCCGAACGGCCAGCGCGGCGGCTTGGGCAGGGTCCCCGGCACAGCGGCACCGATCCGGAAGCGGATGAAGTCCACGCCCACCCCCACCAGCCCCAGACCCAGCAGGCCGAGCGTCAGCAGGCAGAGCTGAATCAGCAGGATCCGCGCGCAGCCCCAGCGGTAACGCCAGGCCAGGCCAAAGAGGAACCGCAGCAGCGGGGCGCGTTCGACGTCGGGTCCCCGGTTGGATGTTGGTTCGTTCATGATCCCGCGCACGTCCGCCTAGGGCGCGGGCGACGCGCGCGACGGGGGCGGCACCGCGGAGAGAGCGGCCGTGGCGCGCTGCCGGCGGTCCAACTCGGCCAGCGCGGCCTCGGCGCGGTCGGCCCATTCGCTGTCGGGATGCGCGGCCAGGTAATCCTCATAGACGGCGCGCGCCTCCGCGGCGCGGCCGGCGCGGGCGAGGCCGCGCGCCCGGCCGAACAGCG
>CAYLTB010000178.1:0-5291 GCA_964386675.1 uncultured Verrucomicrobiota bacterium
TCGCTGTCGGTGCTGGTCTGGAAGATCGAGCCCTGGTCCTGATAAGCCCTCCGCAACGCGGCCGCGTTGGTCAGGTTGCCGTTGTGCGCGATCGCCCAGATGCCGTCGGCGCACTCGACCGAGATCGGCTGCACATTCCGCAGCTCCGAGGCGCCGGTCGTCGAGTACCGCACATGCCCGATGCCCAAGGTGCCGGCCAACTCGGCGAAAGCGGACACCTGCCGGCCGACGACCTCGCTGACCAGCCCGGCCCCGCGCAGCGACCGGATGCGCGCGCCGTCGCTCACCAGGATGCCCGCGCCTTCCTGTCCGCGGTGCTGCAGCGAAAACAACCCGCGATAAATCGCCCGGGCGGCGTCGGGCACGCCGTACACGCCAAATATCCCGCAGTAATGCCGCGGGTGCTCGCCATCTTCACGCTTCGGTTCTCGTGCCTGTTTCATGTAAACGATCCTTTGCAGCGTCTTCTGTGCCAAATCAGATCGAATGGCGCATCTAATTCCCGTCGAACAACTTCAACCATATCGGATTCGCGGGCATTGGACAGAAATGTTGTCCGGCATCATCACGATCTGACAGAAATGTCACCCGAAAAGCGCCGCTCGAAGCCATTGCGCGCTATGCCGGGCGCGGCGACCTGTCCCGTCCAGAATTTGCTGCCGGCAACTGGTTCCATCGGCGCAAATACCGGCCGCCGGTTGGCTCCGGATGGCCGGGAAAAGGAGCGTTTCGCCGATCTGCATGGAGAGGGCATAGTGCTCGCGTTCATAACCGAAGGCGCCGGCCATGCCGCAACACGCGGTCGGCAATTCTGAAACGGTCAAGTCCGGGATGAGCGTGAGCGCGGCGCGCAACGCGCCGGGCGCGCCCAGGGCCTTCTGGTGGCAGTGGCCATGCACCAGCAGGATGTCGGTCCCCGCCGGCCGTCGGAAGCGGTCCGGCGATAGCGCGCCGGCGGCGCGCTGCTCGGCGATCCATTCCGGAAACAGCCGAACCGCATCGCGCACGGCGCACGCCGCGCCGCGCCACGCCGCGCCGACCAAGTCCGGCGCTTCGTCGCGAAATCCCAACACGGCCGACGGCTCCAACCCCACGATCGCGAGGCCCTGGCGCGACAGCGGCTCCAATCGCGCCACAGCGGCCTCCAGCCGCCGGCGCGCGGTGTCGAGAAAACCCTTCGAGATCAGGGCGCGCGCGGAATCCAGGCCGCGGACGGCTTCCACGCGCCACCCGGCCGCCTCCATCAGTTCGACCGCGGCGATGCCGATCTCCGGCTCGGAGTGCTCCACGAATTCATCCACGAACAATGCCACCGCGCCGCGGGTCCCGGCGCGCGGGTCCGGCGCACGGCGGCGAAATCGGGCGGAGAAGGACTTCGGCGCGAACGGCGGCAATCGCCGTTCGGACGCGATACCCAGCGCCCGCTTGAGGGGCGGCCAGTTGGCCAGCGCCGAGGCCAGCCGGGGCGCGGCGCGCGCCAACCGCGCGAGCCGCGCATAATGACCGAACACGCGCGAACGCAACGGCGCGCCGCATTCCAGCATCCGCCGCCGCAGCGCCTCCGCCTTCATCCGCGCCAGATCCACATTCGAGGGGCATTCCGTCGCGCAGGCCTTGCACGAAATGCATCGGTCCAGCACCGCCCAGAGATCCGGATCGCTCCAGGCGCGTTCCGGCGCGGGACCGGCGAGCAACTGGCGCAGCACGTTGGCGCGGCCGCGGGTCGAGTCGGCCTCCTCGCGCGTGGCCATGTAGGTCGGGCACATACCGCCGCGGCCGGGGCTCTGGCGGCAGAAACCCGCGCCGTTGCACGCCTCGACCGCGCGCACGAAGCCCAGCGTGCGCGACCAGTCGAACGCGGTGGCCGGCTCGGACGCGGCTGCGCCGGGTCCGGCGCGCAGCGCCGCGGTCGGGGAGACGGCGCGGACGATCTTGCCGGGATTGAGCCGCCCCAGCGGATCGAACGCGTCCTTCACCCGCTCCAGCAGCTCGAGCACGGCCGGCGGAAACATCCGTGCCAGATATGCGCTGCGCAGCCGGCCGTCGCCGTGCTCGCCGGACAGGCTGCCGCCATGACGTTTCACGAGGTCGGCCGTCTCTTCGAGCAGACGCTGGAAGGTTTCGAAATCGCGGGCATCCCGAAGGTTCAGCATCGGCCGCAGGTGGATCACGCCGACGGACGCGTGGCCGTAATAGACGCAGTCGCAACCATGGCGCCGCATGAGCTCGCGGATGTCGCGCAGATAGTCGGCCAGGGCCTCGACCGCGACCGCGGTGTCCTCGATGGCTGTGACGGGCTTCGCGTCGCCGGGGACGCCCTGCAGCAGGCCGAGGCCGGCCTTGCGCAGCGCCCACACGCGCGGGATGTCCGCTTCCGCAATCGCAGGCCAGGCATAGCCCCGGCGGTCGCGCCGCAGGCGATCGGACAACTCCGCCATCCGCCGCGCCAGCACGGCTTCGTCATCGTCGTGCAGTTCCACGGCCAGCACGGCGCCGGGCGTGCCCTGCACCCAGAAGCGATGGCGCGAATGCTCGCGGTTGCGACGGGTGGCCTCCAACAGCGAACCGTCCAAGAGCTCCACGGCCGCAGGGGCGTGCTCCAGAATGAAAGGCGTTGCGCGCGCGGCCGCGTCTACGTCCGCAAAGTGCGCGCACAGCAGCGCGCGGCAGCGAGGGCGCGGCGTCAGCCGTACCGTGGCGGCGGCGACGAAGCACAGCGTGCCTTCCGAGCCGCAGACGAGCGGAACCAGGTTGAGCGGCGGGCCGCCGGGCGTCCAGGGCCGCTGCGCGGCGAGCGCGTCCAGCGCGTAGCCCATGTTGCGGCGGCGCACGGCGGGCTTCGGAAAGGCGCGCAGGATCGCATCGCGGTTCGGGCCGACGACCTCCGCGACGGCGCGATAGATGCGGCCTTCGGCGGTATCGAGCCGCTGCTTCGCGGCGAACTCGGCGTCGGACAGCGGCCCGAACCGGACCCGCGATCCGTCGGCCAGGACGGCGTCCAGCGCGAGCACATGGTCGCGGGTGCTTCCGTGCAGGATGGAATACGCGCCGCAGGAATTGTTGCCGATCATCCCGCCAATCGCGGCCTGGCGCGAGGTGGACGTGTCCGGCGCGAACAGCAGTCCGTGCGGCGCGGCGGCGTCATTGAGATCGTCCTGGATCACGCCGGGCTCGACGACCGCGCGCCGCTCCGCGGCATCGAGGTCCAGGATGCGGTTCATGTGGCGCGAGACGTCCACGACGAGGCCGTCGCCGACGCACTGACCGGCGAGACTGGTGCCGCCGGCGCGGGGAATCAACGAGATCCCGCGCGCCGCGGCATGGCGGACGAGCGCGGCGAGGTCGTCGCCGTCACGGGGCCGGGCGACGCCCCGGGGGGTTTCCTGGTAGAGCGAGGCGTCCTGGCTGTAGAGCCGGCGCGCCAGCCGGCTTTCATCCCATTCGCCGCTCCACGCGGGGATGGCGTTGTCGGATTCGGGCTGCGCGGCCGCGGCTGGTGCTCGGGAGGCTGTCATGGGGCCAGTGTTGGCGTTGCGCGGCGGCGCTTCAAACAAAAAAGGGATTGTCGGCGCTGGAAGTCTGCGTGAAGATGATTCGGACGCCGGCGACGCGACCGCCTCCGGCGCCGCGGCCGGCTCGCGCGCGCAATGAATGACCAACTGTCTATCCCGCCGGACGCCGCAACGATCGAAGCCGAACGCGCCGCCCGTCGCGCCGCCGAAGCGGCGCTGGAGGAAGCCCGGCGCTCGGCGGAGGCGGCCATCCGCGCCAAGAACGAGTTCCTGGCCCATATGAGCCATGAGATCCGGACCCCGATGAACGCCATCATCGGCATGACCGACCTGCTCATGGGCACCGAGTTGACGCCCGCCCAGCGCGATTATGTTGAGATTATCCGCTCCGGCGGCGAGATGCTGCTGACGGTCATCAACGACATCCTGGATCTCTCCAAGATCGAGGCCGGCCGTATGGAGCTGGAGCGGCAGCCGTTCAGCGTCGCCGAATGGCTGGACACCACGCTGGGCATGGTGCGGGTGGCCGCGGAGCGCAAGGGCCTTCAAGTGCGCGCGGAGGTTCGGGAGGGCACCCCGCCGCGGCTGATCGGGGACGTCATCCGTTTGCGTCAGGTGCTCGGCAACCTGCTGAGCAATGCCGTCAAGTTCACCGATCGGGGGGAGATCCACGTCACGGCATCCGTCCTGCACCTGGGCGCGCAGCGCTGCATGCTGCGGGTGGCCGTTCGCGACACCGGCATCGGCATCCCCGCCGATCGGCTGGACCGGCTGTTCCAGCCGTTCAGCCAGGTGGACCCCTCCATCACGCGCCGCCATGGCGGCACGGGGCTGGGCCCGGCGATCAGCCGCAAGCTCGTGGAATTGATGGGCGGCGAAATCTGGGTGGACAGCGTTCCGGATCAGGGTTCGACGTTCCATTTCACCGCGCTGCTGGAGACCGTCCGCACCGAGGCATCCGCACCGGATCGGACGTCGCCTTTCGCGGGTCGGCGGGCGCTCATCGTCGGAACGGGCGGGAGCGCGGCGGCCCCGGTCAGCGCCTGGTTGCAGGCGTGGGGTTTCGACGAGGCGTTGGCCACATCGCCCTCGGACGCCCTGTGCCGGCTGTGTTCCAACGTGGCCTTCGACGTGGCGATTCTGGACGCCACGGCGCCGGAGGTGGAGCCCGCGCCGCTGGCGCAGCTCATTCGCCGCCGGCAGCCGCCGGATCGCCTCGCCCTGCTGGTGATCGGACCGGCGGCACCCCTCGAGACCGCGCAGCGAAGGGCGGAGGAGGCTGCCCTGTCCGCCTGGTTGGCGCCGCCTCCGAGCGAGGAGGAATTGCGCGGCGTGCTCGGCATTGTATTGGCGCGGCGCGAGCGGACCGGACCGGCGCCGCAGAAGGCCGCACTGCCGGAGCGGGTGCTGGTGGCCGAGGACAACCCGATCAACTGCACGGTGGCCGTGCGCATGCTGGAGCGTATCGGGGTCGCCGCGGACACCGCCGAGAACGGCGAGGAGGCCCTTCGCCGTTTGCGGGAGCGCAACTACGAAGTTATTCTTATGGATGTGCAGATGCCCGTGCTCGACGGCGTAGCGGCGACCCGGCGCATCCGTGCCGAATGGCCGGCGGACCGTCAGCCGTGGATTATTGCCATAACGGCGCACGCGATGCGCGGGGACCGGGAACAGTATCTAGCAGCGGGACTGGACGACTATTTGAGCAAACCATTGAGAGAGCAGGATCTGCGCGCGGCGTTGACACGGCCACGCCGGACCGGCCGAAAGGAGGAGGGA
>CAYLTB010000179.1:0-5218 GCA_964386675.1 uncultured Verrucomicrobiota bacterium
TCATACAGCTCCGCATGGTCTGTGGCGCGCCCCGCGGTCATGACGGCGGCGGCGGCAATGACCGACCAGTTCGTCGCGGCCGCGAGGATGCCCTCGCTGCGGAGAATGCCCTTGGCGCAGGGCACGATAAACCGGTCGCGGATGGCCGCGCGGTCTGCGTCGCTGAGCGACGGACTGTCATGGATCAGGTCGAAGCCCCACGCCGCCGGAATCAGCCAGATCGCATCGTTCAGCCGCTGCCAGCTCCATTTGGAAGAATCGTGGGTGAACTGCGGATGTTGGGTGATCGGCCAACCTTCGAAACGTTCCGCCAGTTCCATCAACATTCGTCGCGCCTCGCGCGCGTAGGCCTCGTGGCCGGAAAGCGCGTAGCCGATCCCCAGGTTCGCGATACCGGTCGCGGCGGCCGTATGCGCGCTCGCCAGCGCCGCATTGACACCGTCGTCTTTTTCGACGGGCACAGGAATCGGTTTCGCAACGGCCTGTTCGCAGAACGCGATGAGCCGGTCGTAGGCCGCCCGCGCCTCGGGCAGCGTTGCAATCTGCTGCTTCAGCTCGACGATGTCCTGCGCGTCCCACAGGGTCTTCGGATGAGAGGTCGCTTTCCGGGGCTCGCCGATGACTTTCACACCGCGATCCTCCAGCAGATTGGGAGTGAGCATCACAAACTCCGGTCCCGGGAGATACCACGCCGGCGCACTATAAAGTGCGTTGAGATCGTCCGAGACCAGCAACTGAATTTGGTTGAATCCGCCATAGCGGTTCGCGCCTTCGATCGAAGGCGTGATGGTCTTCACGCGCACCGTCACGCGATCGGTCTGGGCCGGGAAGTCGAACACTTGCACCCGGCCGGGCTGGGGCTCGAGCGTCACGGTCTTCGGGGCCACGCCCGGGGCGGAGATTTCAACCTCGCGCGCCAGGGCGAACGCATTCCGGTAGGCGGCCTGCACGATTCCCACTTGAACCACAGTCATTCGGATGGGCAGCGTGATCTCGATGACCGCTTTCTCCAGTTCATTCAGGATCGGACCGGCGGGACGCTCGGCCTGTAACATGGCCGACGGTTTGTTCCATCGGTCGTTCATCGAGGATCCCGTGATGGCGATCTGCGCACCGCGGCTCGTCAGCGCCGCGTTTTCCAATCCCGAAGCACGGATCGGAGCGAAGACCGACAGTCCGGTGATAACCGCACCGCAAAACAACGTCACGGCGTTGAGGGGAATATCATTGGATTTTGGCATGACCAACGAGCCTTTCCTGGGGTGGATCCTGAAGCACGCCTCGACATTATTGAGCATCGTACGGGCCAAATCAATGCCGGGCGCGACTCCGGGCCGTGAAGCTCAACGGCGCACGCGCTCAAAAAAGGAGTCGCCGATTTCCGCGCAGCGTGCGCGCAATCGCGTGTCGAGCAGGGTGCGCACGGCGGAGGCACCGGGATCTGCGATCAAATTACGCCGCTCGTTGGGATCGTCATCCAGATTGAACAACTGGCTCGGGCCGCGCTCCAGAAACACGGTGTATTTCCAAGGACCGTGCCGGAGCGCCCGGAAACAGAGCGACTCATCCCGCCGGTGCGAGAAGAAATTGCTCTCGAACTGCAACAATACGTCCTCGTTGACGGCCTCGCGTTCCCCGCGCAGCACGGGGGAGGCGTCGCGTCCCTCGACCGATTCCGGACACGGAACGCCCGCCAGCCCCAGAACGGTGGGCAGGATATCCACACCGCTGAAGAGCGCGGGAGAAAGCCTGCTCGCGGGGATGCCGCGCGGCCAGCGGACGATGAACGGAATGCGGGCGGACTCTTCCTCCGGGCGGGACTTCTGGCGAAGTCCATGGTTGCCGAGGAGGTCGCCGTGGTCGGAAAAATAGACGACGATGGTATTGTCGCGCTGACCGGTCTCTTCGAGCGCGCGCAACACCCGGCCGATGTTGTCGTCCATGTTCCTGATCATCGCATAGTAGCCGCGCAGTTGGCCCTCGAAGTCCTCCGTGCCGCTGCGCTCAAAGGAATTCGGGAGCGACAGGGGCCGGTGCCGATACATCGCCATATAGGGTTCCGGCGCCACGTAGCGACAGAAGCGGTCCGGATGCGGGGGCTCGAACGACATGACATGGAACCAGGGTTTCCGCCGGTCCTTGACCCGCAGCCACTCGATCGTCAGATCGGCCAGCGCATCGGTCTGAAACCGGTCAAAAACCAGCAGCGGGGCCGGTTGGTCCCCCACCCCGTATTCCGTGGCAAACGGCTCGTTGGAATTGTCCCAGCCCAGCCAGTCGTCCCAGCCGGGGCGGAAATAGGGCGACACGAAATGGCTGGGGCAGTCCCCGCCCGCCAAGTGCCATTTCCCCATATGCGAGGTATGGTAGCCGGCCTCGCGCAGGATTTGCGGCAGCGTCGGCTGCCGCGGCAGCAGCGGTACAAAAAGCGACGTCACCCCGTGCGTCGTGATGTACCGGCCGGTATACAGTGTGGCCCGGAAAGGGGAACAGAGCGGCGTGTTCGAGTACGCGTTCGCCAGTCGAATCCCCTGCCCCGCCAGCGCGTCGAGGTGGGGCGTCTCCACGTTCGGATCGCCCGCGCACGAGAGGGCGTCCGCCCGGTGCTGGTCGGAAAACAGGAACAGGATGTTCGGACGCGTATCGGACACGAACGCCTCAGCGGAGATCTGGATTCATCGGACCGAAGTGCTTGAGCATGACCAGCGGCTCAACGTCCGAGCGGTTGACGATCCGCACCCCGGCGCACGCCGCCGCTTCGCTCACGAAGAACTCATCGCGCGTCAGGGCGCCAAAGCGGATCAACGACGGTGTTTCGATGTCCCAGACACCCATCGTGCCGTGGCCCTGCAGCAGGATCATGCCGTAGGCGGCGCCGTCCGCGATCGTCACCGATTCGCCCGGCTCGATGGTCAGTTCCTTGGCGCTGAACGCATCAGAGCCGTAGCAGATCCAATGCTCGCTGTAGCCGGCGGCGCGCTGGGCCGCGGGATCGCCGGCCGGTCGCGGCTTCATATTTCTATGCACCATGAATTCCGGATCGGTGTTGATTTCCCAGTCAATCAGGTCGAGCAGATAGTCGAAATCGCCGCGCCGCTCCGCCGGGGAATCCTTCCAGAGAAGGACCTCTGGAATGACCTGGCCGTCCGTGAGCGACTGGTACATCGCGAACACGTCGGAGGCCCGCTGCGGCTCGTAGGTGCAAAGGCTTCCGGGCGCGTGAAGGGTGCCGGCGGGCACGTCCCAGGCATCTCCGGGAACGAGCCGCGCCGCCTGCGAAAGATCGGTGATGTGGTTGTCCCCGCGGGTGAAGGCCTGCAACGCCGCACGCACCTGGTTGCGGTCCACGCCGGGGCGCAGGCCGAAATAGGTATGCGGAAAGTCGCCGCTGTGGTTATTCAACTGTGGCGGAAAGTAGTAGGCCTCAGGCTTGCCCGCTTTGCCCGCCAGGGCGGCGTGCGCCTCCCGATGATGAATGTGGAACGGCAACGGTCCCTGGTTGTCGAAAAACTTGGAATACATCGGCCATGCGCCGTAGTCCCGCCAGAGCCGGGGTCCGATCAGCCGCGCCCCCAGTTCGGCCACGGCATCCTTGAGCAGGAATTCCCGCGTGCGGCCGTCCTCCATGAAAACACCGAAACTCAAACCCTCGTTCGGCGATGTGTCCGGCCCGTTGTCGGCGGGGGTCGTACTCGCGAGCCAGCGCTCGTCAATGCCGCCGCGGTGTCCGCCGAGGGCGTAGTAGTCATCCGGATGCAGCTTGATCCGTCGGGCCGGCACACAGAAGACCCTCGGCACCCAAGCCGGTTTCAGGCGCAGAATGCCTTCGCCCTGCTCGAACGCTTTCTCGACAACACGCACGGGCGTTATCCTTCCTCGCAATCCACCTCGATCATCTCCAGCGTCTCGACGATGGGAACGGTAAAGCGGAGCAGTCCGTCCGACCACGCAAACGGCTGCGGAGTCCCGTCCGAGACACGCGTGCAGCGGATGGGTTGCGCGCCCTTCGGCAGCGTCAGCGTCAAAGCGATGTTCCGGGCCGGAATATTCGGCAGATCGGCCTGCCAGTTGACCAGCGCTACCAGCACGGCAGCCGCGGCGGTTGCGCGTGTCAGGCTGACTTCGACGGCGGCGGGCGCGTCGGTCTCGCGCAGCAGGCCGGAAGGCATGATGGAACGGAACAGATCCATCGCGAAGCGCAATTGGGCGTCGTGCTCATGCTCCGCGAGCACGGGCGATGCCAGGTACCAGGCCCGTCCCCGGCCAAACGCATGTTCCGAAAGACCGACAAATTCCGTATCGCGCCCCGGCGGATTGCTGTGGATCGAGGCGTAGCGCTCCGCATCGCCGGGCGGAAAGAGCGGCACGTTGAGTTTCGCGCGCACCGTGGCGCCGGTGGCCCGCACCAGCGGGGCAGACGCCTGGCAGCTCACGTACGAGTTCTCAGACAACGCCAGATAATGGACGGACGGGCAGAACTGCCCGGTGAAGGAAACTCCGAGCACATCCGATAGGGCAAAGTCGCCGGATGACCTCCCGTCCGGAGTCTGCAAGGAGGTCAGTCCTGTTGCCAGCAGCGTGCCGCCGTCCCGGACAAAGTTCCGAATCCGTTCCGCATCCTCCGCGGACAGGTGCTGTGCGTTGATGCAGAGAAGATGGCGCAGGCCCTCAAAATCGGGCCGGTTTTCGGCGACGACCCGGAAGGGAAGATGTGCCGCTGTCAGGGTGTGCGTCGCGCCCAGATACTCCTGCAGCACCGGCGGCGGACCCAGTTCGACGCCGCAATGCTCTTGAATGGACTTCCCGTTGTCGCGGTCGTGAAACTGCGATGCGAGGGAGAAGTAGATGGCGGTGTCGGCCCAAAGGGCCGGCGCACGGAGTGATAGTCCGTGCCCCGCACGGATTTCCGGGAAAACCACGGAGCGCGTGAAGAAACCTGTCCTGTTGCCACGTCCCGCTTACCGTTCATCGCGTCTTTCTTTGCGCGGCCGCCCTGCCCCGCTGGCTGGCGGCGGCCTTGCTGCTGGGCCTGGGTTTCCAGATCCACGTCTTCGTCAACGCGGCGCCTCTGTATAAAGCCGTGGCCGATCCCGCCGACCTGCCCTGGCTGCTGCCGGTGTTCTGGATCGGCTTCAGCCTGGCCATCTATCCCGGCGCCGGGCTGGTGGGCCGTCTGGGGGCTCGCCGCGTCCTGGCCCTGGCCGCCCTGGCCGGCACC
>CAYLTB010000180.1:0-4991 GCA_964386675.1 uncultured Verrucomicrobiota bacterium
ACGGGCGGCCGGCCGGTCTCCGTGATGAACGTTGCCAGGCGCTCCAGGCTGCTCGGATACGCGTGAATCGCATCCGGCCGAAAGCAGCAAACGGCGTCATAAATCCGGGGCAGCCATTCCGCGGTCAGGTGATAGGGGCAGACCAGCAGGCGGTTGCCGATAACCTGCATCGGATATTCATGCGCCAGGCGGCGGGACTCGCTGGCGATGCGCACCATTCTCGAACCCGGCTGAAATCCCAACGCCCCCCAGTGATGGCGAAAAAACGCCATCTCGATCTCGTACTCCGCCAGGGTGCGGAAGATCCAGATCCCGCGCCCCGTGGAGCCGGTGCTGGTATTGGCCAGCAGCCGTTCCGGCCGGTAATCCTCGTTAACGAAGGCCCGCGGATCCTCGGCGACCGCATCCTTTTCCAAATACGGGAAGGCCGTTAGCCCCTGCGCGGCGTTCTCCGGCGTGATCTCGCCGGGGCGGATGCCGACGGTGGCGCGGTAATGCGGGACCTTCCGCAGCGCTTCCGACAGCACGGTTGCCAGCGCCGCCGCCTTCGCCTGGCGGATGCCTTCCGTATTCCCCCCCCTCGTCCCGATCGCGGAGCAGCCCGGCAACGGCAACGGCATCTCGATGGACTCCGGGGCGAAGAATCCGGCCAGCCGAATATTTCCACCCGTTGGCAACGGCCAATCCGCGACTGAGGGGGGGGAACCGCAGTGCCGCGACGGACACCGCACTCTTGACGAACTGGGGCGTCATGCTTACCGGAACTCAATCTCCTCGATCAGCAGATAGGCGTCGGCAGCCCCGGCGGTCAGTTCGATCCAGAAATGCTGCGACGGCGCTTTCATCTCGAGCGGCACCTCCACCCAGTCGTTCGCCGGCGGTACTTCGCGTAACTGTCCCAGTCGGGCGCCGCGGCGCTGGGGACCGCCCTCGCGCACCACGATGGTCCGGGGCACCAGCACCGCGCCGGTCGGCGCGTGTAATACCGCAACGCGGACGCTCTTGGGCATCACCGGCTGCGCGAACACCACCTGAATCGAGACCGAATCGCGGCCCCGCCAGCCGACGCTGTCACCCGAGACCGCTTTGTGAACCCGGCCGTCGAGCAATTTCTTGCGATCGGTGTCCGCGTATTCCCAGGTACCCCTCGCGAAATCTTCGGAGGAATACGTGTAGGTGACGCCGCTCCGCTCCTTGCGCCAGTCGAAGCGCGGGGTCGGGGCGGTCGCGGCCGGCGTAATCCGGTCCATCTCCCGCAGCACCGCCCCGGCGCCGGCGAGATCGCCCGAACTGGTGAGCCGCCGCTGCAATTCGTCCAGTTGAAACCGGTAGGAGGCTTCGAGGGGACGCACCGCGTTGGCGGACTGCGTGGCGAAGTCCGTGCGGACGGCCTGTAATTCCCGGGGGTCGGCATCCGTCGGCGCCGGCGGGGTCTCGCCCCGCTCCAGGGCATCCAGATAGCGTTGGACCGCCAGCGCATCGCGCGGACGATTGCCGCGCAGCAGCGTGTCATAGACATTCCGCACCTGTATCCGATGCCGCTCTTCGATCGGCCGCAGCACGGCGGCGCGGCGCTCCTCCAGTTGAGAACGGAGCCGCAACAATTCCTCCGGTTCCGTGGACGGGACGGGAGCCGCCGGACTCGACCGCTCGTCGAACGGCTCCTGCGCCGTAATGCGACCCGCCGCTAGAACCGCGAGGGCGGCCAACGCCGGAATCCTGTTGAGCCATTTCATGCCGGGCCTCCCGGGCTTGTGCGTTCTCCAAGGTATTCGATCATGCGCGCGACAATCCGTTCGGCGGCCCGGCCATCGCCGTAGGGATTCAATCCGCCCGGGTTGGATATGCCCCGGCCCTGCAGCGACTCGGTCACGGAATCCACGATACGGTCCTCGTCGGTGCCGACCAATCGCACGACACCGGCCTCAACCCCTTCCGCGCGCTCCGTCTTTTCGCGCATCACCAGCACGGGCTTGCCGAGGCTGGGCGCCTCCTCCTGGATGCCGCCTGAGTCCGTCAGGATCAGGCTCGACCGATCCATCAATCCGACAAAGGCGAGATAGGGCAGCGGCTCGATCAGCCGCACATTCCCGCGGCCGGCCAGTAGATCGAAGACCGGCCGGCGCACGTTCGGATTCAGGTGCACCGGATACACAAACTGCGTTTCCGGGAATGCCGCGGCGAGCCGCGCGATCGCGCGGCAGATGCGCTGGAATCCCTCGCCGAAATTCTCGCGGCGGTGGCCCGTGATGAGCACCATCGGCGGTTGACCGACGGTCGTGCCCGGCTGCATCTCCGCCGGCAGCTCCGGAATCGCCGGCGGCGCACGGCGAACGACATCCCGCGCAAACAGCAGGGCGTCAATGACCGTGTTGCCCGTGACCACGACGCGATCGGCAGGCACGCCCTCGGCGAGCAGATTCCGGCGGCTGGCCTCGGTCGGAGCAAAGTGCAACGCCGCCAGACGCGTGGTCAGCACGCGGTTCGCCTCCTCCGGCCAGGGCGCATAGAGGTCGCCCGTGCGCAGACCGGCCTCGACATGCCCGACGGGGATCCGACGATAGAAGGCCGCCAACGCGGCGCAGAAGACAGTTGTCGTGTCGCCCTGTACCAGCACGGCGTCGGGCGGGTCGCGCTCGAAATAGGCGTCCAGCGCCGCCAGCGCCCGCGCGGAGAAATCCGCCAGCGACTGGTCCGCCCGCATCAAGTCGAGATCGCAATCCGGCCGCAACCCGAACACCTCGAGTACCTGGTCGAGCATCTGCCGATGCTGCGCGGTCACGCAGACGCGGCAATCCACTCCGGCCTGACGCCGCAGCGCCAGGATGACCGGCGCGAGCTTGATGGCCTCCGGCCGGGTGCCGAAGATGACGGCAACGCGTGACATCTGGGCACTCGTCATTTGCGAGGATCAGCCTCGGGCCAAAGGTTTACTGCCACGGACCGACCTTCCGACCGCGCAGGCGGCGTGGCACGGTGAGATCCCGTCCCAGTGAAGGATGCGCGTACTCTCTTTTCGATCGCTTTCTGACCCGCTGTCCACGCAGCATTCCGTTCACTGCACGCCCGTTCGAAGAAATCCGCGTAGGCGTCCATGGACAGCCAGGCCAGGCATTCCACGCCGACGGCAGGCAACCGCCTCGATACCACATCGAAAATCGCGTCCAGGTCAGGCATGGCAAATGGAAGGTTCGATGGTTACTGCGTGCCGCCTGTTGCGCACAATACCCCGAATGGGGGCGGGCCCGAAATCCCAGGATCAGAGAACGGCTCCACACCCGACGTCACGAATCTGAGATCCGTCATCCTTTGGGCAGGCTACCGCCCTTGGTCGCAGGTCCGATTTCCGGCCCCGGGCCTTAGCTCGAATTGCCTTTTCACGCGATCCGATCACGCTCGGATCAACTTCAACAGCACCGGCAGCATCCGCTCCGCGCGGCCCCGCCACCGCTTCAGCCGCCGCACGCGCTCGGCCAACACCGCACGATCAGCGGCCGGAAGCTCCTGCAACAACTTTTCGATGGCGCCAACCCGTTCGGCGCCGCTGCGCAGGTGCGGCTGGACCTGTTCGCGGAGAAAGCCGCCGGCCAGGTGGCGCAACTCCGTCTCCGCCACGTAGTGGTCCCGCCGGTCGCCGGGTTGCGCGACGACACGCACGGCGCCGAACTGCCGCAGCAGGCGCAGGCCCTGGCTCGTCGCGCCTTTGCTCAGGTCCAGGCGGGCCCGCACCGCGTCCATATGGAGCGGTCGCGGCGAGATAAAGAGCGCGCCATACAGTTCCCCGACGGAGCGCGGCAGTCCCAGCAGGTCGGCGACCCGGACGAACAACGCCACAATCTCGCGCTCCAGCGCCGTGAACGCCGGATCGTCCGCCGCCGGCCCGGTCATCGCGGATGGCCGTCGGCCCGGCGCTCCGGAAACGTCGTCGCCAATCCGATGTTCTGCAATCCGGTTCATGGCGTCTCCGGCCGGAATTCACCGTCGGCCGAAGTTCAAAATAGAATGAACAAACCAAACCTCAAACACAAGCGGAATGTGCCCGCAGGATCCGGAGTCTGGCGCACGCGATGGACCTCGGGAACACCCCTGTCTGAAACGGCCGGCGCGGCTCGCGGCGGGCGTCAGCGCAAGAGGAAGGCGGGCGGGAACTGGTGCGGATGGCGGTCGCCATGGCGGCGGCCGCTGAATGCGACGCGGCCGCGCTCGTCGCCGCCCTCGTTCGCCAGAATCATGGCGATTTCGAGGCCGATCTCGCCGGGCGGTCCGCGCCGCGCGACACACCAACCGGCGAACGGCAGTCGCACGCGCCACTCGCCGCCGTCCGGGAGGGCGCGGTAGGCCGCTTCGATTCCTTCCATGACTTCTGGTGACGCCCAGACACCGGTCTCCGAGGGGCGCAACACGAGGCGCACAACGCCGGTCTCCAGGGTGTCCGGCGCCGCGCGGCGCGCGGGGCGGCCATCCGCGGCGATCACCAGGCGCGTGCCCTGTTCCGGCCCCGCCGCCGTCGGCGACGCCAGCGGCGCCCGGGCACGGACGACCGTCTCAAGGCATTCGCCGTCGTGGGATAACCGGACTTCCAGGGTGCAGGCGGTCGCCGCCGCCGCATCGCCGCCAAACAGGGCCGGTTCGCCCGCAATCACGTGCGCGCGCGCGCCTTCGCGCGGCACT
Source organism: uncultured Verrucomicrobiota bacterium (assembly GCA_964386675.1). Classification (GTDB taxonomy): domain Bacteria; phylum Verrucomicrobiota; class Kiritimatiellia; order PWTM01; family PWTM01; genus CALGXT01. The sequence goes on from CAYLTB010000180.1 coordinate 4,672, forward strand.
AGGAAGAACGGCGCGCGCTGGGGCGCGCGGCTCGCCGTGCCGGCGGTTTCGATTTCGCACTCGCCCTCGATGCGCGCCGCGCCCTCCGGCGGCCGCCAATCGAATCTCCGCGCAACGGCGGTCCAGGGCGACAGTGCGGCAAATTCCATCGGCCGCCGCGCGCTCGCCGACCCGCCGACCAGACGGGGGCGGACCCGCACCGCGACCGTATCGGTGCTGTTGTTGCGCACCCGGCATTCGACGCGCAGTGCGCCGCCGCGCGCTCCTGACGTGACCTCGCTTTTCTGAGCCAGGGGGTGTGTTAGTCTGAGGTCGGCAGG
>CAYLTB010000181.1:0-4991 GCA_964386675.1 uncultured Verrucomicrobiota bacterium
TTTCTACCCCGGAGAACTCTCTTTGAAAATGCTCCCGTTTATGGGGGGAAGGTCATGCGCTTTCCTGTTCGGCTTCATCCTGGTGGCGTCTTGGGTTCATGCGTCGGCGGTATTTTCGCTGGAAAGGAGTTTCGCCTGGAAAGATGTCGAACGCATTGTGGCCGTCGGCGATATCCACGGCGATTATGAGCAACTGGCTCGATGTTTGCGCGACGCGCAGATAGTGGACGAGCGCAATCAGTGGATCGGCGGCAAGACCCACCTCGTGCAGACGGGCGATATTTTCGGGCGCGGAACCGAATCCCGCAAGGCGCTCGACCTGTTGATGGCCCTCGAGCCGCAAGCGGAGAAGGCGGGCGGGCGCGTGCATGTGCTGCTTGGAAACCACGAGGCGATGGTCCTGGCCGGCTACTACGGTTATCTCCGGCCGGAGGACATCGAGGGTTTTGGCGGTGGGAAAGAGCTTCAGGCGGCGATGAAGCCCGATGGCGTCTACGGACGCTGGCTGCGCGGGCGCAATGCCGTGATCCAGATCAACGACATCCTGTTTGTCCATGGGGGGCTTTCCCCCGATTATGCCGGGTTGCCGCTGAAGGAAATCAATGAGCGCGTTGTCCGGGCGCTGGGGGGGGGAGGGGGGCGCGGCGGACGATCCGTCGGGTCCGCTTTGGTATCGCGGCCTGGCGGTCGAGGATGAGGAGGCCGTCCGCGAGGTGCTGGAAATCGTGCGGCGAACGCATGGGGCACGGCATATCGTCATCGGCCACACGGTCGCGCCCGCGCAGGAAATCCGCGCTCGCACAGGCGGCGGCGTGATTCTGATTGACGTGGGCATGTCGCGCGGCTACCTGCGCGGCCCGGCGGCCTTTCTGAGAATCGAGAATGGCCGTTTTATTACCGTGATGGATGGGAAAGAGCGCGAGCTCGAGATCGCGCCCGCGAATCCGGCCGAGGCGCCGGCAACTTTCCCATCGCCCAACGCGTCTACGCCTGCGGCCGAGTGACCGGCAGCGTTGACCCTGCGGACGGTCATGCGTCAGAGCCACCGTGCCAGAAAATCCAGCGCCTCGCGCCGCATCGCGGCGGTCTCGAGGTGGCCGGTCGCGTGCCGGCTCAGGCGCCAGGCTTCCGGCGTGCCCGCGCGGGCGTAGGCCTTCCGCAGGTCGCGGTCAATTCGATCCAGTCCCTCGGGCGGCGTCAGCCGGTCGTGGATGCCGGCCAGCGACAGGTGCGGACGCGGCGCGATCAGCGCGTTGATGCGGCTCGTGGAGAATTCCGTGAGCAGTCGCGGCACATAGTAGTAGATTCCATGCGCATCCAGCCCTCCGGTCCGGATGATCTCGTCGAAATCTGTAAGGCAACAGAGGTCCACGCACACCTTTACCCGCACGTCGAGGGCCGCGAGCCACCAGGCCATGGTGCTGCCCATCGAGATGCCCATCGTGCCGATGCGGCGGCGGTCCACATCGCGGCGGCTGCTCAGGTAATCCACTGCGCGCAGCGAATCGTAGACCATCATTCCCCACATCACACGGCCGCGCCACAGCATCTCCTTGAAAATCTCCGACTCGGTCCGGCCGCGGCGCTCGCCGAATGCCCACGCGTCTATACAGAGCGCCGCATAGCCGGCGGCCGTCAGCGCCGCGGCCGGCGGTGGTGACTGCAGCGCCGCGCGGCCCCGGAGCAATTCTTCTTTTCCAAGGGCGTAGTCGCCGCCATGCGCATGGTTATAGATCACGACGGGAAACGGGCCGCGGCCCTCCGCGGGTCGGACGAAGTAGGCCGGCACCGGCTCCAAACCATTGAACTCGAGCACCAGCTTTTCTAGCAGGTAATCGTCCCGTGCCTCCGTCCCGACCAGGCGGGCAGAGATTCTGCGCCGGCGCGGCGGCAGATCCCCCAGCAGTGCGTAAAGGCGACGGCGTTCGTCCTTGCTATTCATCGCGGCACCCTCCGGATACACATCAGATTTCGATCTTCCGGCGCGTCATGCTAATGCGCAACGGGGGCTTCCGCCAGCCCGTTTCGTGGCGTATTTGCACTCGCACAGCAGAACGGCGGGAGTAAGCTGCACGTCATGAGGATCCGGCCGTGAAGGAAGATGCCATGAACGAAACGCTCGCGCTGTTCGGTGGGGCGCCAGCCAAGAAGACACCGTATGGGACGGGGCAGCGGTTTGGAGAGGCGGAGGAGGATGCGGCTGCCGCCGTGATTCGGTCGCAGAAGCTGTGGATGAAGCAGGGCGGCACCCGCGTGGTGTCCCTCGAGCGGACGATTCGCGAGCTCTGGGACGCGCCGCTGGCCATTGCCTGCTCCAGCGGAACCGCGGCGCTCCACCTGGCGGTCGTCGCGTGCGGCGTCGAACCGGGCGACGAGGTCATACTGAACCCCAGCACCGACTGGGGCTCGATCTGTGGCGTGCTGGCGGTGGGGGCTGTACCTGTCTTCGCCGATGTCCATCCCGACACGCTCAGCCTGGATCCGTCCTGCGTCGCCCGGGCGTTCACCGAACGCACCCGCGCCATCCTGCTCGTGCACCATGCCGGTTATCCGGCGCACGTAAAGGAGATCGTTGCGCTGGCCGAGGCACGAGGCGTCCGGGTGATAGAGGATTGCGCGCAGTCGCCGCTGGCGCTGCTCGACAGCCGGCCGGTGGGTACCTTTGGCGACATCGGCACGTTTTCCGCGAACGATTCCAAGCACGTCTCCTGTGGAGAGGGTGGATTCGTGGTCCTGCGCGACGAACGGATGGAGGGGATCGGTCGGCGGTTTATTGACAAGGCCTACGAGCGCGACCAGGTCCGCGGCCGGACGGACGTCAAATTCCTGGGTTTCAACTACCGCATGTCCGAACTGTCGGCCGCGGTGCTGGAAGTACAGATCCGCGCGTTGGAGGAGCAGATCCGGCGCCGCGCCGTCTACGCGGAGCGACTGGCTGCGACGCTGGAGGCATTGCCGGGTTTCCGGCCGCTGCGTCCGCGGTCCGGCGCCCGGTGTGCCTGGTGGTTCGTACTCGGTTGCCTGGAGCTGGAGCGGCTGAACGCCGATCGCGCGACGATTGTAAAAGCCCTGGCGGCCGAAGGCATCCCGGTATGGGCGGCGCTCTCGCCGGCAGGGACCCTGTACGGCACGACTGCGCTTCGGGGAAAACGGCTTTATCCCGAGGGGCGGACGGCACCGGCTGCCTTTCTGCGCGATCGGCCCTACGCGCCGGGTTTGTGTCCGGTTGCCGAACGCGTTGCGGAGACGGTCCTGTCCTTCCCGGTCAGTCCCTTCTTCACGCAGCAGGACGCTGACGAGACAGCGGCGGGGGTCCGCAAGGTGCTGCGGCACTATGGCGCAGACTGAAACCGCGACGGCCGTCCCGTCGCCGGAGCATTGCGGGCGGGCTCAGGGTGCGTTCGTCCGCGCCCGGTACAGGTGGACTTCCCAGGGCGTGAACCGATCCTGAAAGCGGCTGCCTTCCGCGCGCAGTATGCGGTTTTCGCCGATGACCTCCACGTCCACGCCGCCGAGGCCCTCAACGAAGAGGGTCGCCTCGCCCCCAGCGCCGCCCCGTTCCACGGCGAAGACGTACACTGCGTCGTCGGTCTGCCGCGCCGCCAGGTCCAACTCCAGGCCTTCCGCACGCACGCGGCCCTGGAGCGCGGGCGTGTTGATCACTGCGGCGAGCGCCTTCACCTCCGCGGCGATGTCCCGCACGGCGGCGCCGACGCGCGGGTCGGTCAGCGGCATACGCGTGCTGAAAAGCTTCCGCTGCCCGTCCACCTGGGTCCAGCGGTGGCAGAACCACGTGATGCCGGTGGCGCCGTGATTGATGGCCATCCAAACCTGAGCGCGCTGCTGGTGCTTGTTCGCGAACGTCTCGCCGAATCCCGCTTCGATGATGGCCATGAGCGGTCGCTCCCCGGAACCCCAGGCCCGAAGTTGGTCCAGCCCTTTGGGAACGCGCCAGAGTTCTTTTCCGAGGCCTTCCGCGACCGGGTAGATATCGAAGCTGACGATGTCGGATCCGGCCATGTAGCCGGGATACACCTCGACATTGCCGCTGTGGTCCCCGCGTCCCTTCTTCACTCCTTCGAACGCCACGGCATGCGAAAGCTGCAGGAATACCGGACGGGTCGGATCCGCCTCACGGATCCTGCGGTAATCCGCCTGAATGTCGATGACCGGGTGCGCGCCCATGCCCCAGCCGTTGTACTCGTTGTTGTCGAGGTCGAGTTTCTGGTACACCTCCGGCCAGTGCTCCCGAATGATTTGCTTGCCGTTCGGCCCGGTCAGCAAGCTCCTCGGATACACATGCGCGAGGTCGGGTTCATCCCGGTGCATCCATCCCCAGGCCAGCGGTTCCTGCAGCAGGTGTTGCCGCGCGTAGTCGTTGAACATCGCGACGAACGGCATGTTATGCTTGCGCAATACCGCCACTTGCGCCTCCGTCGGGCCGCCGTGCAGACCGTAGTAGAAATCCACTCCCAGCGCGCGGTAGGCCGGAGCGTCGGCGGGGTTCTGCGCCCAGACGCCGAAGGGGAAGAAATCCGCACCCTGCGGCAGATGCGGCCACCGGCTCCAGGGATGTGCACCTGCGGGGGCGCCGCAGACACCCGCAGTACACAGCAAACTCCCCGCAGTCACCGCCCACCAGCCGATTGCCTTGACGGTCATGTCCATTCCTCCATTCGCGTACTCGCGCCAGCTTGTCGAACGAGGGTGCTCCCGCTCCCGGCGGCTGTCAATCGCCGTTCGCAACGGCTCGCGCCGGCGCCGGCGGTTCGGTAGGATGGTAGACCGGAGGGAGAAACCATGCAAAAACGGGCGACGGCGGAAGAGGCGTTGAAACGCAAATACCCGGAGTCTGTGGCGCTCGTGGTCGCGTGCGGCCCGGCGGGCAAGGCCAACGTCATGGCCGTCGGCTGGATCGCCCTGGCATCGTCGGAGCCGTGGATGTTCGTGCTCGGAATAGACGCCGGCGCGTTCACGTATGGCCTGATCCG
>CAYLTB010000182.1:0-1416 GCA_964386675.1 uncultured Verrucomicrobiota bacterium
CATCGCGCGGTCGTACATTACGGGAGAGTGGCGCGGCGCTGGGGGCGGGGGCGTACAAAACCGTTGGTCAGGCCGTCCGCCACTTCGAGAAATCTCTGGCGCGGACCCCCGCACGGCACAAACGCGTCGAGGCCGGTCTGTCTTAAATGTAGATTGTCGAGACGTGACCCTTAACTTCCCTTACGTGACCCTTAACTTCCCTTAGGCGAGCAATCGCCCCGCGCCGACCAGCGCCATCGCCATGGCCCGCCATCTCCGTCCTGAGTCCATGGCGTCAGCCTCCCCTTGCGAAAAGCGTACGGATCAAGAAGCCATACGGCAGGCAATGGCAGCGAAGAACGAGAAGCGCGTTAAGTCCTAAAGTCTGAATATTCATGGAATCCCGGGCCTGTCGAAAGTGACGGGGGCATGTTGTGCGTGGATTCATTGGCGAGGCCTGCCGGCCGTGCCGCTGTGGCGCCTGCATGGCGCGCCTGTCGGCAGATCGTCTCCCTGTCGCCGAAGGGGGCGACGCACCGGAGGATGTTTTTCAGCTGACAGATGCGGCGGCAGCGGGCATCTTGGGCCGGGCACAGGCGGCGGTACTCTTACACAGGATCAGCGCATGAGCGATTTGCCGACGTTTCCGACCTATAACGGACATTTCGTCACACCCTACCTGGCGGTCGGCGCCTTTCCCCGGCCGGAACACGTGCCGGAACTCGAGGCTGCCGGCATTCACGGCATCGTCAACGTCATTTCGGTTGCCGGCCGCGAGTGCTTCGAGTACGTGGCGCACCTGCCCAAGACGATCGCCTTCCGGCATATCGGTTTCTGGGACGGGTACTTCGGTCCGCCGGAGCGCGGGGCCGGCCAGACGTTGTGCGCAAGCTTTGCGCGAATGGCGGTGATCGAGGCCGCGATGATGATCCGCGACCATGCGCCGACCCTGATCCACTGCGGCGGCGGCAGCGGCCGCAGCGGCAACCTTTCCGCCATCGTCGTCGCCGCTCGCGAGGGTATTACGATTGACGAAGCGATTGTGCTCATGCAGCAGCGCCGCAAGGTCATCGCGCGCTATTTCCGCGAGGGCTTCTGGAAGTTCAACACGGACGAGGAACTCGTCGGCCTCGCCCGCGCCGTGTTCAGCGAGAAGGAGACGCCGCGCGCGCTCTACTGCGCCCGCATTCGGGGCGATCCGGATCCCACCGTCGGCAGTTTCGAGCGGATCGTGGAATAAGCGGGGTGGGCGGCAACACGGCGTTGCCGTTCCGCACTTCTTTTTCCGCGGTCTGTGCGTTCGTAAAGACCCTGGCGACCGGACGTTTGGGGACGGATAAGCCGTTGTTCAGGAGGAGCGACATGACGCTGTTGGAAGTGTTCATGCGGCAGGGCATCATCGGCGGATTGTAGAGCAGGTAGTAGACCACCTTGCCA
>CAYLTB010000182.1:1426-4946 GCA_964386675.1 uncultured Verrucomicrobiota bacterium
CATCGGCATCGCGGCGCCGGTCCTGTTCCTCCTGCTGCTGGCGGCGGGCGTGGTCGTCGCGGTGCGTCGCGGGCGCGAGGCCGGCGGCCCGTGGCTCACCGGCGCCGGTCTGGTTGCTGCGGCCTTCCTCGCGCTGGTCGCGCGCAACGCGGTTTCCTGGTTTGGCGTCGAGGGCGCCACCGCGGCCCAGATGCTGGCGGCCAGCCTGGCCGGCCTGCTCGTCTCGATCTTTGGCGCCTCGGGACTGATGGCGTTGGCCGTGACGGTCATTGCCGTCGCGCGCTTCGAACGGCGGCGGCTGGCGGCGGACGCGCTTTGGATCGCCGCGTTGTTGCTGCTCGCGGCGGCGGCGCGGATGCTGTTCAACGGCATGGTTGCCGGCGCCGCCGGCTAGTCGGAACGCCCCCCGTGGGAGCGCGCTCGGACGCCGACGACGTCAGCCGGATCACCGCATTAGCGTTTACCCGTCGCACCGTTACGGCTACGCTGCACCCTGATCGGCCATGGTATTCAGCTCACTCGTTTTCCTATTCTATTTCCTTCCGATCACGCTGGCCGCGTATTACCTGGCGCCGGCGCGCCTGCGGAACGCCGTGGCGCTGGCGGCCAGCCTTTTCTTCTATGCCTGGGGCGCCCCGCAAGTGGCGCTCCTGCTTCCGTTTTCGTGTCTGGCCGACTACAAGATCGGCTGCCGCATCGTCCGGCCCTATGCGCCGCCCCGCGCGCGCCGCGGGTGGCTGATCCTCGGGGTCGCTCTGAATCTGGGATTGCTGGCCTGGTTCAAATACGCGAATTTCGCCGTCGCGCAGATCAACGCGCTGTTGGCGGCGTTGGGCGCGCGGCCGATGGCTTGGGCCTCCATCGAGTTGCCCATCGGCATCTCCTTCTTCACCTTTCAGAAGATCACCTACCTCATGGACCTGAACCGGGGGACGGCCCGGCCGGCGCGCAACTTTCTCGATTACCTGCTGTATGTGTCGCTCTTCCCGCAACTGATCGCGGGCCCCATCGCACGCTATCACGACGTTGCCGCGCAGCTCGAGCGCCGCGACCACACCGCGGAGCGGTTCCTTTCGGGCGTGATGCGGTTTTGCGTTGGTCTCGCCCGCAAGGTTCTGATTGCGAATCCGCTGGGCGAGGTCGCCGAATTTGCCTTCGGTTTGGATCCGGCCACACTCTCGACCTCCATGGCCGCGTACGGTGCCGTATGTTACGCTTTTCAGATTTATTTCGACTTCGCCGGCTATTCCGACATGGCCATCGGACTGGGCCGCATGCTCGGCCTCGAATACTTGGAAAACTTTCGCTTCCCCTATCTCGCGCGGAGCTTTACTGAATTCTGGCGTCGCTGGCACATCTCGCTGTCGAATTTCATGCGGGACTATCTCTATGTGCCGCTGGGCGGGAATCGCGTGCGGCCGGCGCGCACTTATTTGAACCTCTGGATCGTGTTCCTGCTCTCCGGCTTCTGGCACGGGGCCGACTGGACCTTCGTTGTCTGGGGCGCCTTCCATGGCCTGTTCCTGAGCCTTGACAAGCTGCTGCAGCGGACCCGTTGGGGCCGGATGCCCGCGGGGTTCGCGGTTCCCCTGAATTTTGCGCTGGTGACGGTCGGTTGGGTGTTCTTCCGCAGCGAGACGCTGCCGCACGCGTTCGGCTACCTGCGCGCCTTGTTCGGCGCCGGCGCGGCAGGGGCGTCCGCCGCAACCCTCCCGGCCCATCTGGCCAACGCACGGACGATCGCGGCGCTCGCCGTTGCCGCATTGGCGTCCGTGATGCCCGGCCTCGTCGGGCCTCGCCTCCGTGCGGTCTTTACGCGTGCGGTGGCGTTCGATGCAGGCCCCACCGGCATCTCGCTGTGCTTCGCGGTCTGCGTCGTCCTGCTGATCCTCTCCGCCGGCGCCCTGGCGGTCAGCGGTTTCAATCCCTTCATCTATTACCGGTTTTAGCCGTATGAAGACCCTCTGCCGGGTTTGGGCTGCGCTGTTTCTGCTGCTGCTATGGCTGCCGTTGATCGAACAGCAGTGTCATGTCTTTCCGGCCGTACGGCTCTATGGAGTGGAGCGTCCGGGCCGTCCTGCACAATTCACATGGAGGGGGTGGTGGACGGGCGATTTTCAGCGCGACTTCGAGCGTCGCCTGGCGCGGCGTATCGGATTGCGCGGATACCTCGTCAAGACGTTCAATGAGTTTCGATATACCCTCTTCGGTGAAACTCATGCCCGGGGCGGCACCCAGATCGTTATCGGGCGCGACGGTTGGCTTTACGATCGAAATCAAGTGCAGCGTTATGGTAGGCCGGCGCGCTCCACGCCGGAGCAGCGGTCCAGGATCGTCGCGGACCTTCGCCGATTGCAGGATGCCCTCGCCGCCCGCGGCATCGCATTTTGCGTCATACTCGCGCCGACCAAGCCTACGCTTTACCCTGAATTCGTCTTGCCCGAACTGCTTCCGCCGCCTAAAACCCGCGGCCCCGGCGAGTACGAGCAGATTCTTCCGCTGCTACGCGTGGCCGGAGTGCACACCGTGGATGGAATGGAGTTGCTCGCTCGCCGGAAGCAGGAACAGCCGCATCCGCTCTTCCCGCGCACCGGAACGCACTGGAACTATCTCGCCGCGGGGTACGTCGTGGAGGAACTTACGGTCGAACTGCGCCGGCAGAGCGGCCGCGATTTTCCGGTCATCCGTCCGGTTGCCGTTACGGTAGACCGCACGCCCGAGGGGACGGATAACGACCTCGGCCAGTTGCTGAACATCTGGCGCACCGAGGCCATTGCCGGGCCGCAGGTGCACCCGAGCTTTGCGCGCGAGGGCGGCGGTGAGGCCCACCGACCGAACATCCTGTTCATCGGCGATAGCTTCGTACACACACTGACGCACGTGCTCGACCGCATGGAATACTACCGCGCGCGCGACACCTTCTATTATTTTCGACGGCGTTTCACGTATCCCGGCGGCGGGGATGAACCGCTCGACGGCAGCCGGTTCGATTGGCGGCGCGAGCTGCTAGAGCGTGATGCCGTGGTCATCGAGATTTGCGAGCATTGGTTGCCGAACATTGGTTTTGGTTTTGTCGCATCGGCCCTTGCGTTTCTCGACGGCGACACCGCGGCCGAACTTCGGGCCGAAGGCACGCCGGATGACGATTGAGGTTGGGAAGTGGCACCCGACCGCCGGCAGGATGCGCTGGCCCCGATTGACCGCCGCACCGCGTTGCCCTAGGCTGATGCCGTGCTGATCGCGACGTTCAACGCCAACTCGATTCGGTCGCGGCTCGATACGATCCTCGCCTGGTCGGAGCGGCACCGGCCCGACGTTCTCTGCGTGCAGGAGACCAAGACGCCCGACGACGCCTTCCCGATCGCGCCGCTGCGAGCCGCCGGCTGGCATGCGCTCTATCGCGGTGAGAAGTCGTACAACGGCGTGGCGATCCTGTCGCGGCGCCCGCCCGAGGCGCATGGCTTCGGTTTCCGCGACGGCGGTCCGCCGGATGAGGCGCGGCTGGCGTGGGCGCGGTTCG
>CAYLTB010000183.1:0-4917 GCA_964386675.1 uncultured Verrucomicrobiota bacterium
ACGCGGCCTTTCGATGTATGACGGGCTCGGCGGGAAGGTCGGCTATCTCGGCACGTTCATCGCGGCGACGACGCTTATGGGCGCCGTCTCGATGGAAATCAACGACATCATTTCGGGGCGCGATCCTCGCACGCTGAACCCGGCATCGCAGTACGGCCCGCGCAACTGGCTGGCCGCCTTCCTGAAGGGCGGGTCGCTCGGCATCTACGGCGACTTCCTGTTCGCCGATTCGACCAGCTACGGGCGGACGCTCATCGGCGCGGTTGGCGGTCCGACGCTGGGCCTTGTCGAGGATGTCGACGACCTCGTGCGCGGCAACATCGTGCAGTCGATCAAGGGCGAGGAAACGGACTTTGGCGCGGAGGCGCTGAAATTCGCCCGCGGGATGACGCCCGGCGCGAACCTGTGGTACACGAAGGCCGTCACCGACAGGGTGATTTTCCAGCAGCTCCAAGAGTATTTTTCCCCCGGATTCCTGGCGCGGCAGCAGCAGCGGTCATTCCAGAATTACGGAACCACGTACTGGTGGGCCCCGGGCGAGTCGCCCGCCGAGGTCAAGCCGGTGAACCTTCAGAACATCGCAGCCGAGTAACCGCCATGACCGTGACCAGTCAGATTGCCCGCGACGAACAGGCGTGCAACGGCGTAACCGTGGACTTCACGGTGCCGTTCCGCATCTTGAGCAAGTCCCACCTGCAGGTGCAGCTCCGCGACACGACGGTGTCGCCGGCGGTTGTCTCCACGCTGGTGCTCGACTCCGATTACACGGTGACCTCCTACGGCGGCGACACGACCGTGGTCCGCGTCACCCCGGCGAAAGCGACGGGGAAGTACCTGTCGTTCACGCTTAACGTCCCGCTGACGCAGGAAGTCGACTATGTCGAGAACGATGCGTTCCCCGCGGAAACCCACGAAATGGCACTGGACAAAGCAACCATGATCCTGCAGCAGCTTCGCGACCTCATCGCCCGCGCACTGGGCGCGGCTTCGGACGATCCGTCGTCCGGCTTCAACTACGACGCGCAGAACCGCCGCATCCGGCGCGTGTCGACGGCGCTCGACCTCAACGATGCCGTGCCCTACACGCAGGTGTTGTCGATGATCGGCGGCACGGCGCCGCTGGTGGCCGGTTACGTCATGTCCGGCACCAACCTGTCGAACGGGCTTCCCGGCATCGGCCTGGCCGTGTGGTCCGCCGCGCTCACCGCAGGCAAGAAATACCGCGTCAAGATCCTCGGCAGCGCGCAGAAAACCGCGGCCGGCAGCTACGGGTTCCGCGTCCGGCAGTACAGTGCCAGCGGCCTGGCGGGCTCGACGCTGGGCCGGGCGATGTACCGCGACCAGTCCGACACGGCGATGAAGGTGTGGCGGCTGACGTCCTCGAACGGCTCGAACGGCTCCGCCGAGGCCGGCTTCGACTACACGCCGGCGGTCAACAACGACTCCGTCGTGTTCGACGTCGAGTTCGTGTTCGCCTGCACGACCTCGGGCACGATGGAGTTCCGTTTCGGGAACACCACGGGCAACGGCGCGCACACGGTTCAGCTCGACGCGGGGACGGCGTTCACGATCGAGGAACTGCCGTTCGCATAATTGCGCCGGATGCAATAGTGGGTTAGAATCCCGGTCGATGCCAATCCCCGCCGGTATTGCACGCGCCGCGGGGGTTTGGTATCTCCGCCCTGGACCTGGAGCCCGCCCGAATGACCGACACTGCTGCGACCCTGACGCCCGGACAAGTCGTCCTCAAGGTGCTGGGGCAGACGCTCGCCGCGCGCGAGCTGGAAATCGACCAGTCGACCGTCTGGCGCTGGGCCCAGCCGAAGCCGAAAGGCTCCGGCGGCATCGTCCCGGCGCGCCACCATGCGCGCCTGATCGAAATCGCGAGGACCCACCGAAAGCGGCTCACGGCCGCCGACCTCGTGCATGGCCGCAAGGTGGCGGCCGACGCATGACCCCGCGCGCCGCCAGCGAACGCGCGTTCGCGCTCACCCGCGAGTTCGAGTCGCTGCGCCTGGCCGCGTACCTCGACGGCGGCGGAGTTCCGACCATCGGCTACGGGCACACCGCCGGCGTGCGCATGGGGATGGTGTGGACGCGCGCGCAGGCCGACGAAGCGCTGCAGGCGGACATGCGCGAGGCCACCGAAACGATCGCGCGCCACGTCGATGCGGACGTGATCAACGAGCTTCCGCAACTCGCCTACGATGCGCTATGCGACTTCGTGTTCAACCTGGGGTCGCAAGCGCTGATCAACCTGAAAAACAAGACACCGACTGGAATCGCCCGTGCGCTGCGCGACAAGCGGTTCGGCGAAGTGCCGGCGCAGATGATGCGCTGGGTGTACGACAACGGCAAGGAAGTTCGCGGCCTGAAGCGCCGCCGGACTGCTGAAGCCGCACTTTGGACCGAAGGCTTTGGAGACTCGCAGGATGGCCGGGGAAATCGACCTCATTGAGTACGGGAAGCTGACGGCGCAGGTCGAGAACCTCGCCAAGGCGCAAGAGGAACAGAACGCGCTTGTGTCGCAGCAGATTGCCGCGACCGCATCCCTGTCGACGTCGATCGACAGGCTGTCCGCACGGCTCGGCGAGCTGGAACGCAGCCCGCTGCTGCGCCCCGCGAAGTTCTGGAAGGCCGGCGCCGTCGCGCTGGTGATGATCCTGGTGTTCGCAGTGAAGGGCATACGCGAGGGGATCGACACGCTGGTGTCGATCTTGAAGGCGCTGCCGTGACGCCCGACAACGAGCACGCGCTGCGCGCTGCGATCGACCGTCTGACGGTCTCGCTCGACAGGCGTGACGATCTGCGCCGATCGGGCGCCGGCTCGTCCGCAACCAACGTCTTCAACATCAACGCCGGCGGCATCGCATCCATGCTCGCCGTCGCGATGGCGGCGCTGGCGCTGGTCATGCAGTTCAGCGGGCAGCAGAAGCAACTCGCCGTGGACGGCGAGCAGAACGACGACACGCGCGAGTTGCGCGCGGGCGTCGTCCGGACGCAGGACTATCTCAACGCGCTATACCGGCAGTACCCCGAGCTGCGGCCGGAGCTGATCCACAAGGCGAAAGAGGCGCCGAAGCCATGACCATCATCATCATCGATCCGCCGCCGCCGCCGCCGCCGCGGCCGAAGTCGTTCACCGGCACGGACGCGGAGTGGGCCGAGTTCCATGCCGAGGTCTGGCGGTCGTGCTGCCTGCGCATACAGGCGCAGTTGCCGGCGATCACGCGCATCAAGGCATGGTGGAAGTCGCGCACGCTGAAGTTCAACGCCTTGGTCGGCGTCGTGCTGACCGCGGCCATCGCCTACACCGGCGACCTGCGCGAGGCGCTGGGCGCCTACGGCCCGGCCGCGGTGGTGGTGCTCGGCGTCGGGAACGCCGTGTTCCGCTTCGTCACCGACGCGAGGCTGTCGCGATGAGCGGCCTTGCGCTGGCGCTGCGGTGGCTGGGCTGGCGCGGCTGCGTCGCGCTGGCCGCGATCGTGCTGGGCAGCTTCTGCGCCTGGCGGTGGCATGCTGCCGCCGGCACCGTCCACACGCTGCGCGCCGAGGCGCGCCAGTGGTCGCAAGCCAACCGCGACAACGTCGCCGCGATCAAGTCGCTGCGCGACGCCAACGCGGCATGGTCCGGCCTGGCCGACGCGCAGCGCGCTCGCGCCGATGCCGCCGTCAACGATGCGGCCGCCGTCCGCGACACCCTCCAACGAGAACGGGAGCAACACCGCCGTGAACGCCAATCCCTGTACGCGAAAGACCCCAGCGCTGCTGCGTGGGGCCGTGCTGCTGTGCCTGCTGCTGTCGCTGACAGCCTGCGGAAAGGCCATCGTCCGGACTGAAACCGTCGACGTCGCGAAGCCCGTCATCGTGGCGCCGCCGCCGGCGCTGACGCGCGTGGATCCGGAGCCCGACCTCCCGCCCGGCCCCGTGAGCAACGACGACGTGGCGGACCTCGTCGACGCGCTGCGCGCCTGGGGCCGCGACATGGCCGACCGGCTGCGCAAGATCGCCACGCTGGCGCCGACGCCGTGAGCATGCCGCGGCGTGGCCGCCAATCGCTTGAGGCGCAGCGCGCCGCGCATCAGGCCCAGCTCGACGGCCTGGCCGCGCTGACGGGCCGCCCGCGGCTGGTGCTGGGGTCTACCAGCCTGAAGGCGCCGGCCGCGCCCCGCGCCACGCCGAAGCCGTCCGGCTATCGTCGGGAGCTGGGCCCGGGCGGCACGGCCGAGGAGGTCGCCGCGGCGATCAAGGCGCATCCGCGGGTCGTCTGGTTCGGCCGCTACAACAGCGGCCAGCAGGTCGAGGACGGCGGCGCGGGCGAACGCCGGGTGTCGTGGTTCTACCGGCTCTATCTGCGCGGGAGCAAGGTCCGGACGCGCGGGCATTCCGACTATGCGGGCATGCTCGACAACGGGCAGTTCTTCGCGATCGAGGCGAAGTCCGAGGACCCGAACGCGAAGCCGACCCCCGAGCAAGCCGACTTCCTGGAAGCCGTGCGCTCCGGCGGCGGCCGCGCCGGCGTCGCGCGCTGCGCGGCGGACGTGGCCGCCATCTTGGGGCCGCCATGAACTGGAAGAAAGCCGGCGGCTACGCGGTCGCGTCCGACTGCGGGCAGTACTTCATCAACTGGGCTCACGTCATGGGCGCCCTGGTGTTCTCCGCGGTCGCGGGCAGCACGATCATCGCGACCGCGCGGGCGGAGAACCCCCGGGACGGTGCGCAGGTGGCCGCGGCGAAGCGCGCATGCGCCGATGCCTGCAGCAGGCACAGCCGCGGATTGTTGCGTCAAGCGCAACGCTAGGTTGCAATATATATATTGCGTTAGACGCAATATCTGCTAAGCTGTCTCCACTCAATCAGGAGACAGCCAATGAGCATCGAACCCGAGACCGAGACCACCCAGCGCGTGGTGTACGT
>CAYLTB010000184.1:0-4891 GCA_964386675.1 uncultured Verrucomicrobiota bacterium
CAGCAACCCGCCATCGGGCGCGAGCCCTTCGAGCACGGCGGCGCGGAAGCTCGCAGGGCGCGTCCCTCCGCGCGTGCTGATGTAGAGGATGTCGGAGCGCATGAGGGCAAGGTTGCATCAGACGTCCCGCGCCCGCAAGCGTCAAGCGAGGGCCCTTCGGCTTCGTCGAAGCCCCTTCGAGCCGGGGTTCGCCGGGGTTTCAGGCAAGGATTGGGGGTTGGCGCTTCCATCGCGGTTAGGGTTGTGTTAGGTTTCCATTAAACCGCGCCCACGAGGGGGCGGCGCGATCGGTCTCCGTGGGGTATTTCATGGGTTTCTTGGAAATCGCGACCGGATTGGCCTTGCTATTGCTCGTGTGGGATTGCTTCGAGGTGGGACGCAATGACGCCGCCAACTTGGTCAACGCGGTTTTCGGCGCGCGCGTGCTGAAGCGTCGTCTCGCCGTCGCGCTGGCCGGTATCGCCGTGGTGCTCGGGGCGACCTTCTCCACCTCCGTCATTGAAACGGCGCGCAGCGGCATCTTCGATCCGGCCCGGCTGTCGGTCGCGGCCGTATTGACGGTCTACGTGACGGCCTACATCGTGGATACGCTGTTGCTCTATACGTACTCCGCGTTCGGGATGCCGGTCAGCACGACCGCCTCGCTGGTCTTCGAGCTGGTGGGCGGTGCGATTGCCGTGGCGGCCGGTCTCGACGCGGTGCGCTGGGCGAAGGTCGGCGAGGTATTGGCGGCGATCGTGATCTCGATCTTCCTGTGCGGGGTGGCGTCCTTCCTGCTGCAGCGTGCCTTCCGCGCGGCGATCCGGGACCGCGCCGAGGATCCGACCGTAGTGGCGCTGCACGGTCCCTGGATCGCCGGCCTGCTGCTTACGTGGCTCACGTGGTTCATGCTGACCAAGGGGCTGAAAGGCTGGGCCGCCGCCCGCGCCCTGCGGTCGGCCACGCTCGATGCCTACGGCCCCATCCTGACGCTCCTTACGCTCTGGGGCGGCTTTGCGCTGGCGATTCATCTGGCCATGGCGGTGGCGCGCGAACGCGCCGCGCGTTCGCTTTTTCGGGCGACGACCGTCATCGGCATGCTGTGCATGTCTTTTGCCTTCGGCCAGAACGATCTGGCCAACGGCGCGTCGCCGGGATTGTCCGCGTGGTGGCTTTGGCGGCATGCCGCCCGCGGGACCGAGGCCGCTAGCCGCATCCCGTTGCCGATCTGGGCGCTCGCCGGCTGCGGCATCCTGATGGCGCTGGGCATGACGACGCCGTCCGCTCAGCGGGTCACGCGGGCCGCCGTCAACACCGGCAGTCAGTTTGACCATATCGCGCTGTATGCCCCGCGATGGTGCCGGTCCATCGCGCGCGCGCTGGTCCCGCGGCCGGCCGTCACGGGACCCCTGGCGCCGCCCCCCTCGCTCGACGCGCGCGGCAAGCGCGTGCACTTCGACCCCTTGCGCGCATCGGTGATCATGTCCGTCAGCGCGGGCGTCATCGCTTTTGCGTCGAGCCGGGGACTGCCGGTTTCGACGACCTATGTCGCTTTCGCGGCCGTGGTTGCCACGGGCATGGCGGATCGCGTGATGTCCTACGGCGATGCGGATCTGAAAATCGGCCGCGCCATCTGGGTGGTGTTCAGTTGGTTTGCAGGCGCGCTGATCGCGATGGCTGCATCGGCGGCGGTCGCGACGGCGATCCTCCATCTGGGCGTCGCCGGATTGTTGGCCGCCATTCTGACGAACCTGCTGTTGCGGCGGTGGATCGCCCGGCGCGCCGACCGTCACGAGCAGATCTGGCATGAAGACTTGAGCCGGCGCCTGCGCGCCGCGAATCCGGGCGCCGGAATGACGGACGAGGACTGATTCCCATTCAGCGGCGAGAGGCCGCCCTTGGGGCGGCCGGTTGCGGCACGTTCAGGAACGCCCGCCCCGAAACCTCTCCCGCTCTTCGGTGCCGCATGACCCTGGGAACGCGACGGCCTTCTTTTGCGCCGGTTCCAGACCCTGGGGGGCGGTTCCGTTGAAAGAATGCGTCGATTCGCCGCGTATGTATCATGGGGGATGCCCCCCCGTTCAACCCAAAGTTTGACAAGCTGCGACAAAGAGACGAAGATCGCAATGTGTAGCGTTGCGCATATGATCGCAAGGGGGCGCGTGGGTCTGAAAGTAGCGTATGCGCTGCTGCTGGCGGCCGGCTCGCTGGTCTGCCCGGTGCGCGCGGTTGGTTTGCCGAATTCCCGGCTCGTTCTCCAATTATCTTGGGCCCACGGTTTTCAATTTGCGGGTTATTATGCCGCCATCGAAAAAGGATACTACCGAGACGCGGGATTGGACGTCGCCCTGAGGGAAGCGGGGAGTGCGGATCCGATCGCTGTCGTGCAAGGCGGAAGTGCGGACTTCGGCATTGCGTCAGCCGATCTGCTGTTGAGCCGCGCCCGGGGCGTGCCGGTCGTCGCGCTTGCCGCCATCCAGCAGCGGTTGCCGACCGTGTTGATGACCCGTCCCGATGACGGCATTCAAAACCTCAACGACTTGGTCGGGCGGAAAGTCCTGATTCGCCGGCCCGCGCATCTCACGCCCATCCTCCGGATTTTTCATCAGGGGGGCGTCTCCAGGAACGACATCCATTGGGTGCTCGGCGGCGAACTGTCGGATTGGATGGAAGGCCGCGTGTCCGCTTGTGACGCCTTTTTCAGCGATGAGCCCCTGCGACTGGAGCGCGACGGATTTCGCGTTCAATTATTCCGCGCCAGCGACGAAGAGTTTCCCTGGTACGGAGATGTGCTGTTCACCCGCGAAGACGTGGTTCGCCATCATCCGAGACGAGTGTCGGCCTTTCGTGAAGCCGGTTTGCGCGGCTGGCGGTATGCGTTGGAGAATCCGGCCGAAATCGCGGATCTCATTGTTGTCCGGTACGCTCCGGGGGCATCCCGCGATCAGTTGCTGGCCGAGGCGGAGCGGTTGCGCCCCTTGATCGGCCTTCGCGCCTCCGGCATCGGACGACAAAACGAGGACCGCTGGCGGCGCATGGCCGGCGAGATGTCGGCGATGGGGCTGTTGAGCGCGGCCCAGGCCGAGAATATCGATTACGGTCGCTTTGTGTTCGATCCGTCAACGGGGCTTCAGAAACCGGCTGCACGGACGCTACCAGTTCGTCATTCTGGCGCTATTTGTGCCGGCGCTGCTGGCCTCCGCGGTCGCCCTGTGGCGTTTGTTGTGCATGCAGCGAAAGCGGGCCGCGGAGCTGCGGGCAGTCGAAGCGCGCTACCGCCGGATGTTCGAGGATTCCCCCGCGCCGACGATCCTCGGATCCGCCATCCGCGACAGGCACGGCCGACTGGTGGATGTGCGCTTGCTGGATCTGAATCCCGCCCTGGAGCGCCTCACGGGACGGTCCGCGGCTTCCCTTCGGGGTCGGGCGATTCGGCATCAGTGGCCGAACGAGTTCTTGCCGGGTCTGGGGACGGCGGAATTGGAAAACACCTTGCGCGAAGGCCGTCCCGTGACGCACGAGTGGTTTTCGCCCGCGTTGCAACGCCGCTTGCGCGCCTCGATCTTCGGCATCGGGGACGAGGTCTTCGCCGCCGTTCTGGAAGACATTACCTCTTCGGTTCTGCTCCGGGAGGTATTGCAGATCCAATTGAATATCGCATCGGTTGCGCTGGCGCGGGGCGGAGCGGACGAAATGGGCGAAATCCTGGGGAAAGGGTTGATGCCCCTGGAGGAAATTCACGCCGGCGGCTTGTACATCCTCGAGGCCGCGGAAGCCGCCTTCGTGCTCGTGCATTACTGGGGAGTGTCGGAACGTTTTGTCGCCGCGGTGGCTCGCGTGCCCGTGGACTCGGAAGCCGGCCGCTGGTTCCAAGAGGGGCGCCGGATGATTCTGAACCCGGGGCCGGAACGCGATGCGTTGCCTGACGGGCTCCTCTATAACCAAGAAGGACTGCGGGCCATCGCTTCATTTCCGCTGATGGATAATACGCAGCGGTGCATCGGTTGCCTCAGCATCGCATCGCGCACGTTGAATTCGTTGTCTTCCGAGGTCCTGGCAGCCTTGGAATCGCTGGCCCGCCAGATCGCCTTGGCCCTGTCCCGTGCCCGCGCCGAAACGTCCCTTCGCGAGAGCGAGGAGAATTTTCGCTGCCTGGCCGAGAACATCGGCGATGCCATTGTCATCTGCGATTCCGAGGGTGGCGCTTTGTATGTCAATCCGGCGGCCGAACACTTGATGGGGCGTCCCGCCCATCTGCTGATCGGTCTCGGTTGCCGCCATTGGCTCGCGCCCGAGACCGCGAGCGCGCTGCAGCGACGCCTGCTGCAAAACGGGTTTCAAGGGCGCGTCGAAGTGGATGGCACGGTGTTGTGTTCCGAGGGCTCGCTCGTGCCGGTCAACATTGTAGCGACGACCACCCGTTGGATGAACCGACCGGCCGTCATGTTCAGCCTGCGCGATCGCTCCATGCAGCAGCGGGCGGAAGCCGAGATCGCCCGTGTGGCGATTGAGGAACGCCGGCGCCTCGCGCGGGAAATGCACGACGGCCTCGCGCAGGATATCGCGGCGGCCGGCCTGCTGATGTCCACCGCCCACCTCGGAACCGAACAATCCCGCGCGGAGCGGTTGGGGCAAGTCCGCGAGTTGATTCAGCGCGGCCTGCAACGTATCCGCCAGTTCGCGCAGGGGGCGGACTCCATGGACGCGATCGAGGGACGCCTGGCCGATGCGCTCCGCGGTTTGGCCGAGCGGATCACGGCGGATTTCGGATTGAGTTGCCGTTGCGAGGCGGATACGGCGCCGGTCATCGAGGATAGCGGCATCAACGGCCACTTGTACTATATAGCCCGAGAGGCCGCGATGAACGCGATACGGCACGGGAAGGCCCGCCAGATCGTCCTACGGTTACGGG
>CAYLTB010000185.1:0-4866 GCA_964386675.1 uncultured Verrucomicrobiota bacterium
GGAAGAAGGCTCCGAGGCGTCGTCCCGCTCCCCATCGCGCGCGGACGTGGGCGCCAGGGCGGTGTCTTCTGGCACATCGACAACGCCATTACGGACGACGGCCTCTGGGTCGAGGGAGCGATCGGTTACCAATTCATGGCCATGCGAGGTCTGCTGGTCATGGCCGAGATTCTCTGGCGCGACGGCGTGGACCTCTATGGATACAAGAACGCGCGCCTGAAGGCGGTATTCGACTCCCCGATCTGGTATAGCTATCCGGGCGGGCGCGACGCACCGGCGATCGGCGATACCGGCGGAGCCAGCCTCTTTGGCCGTGACGCGCATTTGTACCAGTATGCGTTCCGCCGCTATGGGGACCGGACTTACAACGCTATCCTCGCTGAAGCCCCGAAGGCGCTCGATTCACAGTACAACCTCTTTCTACCGGCCTTCGATTTCCGGCCGGCGAATCGAGGCGATCTGCCACGGATTCCATCGATCCTGTTCCGTGACGTCGGTTATGCGATCCTGCGCGCCGGCGACGCGGAGGAGTCGAAATATCTGTTGCTCAAGTACGGGCAGTCGCAGAGCCATTCGCATCCCGACCAGTTGAGCTTGAATTTGTTCGGCTTGGGGCAGGAACTCCTCGCCGACGGCGGGTCGGCTTGGTACAGCACGGAAATCTACCGGCGCTATTACTCGCAGACGCTCGCGCACAACACCATCGTGGCGAACGGACAGAATCACATCAAGGCCGCGGCTACGCTGGAATCCTTCGGCGCGCTGGGAAGCATCGGGTTGATCCGGGGGCGCAACGACAAGGCCATCCCCGCGGCCGTCCTTGATCGCACAATCGTGATGTCCGACGGCCGGGTTTATGACCTATTCCTCGCCGCCAGCCGAATTCCCTACACGTTCGATCTGCCCTACCACGGATTCGGCGAGTTGACACAGACCTTCGCGACGGAGCCCTGGGCCGAGCATCCGACCGATCGCGCCGGATATGCTTATTTTCACGACCCGCTGCAGGTCGTGCATCCCGGTGACTGGCGGGCGACCTGGACCGTGCGGGGCGGGCAACTTCAGCTCCATTATCTGGGTGCGCCGGGCTCGGAAATCATTGTCGCGCAGACGCCGAAAGGCGGGGCCATGTTGCCGACGGTGATGCCGCGGCGGACGACGTCCGAAACGGTTTTCGCCGGCGTTGCGGACCTTGTGCCGAGTGGGGCACACCCCACTGTGCGCGGCATTCGCGCTATTCCCGTGGAGGGCGGACGCGGTTACGCCGTGCGCGTCGATTTGGCCGACGGCGGGTATGAACAGGTGATGGTCAACTATAGCGGAGGCTTGCTGCGCTACGGCGAGTGGTCGAGCGACGCGCGCACCGCATTCGTGCGATGCGCCGACGGACGGATCTCCGCTTTCCTGCTTTCCGGCGGCACGCGGATGGAAGGTCCGGCCGGCGCGGTGAAGTTCGGGGCGCCGGCGATGCTCGCCTATCGCTCCGTCCGCGATGGTTTGGCGGAAATCGCCAATCTCGGCGAAGCGCCTGTGCAAGAAGTGGAACTTGGCGGCATTGCCGCGTACGACGCCGTTCATGACTTGAGCGCTTTCGGTACGCGCGCCGGTCGTCGGGGCGCCGGCCCGCTGACGTTCGCCCCGCGGGCCCGAATGGAACTGACCCTCGGGGAGCAGCCGACGGTTGCGGAGCACGAGGCTGCCGTCCGACGTGAAAAACTCGCGGCGGAGGCCGAGGGCATCCGCCGTCGGCGGGCAGCCCGGGAAGACGCGTATGGGGCTCTGATCGAGCGGGCCAAGGCCGCCGGGGTGCCCGCCGGTTACTTCGTCATGATTCAGGCCGAAACGCCGGCCGAGCAGGCTGGCGGCAAGATCAGCTCGATAAATCGCGTTGGCGACTTTGGAGGCAGCTTCTCGGGGTGGAACGATCGCGGGCACTCGATTCATTACGATTTCGAGGTCGCGCACGAGGGGTGGTACCAGGTTGCGCTCAAGTATTGTCGCGAAGGGGATGCCGGCGAGCGCGCGATTCGGATCGATGGCGCGTATCCGGATCCGGCCTTCACGGCCGTCACGTTGCCCGGCACCGGCGGCTGGTCGCGCGGCGCGGACAATTGGGAAATCGTCGTTGTCCGCGACCCGCTCCTCGTGAAGCCGGCGTTGGTGCATCTGGCGGCGGGACGTCACCGGCTCACGCTCGAAAATCTGACCGGCGACGGCGGGTGTAACGTGGACTACATTGTGTTGGCGGAACCTTTCATGGCCGTGACGCGGGACGCGGTGGATAAGTGAGCCTCCGATGGGCGCCTCGTTCTGCTGCGGCGACAATCTCGCGCCGCGCGGATCGTTGGTGAGGGGCCGCCACTCCGCAGTTTGCGCGAGAGCCGGCCGTCTCGAGCCGGGCCGACGCGGTCGAAAGCCGAACAGCGGTTCAGCCCGCGGCTTCCCGGAAACGCCATCGCGTGAACGGCGCGCCTGGCGGTCTCCCCGGTGCAGACGTGTACGGTGGCGGTGTGCCGCGGAAAAAATAGGACGCTGGGGCGCACCTTTCACAAGGTGCCGAATGGCGCGTGCAGGGTTTGGGCGCCCGCTGGTTCGCGCGTTCACTCGACCTGCGGCGCGGGTTTTGATTGCGCGGAGTGCGCTCGCGGTGTAACGATGCGCCGCGATTGCGCGCGGCGCAGCCACGGGAGCGCGTTATGAATGAGCGTTATCCATTTGCGGAGATCGAGCCGAAGTGGCAGGACTATTGGGAGCGGGAGGGACTGTTCGCCGTGGACACGGCGAATGCCGACCGCAAGTACTACTGCCTCGTGATGTTTCCGTACCCATCGGGCACGCTGCACGTGGGGCATGGCCGCAATTACATCATCGGAGACGCCGTAGCCCGCTACAAGGCCATGCGCGGATTCCGTGTGCTGTCCCCCATGGGATGGGATGCCTTCGGGCTGCCGGCGGAGAATGCGGCAAAGAGCCGGGGCGTGCACCCCAAGGAGTGGACCCTCTCGAATATCGCTCAAATGAAGCGCCAGATCCGTTCGTGGGGGGTGGGATACGACTGGGCGCGCGAGGTGGCCACCTGCCATCCGGACTACTACAAGTGGACCCAGTGGATCTTCCTGGAGCTCTTCAAACGCGGGCTGGCCTATCGCAAGAATGCGCCGGTCAATTGGTGCGAGTTTTGCACCACCCTGGCGAACGAGGAGGTGCGCGCGGACGGCACCTGTGACCGCTGTGGGCGCCCGGTCGCCAAACGCGACCTGACGCAGTGGTTCTTTAAGATCACGGAGTACGCGCAGCCGCTGCTGGACGACCTTGCGCTGCTCAAACGCTGGCCGGAACGCGTGCGCTCAATGCAGGCCAATTGGATCGGCCGCTCTGAGGGCGCACGGGTAGAGTTCGCGATCGCCGAAACGGGCGACCCGTGTCCCGTCTTTACGACACGGCCGGACACGATCTACGGCGTGACCTTTATGGCCATCGCGCCAGAGCACCCGCTCGTCGCAAAGCTGATGAGGGGCGCTCCGCGAGAGGGGGAGGTGCTCGACTTTGTCCGCCGCCAGATGCAGATCCCGGCCGCGGAACGCATCGCAGACGCGACCCGCAAGGAAGGGGTGTTCACCGGCTTCCACGTTCGCAACCCGTACAATAGCGAGACCGTGCCGCTATGGGTTACGAACTACGTCCTCATGGACTACGGCACCGGTATCGTCATGGCGGTGCCGGCCCACGATCAGCGCGACTTTGATTTCGCTCGGCGGTATGGCCTGCCGGTTAAGGTGGTCATTCAGAATCCTGCGCAGCCGCTCGACGGCGCGACGATGACGGCCGCGTTCATCGAGGACGGCGTTATGGTCAACTCCGGCCCCTTCAGCGGACGCGGCAACCGCGAGGCGATGCCCGACGTGATTGCCCACGCAAAGGCCGGCGGCTTCGGGGATTTCGCGGTCACCTATCGCATCCGCGACTGGCTGATCAGCCGCCAGCGCTACTGGGGCGCGCCGATTCCCGTCGTGCATTGCGACACCTGCGGCGTTGTGCCGGTGCCGGAGCGGGACCTGCCGGTTCGCCTGCCGGACGACGTGGATTTCCGGATCGAGCGGGGAAGCCCGCTCGCCGCCCACCCGGAGTTCGTCCGGACGTCCTGTCCGCGCTGCGGCACGGCTGCGCGCCGCGATACGGACACGCTGGCGCAATGGCTCTGCTCGTGCTGGTATTTCCTCCGTTATGTGAATCCACGGCTGGCGGATCGCCCCTTCCGCAAGGAGGATGTGGACCGATGGCTGCCGGTGGACCAGTACATCGGCGGCATTGAGCATGCGGTGCTGCATCTGTTGTATTCGCGGTTCATCGTCAAAGTACTGCACGACGCCGGCCACCTGTCGTTCCGCGAGCCCTTCGGCGCGTTGTTCACGCAGGGTATGATCTGTAAACGTAGCGAGAAGGACGGCCAGCTCTACAAGATGTCCAAGTCCAAGGGCAACGTCGTCAGTCCAGACGAATTGATCCGAAAGTACGGGGCCGATACACTGCGTCTGTACACGTTATTCATTGGCCCGCCGGAGAAGGATGCCGAATGGAGCGACACCGCCGTCGAGGGGTCTTTCCGGTTTCTCAACCGCGTTTGGCGGCGGGTCTATGAAACCCGGGCGATTCTCGCCGACGCCCGTGGTTGGCGGCCGGATCCGTCCGGAATGGAAGCGCCGGAGCGCGAACTGTGGCGCAAAACGCACGAGTCCATCGCCAAGATCACGCGCGATCTGGAAGGCGACTTCCACTTCAACACGGCCATTGCGGCCATTATGGAGCTGATGAACGCGATCGAGGCGACGCCCCTCGATGCCGCGGCCTCGTCAAATCGGCGCGCCG
>CAYLTB010000186.1:0-4825 GCA_964386675.1 uncultured Verrucomicrobiota bacterium
CATCTTGCCAAAATCTTGGCTTAGCTACCTGTCCAAAAAACGGGGTGCACTACCCCCTTCTCCGCGCCGCGTCCCGACCGCTTGCGCCCTTCCCAACACCCTCCGTGGTGCCCGGGGGGTGGAAATTCCCCACTTCCTCTTTCCCTCGATCTCATCTCCCGCAGTTCTGGGGCAGGAGCTTCGTTATTGACCCCGATGGACGCTGTGGCATCTTCTCTGCCGCACCCCTTCCGCTTTGCGCGGATCCGCGTCGGCGGCAAAACGGCGTTTTCAGATTCAGGAGCATCGCGAAATGGCCCGTAATTCTCGCCAGGACCCCGTTCACGGCAAACATCTGGAGGCGGACTGCGTCGTTGAATCCGTGCGGCGCGTGCCCATCCGCCAGCGCGTGGACGTGCTGGTCTGCGGCGGCGGGCCGGCCGGTGTCGGCGCGGCCATCGCCGCCGCGCGCGAGGGAGCCCGAACCCTCCTGATCGAACGGCACGGCATGCTGGGCGGGGTGTGGACCGCGGGACTGCTGAATCCGTTCTTCGAGTGTCTGGGTCGCGGCTGGTGCGTGGACGATCTGACCGGCCGGCTGGAGCGCCGCGGCGCACTCATGCCGTGGTTGTTCACTCGGACGTTTGACACCGAAATGATGCGCTTGGTCCTGGAGGAGATGCTGACCGAGGCGGGTGCACAGTGGCTTTACCACACGTGGATCGCGGATGCGATCGTGAGCGACGGCACCGTGCGCGGCGCCGTGATCGAGAGCAAGGCGGGCCGGCAGGCCGTGCTGGCGGATGTCGTGATCGATGCGACGGGCGACGGCGATATCGCCGCCCGGGCCGGATGCCAGTACGAGTTGGGGCGCATTGAAGACGGGCTGTTGCAGCCCATGACGCTGATGTTCGAGGTCCGCGGCGTCGAGGGCTTTTCGATGGACGATTCTCGTCCGCTCTACGATGCCATGGCCAGGGCCATTCGGGAGCACCGGATTGACTTCACGCTGCCGTTTCCGCGGGCCAAATACGTGCCGTGGATCATCGCCACGCCCCGCCGCGGTACGGCCGACGTGCAGCTCACCCATGTGTACCGAATGAACAGCCTCGAGCCCGCCGACGTCACGGCGGCCACGGTGCAGGCCCGGGCGATGGCCCATAAGGCCGCGGAAGTGCTGCGCCACGTCCCTGGCCTGGAAAATCTGGAGCTGACGCACACGGCGGCGCATATCGGCGTCCGCGAGGGACGTCGTATCCGCGGCCACTATCGACTGGAGATGGCCGATCTCGCGGGGGGCCGCGAGTTCGAGGACGGCATCGCCACCTGTACCTTCGTCGTAGATGTCCACGACCCCGAGCTGAAGCCGGATCGCAAAGATGCTCCGCCGCCGCGCACGCGGCCCTTCGAGATACCCTATCGCTGTCTGGTCGCGGCCGATGTTGACCGGTTGTTGCTGGCCGGGCGGTTGATCTCCGGCAGCCACGAAGCGCACGGCGCATACCGGCAGACCGGGACGGCCATGGCCACGGGGCAGGCTGCGGGCCTGGCGGCGGCCTGGGCGGTTCGGAATCGTTGCTCGCCCGCCGCAATTGACGGCCGGAAGCTCAAGAGCGTTCTGAAGGAGCGCGGCGCCGTCTTCTTGTCGCAGGGCAACGTCACCATCAGCGTGCCTGAGCACGGCGAAGCCTGAGGCCGGTTCGGGTCACTCCCCGGTTCGAGAGCCCGGAACCCGGATAGTGGGGAAGGGGCCGTTCATGGGGATGCCGCTTACGCAACGCGGGGGTGTGATTGTGCCGGGTTCACATTTATGAAAACTACGGACACGGAGCCGACGGCCGAAGAACGGGAATTGACGGACCTCGCTGCGCGGTATGATGCCGCGCGGGGACTGATCCGGACCCATGGCGCGCACGGGGTTGGACATTCCTCTCCGCGGTTCGTCGAACTGCTGTTGCGCCGGAGCGCCCCGGGTGACGCCGTTACGGCCGCCCGGGTGCTTGGTTGTATACTCGATGAGCAGATGCCGGCCGAGGGGGCGGATGCGGGGCGTTTTCCCATGCTGATCCCCGAAGAATGGCGCGACCTCAACGGCACCCTGTTCCTGATATCCAGCCTCGTTGCGGCGGTTGAAGAGCATGCCGCCTTGCTGCCGGCGCCGCTGGTCGCCCGCGCCGAATCGGCGCTGCGGCTCGCAGTGACCGCCGTGGAATCCCGCTGGCAGGACGAAGTGTTCGACGTACATCGGGATTTTGTGGCGTACAGCAATGTATTCGTACTGTACGTGCAATCGCTGATGCTGCTGGCGCGGCACTTCGGCGACCCGCGGTTGCGGCGCGCCGGTGGGGGACAGTGGCGTCGCTGGTTCAACCACGTTTCGTACTACGGCGTGGATGAATTCCTTTCGCCCAACTACAACCACATTATCGGACGCGCGCTGCTCCGGATGCAGTCTGCCGCACCGGATCCCGCCTGCGCTGCCGAGATCGGTCTCGCGCTGGAATATCTGATGACGTTGGCGTGCGGCGTGCAGCATCCGGCGCTCGGCGTGCCGATCGCCGGTATCTCGCGCGACTACCGACGTTTCTTGGCGCCGGGCGGCGGCGGCTTTCCGGCGCTCGCGGACGGAATGGCCGAGCGCTGGGCGCCGGCCAGGGCGTGGACGGAATACCGGAACCGCCAGTATCCGTATGGCGCCGAAGGGCGCGCGGGGTTGACGCCGTTCCGTTTCACCTCCTGGCAGATGCCGGATCACGGACTGGGGAGCATGACCGGCGGCCACTATTTTCCCCAGCAGTTGCATCTGGTCGCCGCTGCCGGCCGGTCTCCGGAAGACCGCGCCATCGCGTTCCTCAACGCGGAACCAAATCTGATCAACGGTTGGGTCGCGCAACGCGACGGCCGCGCCCTCTGTCTGTTTGCCCGCACCGGTATGAGCTATCGCCATACGCAGTTGCGGGAGCGCATTGTCACCGAACCGGCGCCGCGCAGCCGGCCGATGACCCTGGGCTTGTCCGGAGACTGGTCGGCGGACGCCGGCGCGGACGGCGCGCTGCGCCTGGGCGCCTATGGCCGCACCCTGCGCGTCACTCTCTTTGCGTGGGACGGCTGCCGTCCCCGTGCCTGCATCTGGACCGAGGGGGAGATCAAGGTGGGCGGGCGCCCGGTGCGCGCATTCTGCGCCCCGGCGGGTGCGGTCTATGCGGGTTGCGTCGTCGAGTGGCTCGACGGCCATACGGCGGGTGCGCCGCCGTCCGTCGTGACGGGAGAACTCGCCGAATCTGCGTTGGAGGTGCAGGAGTCCGGAGGCTTACGCTTAACGCTGGCGCGCCTGCCGAACGGCGAGTTCGTGGAACGCTATTCTTCCGACTGGCGAACGCTGCCGCTCATCCGCACCCCCGCCTGCACCGTCTGGCCGGGAGAAATGACTTGGCGGTCGGCGAATCCGGTGTAGTGTCCGGTGAGCCCTCGGGCGATGCGAGTGGATGGCGCTCGAACTCCGTCAGCATCGCGTCGAATGCGGCCGGATGCGCCGGCGGGACACCCCGTGATCCCTTTCGGCTCCTTGCGCCCGTTCACGCCTTGGACTTCCTTCCAGACGGCGCCGACCGGCAGGTCGTCGCGGTTGCGACAGGTCGGGCCGTTATGATTCGCTCCCCGCTCATCCACCCGTGCACGGCGGCCTTGCCGCAATCGCTTCGGTGCGGTCATAACCAACGGATACGGAGGTCGCGCTCCTTCGCGTCCCGGCCTTCCGCTATGCGTCTCGCCAGAGAAACGCCTGTCCGTGGAATGGCCCGGCGGTCGGGATGGCCTTCGGGCCTTTCCAGCCGAATAGGAGCAGCGTGCGCGGCAACGGAAGGCCCGTCAGTTCTTCCACCGGTTTCGGATTGTTCGCCAGCCAGCCGCGCGGCAGTGCGATCTCGCCGACCTTGCGCCAGCGCTGGCCGCCAGCGCCGGAGCGCCACTCTTCGAGCCGCCCGCCACCATAGAGCATTTCGTTGTGCCCCGACGCGCGCCCGATGAGGAAGGCGGTAAGGGCGCCGTCCGCGGTGTATTCCAGGTGCGAGGCATTCCAGATATTGTCGGTCGCCGTCACGGCGCGCCGTGTCCAGGCGTCGCCTTCGCGCCGAATAAACCAGAACCGACACCGGTCCAGCCGATTTCCGGCCGCGGGGAACAGAAATTGCGGGCGATCGCACGGATCCGGCAGGATCGAGGGCATGTTGACGATGCGTTCTCCGGTGTTCCAGACGAGGCACCGCTCCCGGGCCGCCCGCAGGTTCAGCGGGCGTTCCAGCCGCTCGCCCTCGATGTTGAAGATCCGCCCGGTGCGGAGGTCGAGCTTGATGTAGTAGAGGTCGTAACGGCTCCACAGGTTCACGAAGCGCCGGTAGAGCGGATTGACGCGGTGCCGCTCGTCCCAGCGGACGAGGGCAATGTGCAAGCCGTCGCCGGCGCGATCGAGCGCGACGCTATGATAGCTGCCCGCCCATTCCTCGCCGG
This sequence comes from uncultured Verrucomicrobiota bacterium, assembly GCA_964386675.1. Lineage (GTDB taxonomy): Bacteria > Verrucomicrobiota > Kiritimatiellia > PWTM01 > PWTM01 > CALGXT01. The sequence goes on from CAYLTB010000186.1 coordinate 4,486, forward strand.
GCACTGCGGGATCGCGGTCGAAATCCACCAGCGGGGCCGCCGGCGCGCCCCAGTCGGCGCCATCGGGCGAGACTTTGTAGGTCCAGTAACCCATGTGGCCCAGCGCGCGGTAGTAGAGCACCCGCCTTCCATCGGGGCAGGTCAGGAAGCGCGGATAGGTGATCGAGGGCGCAAGGAGCGGGGCAGGCTTCCAGCGGCGGATATCCATCGGCTCGGCCGAGATCAGATGCCGGGATTGGTTCAGCGAAAAGTGGGCATTGTAGAGCACATGCAGATGCCGGCGCGCGTCGGCCCAGAGCACCGGCGCCATGTGGTGGTCGCTCACCGAGACGCGCCCGAG
>CAYLTB010000187.1:0-4822 GCA_964386675.1 uncultured Verrucomicrobiota bacterium
AGATGCTGCAGACGGCGATGGACGAGGCGGCGGCAGCGGTCACCGGCACGGCGCGGCTGAAGCTCTACAAGGGCGGCGTCTCCGTGGTCGGCCGGAAAGCCCCGCACTCGCTGTACGATCCGGAGATCGCAACGTTCGAAGCCGAAAAGGTGTACGACCAGAAGGACGCGGGCGGTTTTATCAAGCTCAACGCCTTGCGGCTGCGGCAACGGGCACGCGCTTCGCAGTCATGATTGCCGAAGCCGAATCGTTCGCGTATCGCGGCGGACGGTTGTTCGCGGAAGACGTCGCGGTCGAAGATCTGGCCGAGCGGTACGGAACTCCGCTGTACGTCTACAGCCGCGCGCACCTTGTCCGGCAATATCGCCGGCTGAAGGACGCGCTGCAAGAAGTCGCGCCGACGATCCATTTCGCCGTGAAGGCGAACGCCTGCGGCGCGGTGATCCGCACGCTGGCGGCCGAGGGCGCCGGGGCGGACGTGGTCTCCGGGGGCGAACTGTGGCGGGCGCGGCGGGCCGGCGTGCCCGCCGGACGGATTGTGTTTGCCGGCGTGGGCAAGACACGGGAAGAAATCGCCTACGCCCTGCGCGAGAGTGTCGGCTGTTTCACGGTCGAATCCGAAGCCGAACTGGAACGCATCGCCGAGACGGCCCGCGACCTGCGCGCGGCCGCGCGCATCGCAATCCGCGTCAATCCGGACGTGGACCCGCGGACGCATGTGTATACGAGCACCGGCAAGAAGGAGAGCAAGTTCGGCCTGGACCTGGCGAGGGCGCGGCGAGCCTACGAGCGCGCGGCGGCGCTGCCGGGCGTGGAAATCGTCGGCATGCACATGCATCTCGGCTCGCCCTTGAGCAATGAACAGCCTTATGCCGAGGCGCTCGACAAAGCGGCGCCACTGTGCGCCTGGTTGCGGGCGCGATTTCCTGCCTGCCGCACGCTGGACCTCGGCGGCGGCATGGGCATCCCCTACCGCCGCCGGCAGAAGCCCTTCGATCTCACCGCCTTCGCAGCGGCCGTCGTGCCGCGCCTAAAGGCCATCGGACTGCGGCTTGCCCTCGAGCCGGGCCGCTACCTCGTCGGCAACGCCGGCATCCTGGTGGCCCGGGTGCAATACGTGAAGGAAAACGCATTCCGGCGGTTCCTGGTGGTGGACGCGGCGATGAACGACCTGATCCGCCCGCCGCTGTACGGCGCGTGGCACGAGATCGTCGCGGTGCGCGAGACGCCGGAAACGGCGCGCGCCGATGTGGTCGGCCCCGTCTGCGAGAGCGGCGACTTCCTCGCACAGGACCGCGAGCTGCCGGCGGCAGGCGCGGGCGACCTGCTGGCCGTGCTGAGCGCCGGCGCCTATGGTTTCGCGATGGCCTCCAACTACAACAGCCGGCCGCGGGCGGCGGAAGTGCTCGTGGACGGCGCGTCCGCGACCGTCGCGCGCGCCCGCGAGACCTGGGAGGACCTGGTGCGGGGCGAGGAGGCCGCCCTATGATCATTGTACTGCGGGAGGGAGCGCCTCGTGCAGCGGTCGAGGCGGTGATTGCAGAGGTTCGCCGCCTCGGCTTCAAGCCTCATCCGATCCACGGCGTCGAGCGCACGGTGGTCGGCGCCATCGGCGACGAGCGCGGCAACGAAAAGCTGCTGGCCATCGAGACGATGGACGGTGTCGAGCGGGTCATCCCGATTCTCAAGCCGTACAAGCTGGCGGGGCGGGAGCTGCGTAAGGAAAAGAGCCGGATCGCGATCGCGCCGGGCGTCGAGTTCGGCGGCCGGCGCGTGCCGGTCATTGCCGGCCCCTGTTCGATTGAGGGTCTCGATATGATCTGCGCCACAGCCGCCGCGGTACAGGGGGCGGGCGCCGCGTTGCTGCGCGGCGGCGCGTTCAAGCCGCGATCCTCCCCCTACGCGTTCCAGGGATTGGCCGAGGACGGCCTGAAGATGCTGGCGGAGGCGCGCGCGCGCACGGGACTGCCGGTGGTCACCGAGGTCATGAAGGAAAGCTTCGTGGAACTGGTGGCCCGCTACGCGGATTTGGTGCAGGTCGGCGCCCGCAACATGCAGAATTTTGACCTGCTCCGGGCGCTGGGCCAGATCCGGAAGCCCGTGCTGCTGAAGCGGGGCCTGGCCAACACCGTTTCCGAGTGGCTCATGGCTGCCGAATACATCCTGTCCGAGGGGAATCCCGCGGTCATCCTCTGCGAGCGGGGCATCCGCACCTTCGAGACCGCCACGCGCAACACACTCGACTTGAGCGCCGTCGCGGTGCTGAAGCGCGAAACGCACCTGCCGGTGATCGTGGATCCGAGCCACGGCACTGGCGTCGCGGAATTCGTCGAGGACATGGCGCTGGCCGCGGTCGCCGCAGGAGCGGACGGCCTGATGATCGAGGTGCATCCCAATCCGCACGAGGCGCTGTCGGACGGCGCGCAATCGCTGACGCCGGAGCGGTTTGCCGCGTTGATGGCGCGGTTGCGGCCGGTGGCGCAGGCCGTCGGTCGGGAACTGTAACGCGGCGGGCGCTCAGGACCCCGGGGAGCGCCATTCGCCGCGCAGGCCCTTGGCGGAGCGCCAGACGGAGGTATGCTCGCCGGCGCGCAAATTCACCTCAGTCCCTTCGGCTCGGATACTGATGGCGGCGGCGGGGTGGCGCGCCTGCAGCACGTTGGCCAGGCAGACCGCCTTTTCGAAGCCGTCTCCGCGGCGGTAGTTCCAAACCTCGTCCGGCTGTGCCGCGCGCGGGCCGTCATAGATGGATTCCTCCGGCCAGGATCGCAGCCGCGCCTCCACCTCCGCATCGGACCAGGCCGCCGCGCCCGCAATGGAGACCGGGCTGCGCTCCAGCGCCGCCTTCATGAAGGGCCGCCAATCCGTGCGCGAGAGATCGCGAAAAGCGTAAAAGGCGAGATCCACGACGACGTTCTGCGGCCGAAGCGCTTCCAACCGCTCGATGATTTCCAAGCGGCCCATGTCGGGCCGTAGCGGCAGGGGGCGCGGCTCCACAAAACGCTTCGGGGCTTCCCGGTCGGGCAGCCGCGGCTCGAGGCGCGCGAAGTCAATCAACTCGCGCACCGCGATCTGTCCGCCGAAGTGGTGGCACGGAAGTTGTTCCATCAACCGCGCCACCTGAACGGCATCCGAAAGATCCACCGGCGTCTTGCGGAAAAATTCGTCGAGGTCGTTCAGAATGACGCGCGCCTCCAATGGCTCCTTGAAGAATTCGTCCTCGTCAATCTCGTCGAGCAGTTTCGCCAACGGACCAGCGCCCACCTTCAGGGCGCTGCCCCGTTCGTAATCGTAGACCTTCTCGGCGGGAATGAAGTGGTCGTGCCCGTTGAGGCTGTGCCGGAACTGGAAACAGCGCTGGCGCTCGGGGTACTGGCGGAGAAATGCCGTCATCACCGGCATGGTGAGGTCGGTCGTCAGAAACGCCCGGAGCGCGGTCTCGAACCGGGCGTAGGCGGCCGGGTCGATGCCGGCCTCGGGATAGACGACGTGCATCCAGCCGGTGTGGTGGGCGACAATGGTGACCTGCTCGTGGCGCAGCGCGCGCTGGGCCTTCTGGGTAAGCTCGGTGCCGTTGAACCACATGGCCTTGGTCACGAGGCGGCGGTTGTTGGTCAGCACGCCGTCGCCGGCGAGGATGAAATTCTGCGAGTGCAGCGGGGTGGCCAGCATGAAGATATCGTCCAGCGGGATGCCGCACACGACGAACATCGCTGCCGCGTACAACGTCGAGAGCGACACGCATTCGCCCGCGCCGATGGAGTAGCCCTCGCGAAAGCGGAAGGCGTCCATCGCCTCGATCGTCTCGGTCTTCCAGTAGGGGATGACGTCGGAGGTATATTTCTCCAGGCCGAAGTGCCGGCGGATGTCCATGTCGAAGTAGTACCGGTCGCCCTCGTAGCCGAAGAGCGCGTTGCTGCGGGCGATGGTCGCCTCGTCCATGAAGGGGCGGAAGCGTCGCAGCTCGCGGTCTTTCGTGGTCAGACCCCAGGTGTCGAGGTCGAGGTTGAACTGATAATGGTCAATAATGTACTGCTTGAGCCGCAGAATCCGCCGATAGGGATTGAGCTTCGAGAGCCCGGCGAACCAGGGATCGTCGCGCCAAGCCCAGATGCGCGGCGAACAGATATTGGCCAGCGTCAACGCGTAGAGGAGATCCGGGAAGATAAAGATCTCCATGTCCGACAGCGTCGCCGCGGAGGAGTATTTTTCGAGATGCTCGGGGGCAAGAATCGGGGTGGTCATGCCCCGCAGTCTACCCCTCCCACAACGCGGAGACAACCACGCGGTCGCGATCGGTCTCGGTCGGATCCTGTTCGCCGGCAGGACCCACCGCGGCGTGGGTGAAAATGCTGGAGGCGCCGTTGAACTCGATATTGCCGCCGGCCAGCATCGCGCCGGTCAGCATCAGCGTGGTCGCGCCGTTGGCCGTGACGTGTCCCGGCGTGTAGAGCAACCCGTTCAGAACACGGGTACCGCTGCCCTGAAACGTAATGTTTCCGGCCACGACCATGTCGCCCGTGAACTGGAACGAACCATGAAATGTGACATCACCGGTGAACCAGACCACGCCGCCGGACAAGGCGGAAAGGTCCGCCTCGCGGTATGTACCGCCGGGGCGTATGGCATTGCGCGCCTGCGCGGCAGCATAGAGGCGGACAAAGTACTCGTCCGAGAGTTGGGGGAACCGGATTTCCTGGAAGACGCCGATCTGGGACGGCGGTAGAACGCCGCCGCTCCAATTGAACGTGCGGGCGGTCACCGTGCCGAGGATATTATCCGGCCGGCCGCTGAGCCGAAATTGCTGGTTGGAGTGCAGGTC
>CAYLTB010000188.1:0-4793 GCA_964386675.1 uncultured Verrucomicrobiota bacterium
TTCCTTCGCTTGGCGGCCTTCGCGCCCCAACAACATCGAGTGCGTCATGGCGCCGAGGCCGCGGGCGCGGGTCGTCCCCGCTTGCCGCGCGGCAAGCCGGAGCATCCAGCGGGCGTCGAACAGGCGATCGAGCCATCGCGGTGAGCGGCGAAAGAAAGCGGAAACTTGCTGCAGATAGGCGTTGATGCCCCCGAAGAAAACAGGGGCGGTGGGCGACCAACCGTCCTCGTCCACGAACAGCGGTAGATACATGGGCACCAGGAAGGCGTCATGTCCCGTGCGCCGCAGCGCAGCGATCAGTGCGCAATCGCGGACGCAGTTCTCACAATAGAAGCCGCCGCCCGATCCGGGAACAATGTATGCGATTTTCATCTGAAACCAGTCGAAAGCATGTCCGATTCACGTGGCAAACTCAACTCTACGCCAACACTCGACGCGGCGGAATACAGGACGACTGAAGTCTGTGGAATCGGCCCTCCGCGGTTCGACTGCGCCCACGGCTGTGCCATCCGACCGGCATACCGGGAAATCACATTCCCACCGAAGACTCGATGTTCCGCCCGGCCTTTCGCCCGTACGTCTGCACGTCTTGCCGCGCAATGCGAATCCGTCGGATCCGCCGACAATCACGGCTCCCTCGGCTCCAGGGCGTCTCGCCGACGCAATGCACCGGTCGGACACGCATCGGCACAAGCCCGCGCGGCGCGGCGCAAACCGGCCGCGCACGACGCCTGGAACGGCGCCTCGACCTTCACGTCAAAACCGCGGCCGATGAAGGCCAGGCCCAACGCCTCGCCATACTCCTCTGCGAGGCGCACGCAGATGCCGCAGGAAATGCACTTGCCGGGTTCATACACGATTTCCGCATGATCGCGGACGATGCGTACCGGGCGGCGATGGTCGCCGGCGAATCGCTGCTGCCGGGCGCGATAGCGATCCGCGCAGTCTCGCAGCCGACAGTCCTTCCGTTTCCCGCAATCGCAATGCAAACAGCGTTCCGCCTCCGCGCGGGCCTCGTCCGCTCGGAAGCCGAGCGGCAAGCCTCCCACCGGGTCCCGGCGCCCGCGACTGGAAGCGCCTTTCATGAACTCCGCCAGTTCTCCCGCGCGCAGACGCCCGAGCCTCGAGTCGAAACGGCGCGGCCGGGCGGTCGGCTCGCCGCGCAACATGGCGTCCACAGCGTACGCGACGGTCTTGCCATCCGCCAAAGCCCGCACGGCCATGCGGCTGGGCGACACGGCGGAGCCGCAGGCGAAAACACGATCCTGTTCAGTTCGGCCGCTCAGGCGATCCACGACGAATCCGCGCTCGCTCGCTCGCGGCATGGATTGCGGCGTCCGCCAGCCCTCGCGGGGACCGATGGCGAGCACGATAGCGTCGTACCGCGTCAGCGCTTCCGGCAGAGACAGATCCCGCCCCAGTGCGACGCCGCATTGAAACGCGATGCCGAGAAGGCGCAGAACCGCCACTTCGACGGCCACCACGTCACGGGGAAGGCGGTCCGTCGGCACGTGCGTGACGAGCGCCCCGCCCGGCGTGGAACCCGGATCCATTACCGTCACACGGTGTCCAGCCAGCGCCAGATACCACGCCGCGGACAGTCCGGCCGGGCCTGCGCCCGCAACCAGCACGGATCGGCCGCTCGGCGAAGACGGTTCCGGCAGATAAGGTTGCGGTCGTGAGAGATCCTCATCCGCAACAAAACGCTTCAGCAGGCAAATCGAAACGGCGGCATCGGCCTCGCGTCGGCGACAGCCGCGTTCGCAAGGCGCCGGACAGATGCGGCCGAGTATGGCCGGCAGGGGAATATCGCGCTTCACCGTCTGCAGCGCCGCTGCAAAGTCCCCGGCGGCGATTTGGCGTAGCATGCGGGGTATTTCCATGCCCGCCGGACAGGAGCGGCGGCACGGCCCCTCGCAATCCGCCGGATGGTCACTCAACAGCAACTCCAAAGCAACGCGACGGGCCTCCGCCACTTCCGGCGTATCGGTCACGATGTCCATGCCGTCGCGAGCCGGGGCCGAACAGGCCGGATAAAAGGCGCCCGTAGCGCGATCGCGGACCACGCAAACCATGCAGGAAGTGTACGACGGTCGGCCGGGTAAATGACATAGCGTGGGGATTTCGACGCCCAGACCCCGGGCCAGATCCAAGAGCGTGGCGCCCGCCACAGCCTCCACATCCGAACCGTTGATTCTCAAGCGCGGCATGACGTCGCCCAGTCTATTGCCCGACGGCGCTCGCGTCCATCCGCCAAAGCGAGGGTTGTCTCACAATACGCCGGAATCGCACCGGGGCGAAGCGCCCCCCCCGCGCGCGGCGCGTTGCTCGAGGTGGCGCACGCCGTCCCAGCCGTACTGCGCGCCGGACACGATCGTGAATACCGCGGCTGCGCGACAGAGCCAGTGAAAGGGAGACGACGGACCGCCGGCCAGCGCCCAGACGATGCAGACCATCAATAGAAAGGTCGAGATTTTCCCGGTCACGCGCGGCCGCACCTCTATGGCTCCGGAATAGTGATGGACGACCATATAGCCGAGTACCAGGATGGAATCCCGGCTGATGACCGAAGCGGTCAGGTACACCGGCAGCTGCGGCTGCAGTGCCGGCAGACTCGGTCGCGTGAGCAGGACCGTGGCGGACAGCAACAACGCCTTATCTGCGAGCGGATCGAGAATACGCCCCAATCGCGTAATCTCCCCGCGCGAACGGGCCAAGTAGCCGTCCAGCGCATCCGTCAACGCTATGGCCGCAAATACCCCGAGCGCCGCCACGCGCAACATCTCATCCGGCTGCTGACGGCACAGTGAATCGAGGTAATAGTACATCAACACGACGAAGACCGGGATGCCGAGGATGCGCAAGAGCGTCACGCGCGTCGCCGCGGTCAGGATGCGTTCGCCGGAGGGCTCGGTCATCGGCTTCATCGGCGGGTCATCCAGCCGCCGTACGGCCCGGCCGGGCTAGTTCAATCGCACGGGCAATGCGGCGAGCCACGCAATCGCGGCCGAGCACCTCCAGCAGTTCAAACAAACCGGGGCCGGCGTCCGTTCCCGAAACGGCGACGCGCAAAGGATGCACCAGCGGCCCCATCGTCAAGTTCCGCTCCGCGGCCAATCCGCGCACGACGGTCTCCAGCGCTGTTGCGCGGAATTCGGCAACGGCCTCGAACCGCCGAGCCAGTTCCGCCAACAATTCGATCGCGCCCTCCTTCCCCAACGTCTTCCGGTATACCTTCTCGTCGACAGGATAATCATCTGTGAAAAAATACGCGGTCCGGGCCGCTGTCTCGCTAAAGAGCTTGATACGGTCGCCCATGATCTCGAATACGCGGCGGGCATACGCTGGGTCGGCGACGGTGATGCCGTGGCGCTCGAGGTCGGCCATCTGCTGCGCCTCGCGTTCGGCGAGCGGGAGCCGCCGCATGTATTCCCCGTTCATCCAGAGCAATTTCCGCTCGTCGAACTGCGCCGGCGAGGACTGAACGCGGCTGAAATCGAACAAGGCGATCATTTCATCCCGCGACAACAGTTCGCGGTCGCCGCCCGGCGACCATCCGAGCAACGCGAGATAGTTGAACAAGGCGTCGGCCAGGAAACCGCGATCCCGAAACTCGCCCACGAAGGCGGCGCCGTCGCGTTTCGAGTAAGGCTTGCCCTGCGCGTTCACGATCATCGGAAGGTGCGCATAAAGAGGTACGGGAGCGCCGAGAGCCTCGAATAGCGCCACGTGGCGGTAGGTGTTTTCAATATGGTCATCGCCCCGCACGATGTGCGTAATTCCCATCTCGATGTCGTCCACCACGTTGGCGAGATGGAAGACTGGATGGCCGTCCGAGCGCACGATCACGAAATCGCGCAGATCGGCGGCCGGCTTGACCAAGTCGCCTTTGATTTCGTCGTGAAAATGCATATCCGTCCCGGGCATACGAAAGATCACGCATTCGCCCTTGCCGGTTCCTCCTTTGTCCTCGCGATACGCGCGGCCCTCCGCCATGAGACGCTCGGCGGCTTCCAGATGCGCGCTACGACGCGTGGACTGATACAGAGGCGGCTCGTCCGGCTCAAGACCGAGCCAGCGCAGCGCCATATGGACCGCATCTACCGCCTCCGGGGTGGAACGCTCGCGATCGGTGTCTTCGATCCGCAACAGAAATTTTCCGCCGTGATGGCGGGCAAAGAGCCAGTTGTAGATGGCGGCCCGGATGTTACCGATATGCACCTGGCCGGTGGGGCTGGGCGCGAAACGAGTGCGAATGTTCATGGCGGCTCCGGAATAGATCTCAACGCGAGCATACGGCAGAAGCCGGACCTACGGCAACGGCGTTCGCAAACGTTCATCCGCTTGCAGCGCCGCGTGTTCACGTACACCCACGTTCCTGCCGTGGCTCCAGCGGAACACTTCAGAACATCTGCGCCAGCCAGGGGGCCCTGCCCGGCCAACGGCTATCTGTGCCTGTGGCGTGGGGGCCCTGGAGCCGAAGCGGTCCGTCAGCAGCCACGGCACCACCGGCTCAACGCACCGGATCTATAGCCCGTCGTAGAATGCCGACGCACCGCGAATGAACGGAATCTGAAGGAGGCGCATAATGCCCCCGGAACCCCACGACCGCGCTGGTCCACGAGGGGACAATCTCGGTTTGTTCAAACGCGGTGTGGTCAGCTTCGCCGGCGGGCCGGCGGATGCCTCGCATTTCGGCAACGTCCATCAACACCGCAGGGGCACCAGGGGGCTGGCGAGTGACGTGACCTCGCTTTTCTGAGCCAGGGGGTGTGTTAGTCTGAGGTCGGCAG
>CAYLTB010000189.1:0-4754 GCA_964386675.1 uncultured Verrucomicrobiota bacterium
GTCGTAGTTCCAAACGCGGAGATCCGCCCGTGCCGTTCCCACCGCCAGCGCCGCCGCGCACAACCAACCGGCAATCACCCTGCTTCGCATCGTGTTTCCCTTTTCCCCGATAATACTGATCTTCTCGATAGGGTCTGAACTTGATTTGGTAGGGACGCCTCTCCGAGACGTCCGCGGACGGCAGGGACTGCCGTCCCCACCACTTGAAGATCATGTCGCGACAGTCTTGATCATAACGGACGGCGGGAATAGGGTATTGCAATAAAACAACGCCGGAGAAAGACCCGCCATGACGTGCATTCCAGTGAAGACGCTTCTTATCCCGCTCGCGGTGACAGCTTTGTTGGCCGCCAGCCCCGCGGTCGCGCAGGACGCGCCGCCGCCCGAGTCGGCCTACAACAACAAGCCCGGTCCGCGGGCGCCCGACCGCGACTGGCCCGCGAATCCCGGCGACGCCTTGGTCTGCCTCTGGAAGGGCGACCGGCTGGCCGCATTCTCGCTCACCATCGACGACAACGGCGCGCCCGACCATCCGTTCTGGATCGAGATGGGCAACGAATTCGGCTTCCGCTTCACCTGGTTCGTGATTACCCAACGCGTCGGGAACAACGCCTACTTCGGCACCTGGGACGGGTTTCGCAAGCTGCACGAGCTGGGACACGACATCCAATCGCACAGCCACACGCACCTGCACGGCGAATTCACGATTGACGAGGAGTATCGGATTTCGAAGGAAACGATCGAACGGGAGATCCCCGGCCACCGCGTGCGCACGCTCGCCTATCCGGGCGGCCAGCACCCCGTGAAAAACGATCCGGTCGTCGCCGCCAAGTATTACCTCGGCGCGCGCGGGACCGTCGGGCTGGTCACGCCGGCCATCAATCCGCCCTATCTTCGGACCGGCTCGCAGGGCGGCGCCATCTTCACCGGCGAGCGCTCGAAGCTGGAGACGTTCCTGGATCCGAATCACCGCAACTTCCGCGGCTGGCACATCGCGTTATTCCACCAAGCGCGACCGGAAAACCGCCCCAGAATTCGCGAGAATCTCGCCCTCGTAAAGAAGCACGAGGCGGACATCTGGGTCGGCACGTTCACCGAGGTCCTGCTCTACGCCCGCCAGCGCGACACGGCCAAGGTTCGGACCGATGCGCGCAGCCCTGATCGAATCGTGTTCACCCTCACGGATCAAATGGACGACGCGCTTTTCGATCAGCCGCTCACCGTCAAGGTCCGGCTGCCCGCCGACTGGAAGACGGCCAGGGCTGAGCAGGCCGGAAAAGCGGCGCCCGCCGCCGTGATTGAGCACGCGGGCGCCCGCTTCGCATTGGTGGATGCCGTGCCGGATCGCGGCGCGGTGACCGTGACTCCATAGACGAGCGTTGGGCGCGGCCGCCGGGCGAGTGATAGGGCGCGCAGTCCCTTGCGCGCCGGGTCCCTGGGCCGTTAACGGCGGCCAACGGAGTGGCCGCCCTGCCATCCTTCGGCTGACCACGCCACCGCGCGAGCGGTAGGGCGCGGACTCCGTTCCGCGCCGCGAATCCCTGGGCCGTTCACGGCGGCAGACATCTTCGCTACGCCGGCCAAAAGAGCTTTCGTCTCGACCCTCGCCGGTACCCGCCGAGCGCGAACAGATCTGTATCGCCTCCGGGGCTTCGGACGTTTATATACGTCTGAAGTCTGGCGCGGCGGACGCCGTCCCGCGCGGCGGACTGGAGAAACAAGACCCATGAATCCGTTCGGATGGATGATCGCCGTGGGGGCCATGGCAATCGGCTTCGGCGCGACAGACGCCGGCGCGCAACCTCCGCTGGACCGGGCGACGCCCGAGCAGCGGAAACTGTTCGAGGAGATCCGTCCGCTGATCCTGCGGGCGGCGGAGCCGCCCTTCCCAAAACTGGCCGACTCCGAAGAGGGCTGGTTCTGGACCACCTCGGCCCGCATGACGCCGCTGCTTCACGCGCACGCCTACTCGAAGGACCCGGCGTTCCTCGAGGCCTTTGTGCCGCTGATGGAACACGTCCTCTCGCAGCGGTTCATCCACCCCACCCGCCCCGAATGGAGCGGCTGGTGGAACTATAAAGACGCATCCCGCGGCCAGGCGATGATTGACCATGACGCGCTGGTATTTTTCATCCCCGCGATGCTCTTCGCGCGCGAGGTGCGCGGCGCCCCGGCGCTGCAAGCGAGGTTCGGCGCGAAGGCCGAGGCCTGGATGAAGGACGCCGAGGCCGGCATCCGCTACTGGGACGCGCGCGGCTGCTGGCACGACCTCGATGAGCAGACCGGCTGGTATGCGAGCTACTTCGATTACCCGGATACCCGCACGGGACGCCTCCTCAAGCGCGAGGATGTGTATGCCGGCGATACGATCCCCTACAACAAGGTCCACTGCCTGTTCGAGGCGCTGACCTTGGCCTACCGCCTCACCGGCGACCCGTGGTACCGCACGCGCATGGAGAAGGCCGCCCGCTTCTGGCGGCAGCACTGGCGAGAGGACGAGCAGCACGTGGAGTGGAACTACCGCGACCACTTCCTGCCCGTGCATTACGAGAGCGGCGTGCTCGGTCAGGGCAAGACGAAGACCGGCGCCTGGGTCCATCCGAAGGGCGGCTACTACACGCTCGATGTACAGGGCGCGGTGATGCTGTACGACGTCGGATTGTTCGCCCGTGCGGATATCGAGAAACTGCTGAAGACCAACCTCGAGTTCATGTGGCGCGGCGACACTCCCCCCACGTTCCGCCACATCAACGGCCAGTACGACACTTCGGGCGCCGTCAACCGGGGCCGCGGCTACCTCTGGACCCGCCTCGCCCACTTCAGCCCGAAGATCCGTGAACTGTGGACGGCCCAGATCGAGGCCTCGCGGCGCTCGTGGAACTGGCACAGCGCCGCACTCGACTACCTGATCGAAATGAGCCAGCCGGTCTCCTGGGAGCCGCGCCATGTGACGGAGATTCCGAGGCGTTGAACTCTGTTCGCATTCCGCTGCTGCTGGCCCTGGCCTTCGCGGCGCTCCCACCGGCGAGGGCCCAGGATCCCTCGCCCGTGGACTGGCCGCGCGCCCGCGAACTGCATCGGCGCGACCAGCGGGGCGAGGCGCTTTCGCCGGAGGAGCGCGCGGTGCTCGAACGCGTCCGCGCCCAGCGCATCGCGAGGCCGGCCGGATGAATGAAATCCTGGAACGCTCCGCCCGGCCCACGCTGACCGCCGTGGAAATGGACCACGGGCAGACCCTGAAGTTTCGGCTCCGCACCGGGGCGGTCGTGCCGATCCGGCTGCTCGACACCGGCGCGGAGATCCTGGAGACCAACCGCCCGCTGCCGCTGACCGAAGACACCAACGGACGCACGACGCTGCGCTTCTGGGCGGACCTGAACGTGGACGGCCGGAACGTCCGTTTCGACCGCGAGATCGGCACGCAGCGCAGCTTCTACGAACCGGTCACGCTTTCCGGCGTCACGATCTGGCTCGACGCCGTGGATGCCATCTTCAACTTTCTGCTCGAAACCCACGGCCCCTGCCGGCCGAACGGCCGCGCGTCGGTCCATCCGCCCAGCCATCACCAGGCGCGCCTCGCCGTGCAGGACGCCGCACTGCGCATTGTCCCCGAGCGACTGCACCCATGGTGCCCCCTGCCGGAGGGCGGCCTGCGGATCGAGAACTGCTACACCGGCGAAGACTGCTGGATGGGCGCGTATTTCGGCGCCTCGGCGCACGGCGGCCTGGACATCAATCACCCCAAGGGCACGATTTTGTCCGCGCCGGTGGACCTCGACGACCAGTTCCTTTTCAACTCCACCGCGAACGGTTGGAACAACAACCGCTGGCACGGGATCCGGCACTGGCCGGACGGCAGCGTCTGGGTGCTGCGCTCCGCGCACATGGTCCGCCAGCTCGCACCCGAACACACGCCGCTGAAAGCGGGCGCGCCGTATGCCGAGGGCGCGGGCGTCTGGGTCGGCAAGGTCCCGCACAGCCACTTCGGATTCAGCGTGCTCGACCACGGTTCGTTCATCCGCCTCGACCCCTGGATTCTTTTCCGGCAGATGTACCTGGACCGGCAATGACGGGATGGAAGGCGGCGATCGGCCCCTCGCCCGCGCATCGCGTTCAGCGCACCACGACGACCCGTTTCCCCAGCTTCGCGACCCACGGCGTCGTCGTGCGCTCGGCAGTGATCAGCGGAGCGCCCAGTACAAGAGCCAGCGAAATGAAAGCGGCATCATACGCGCTCGCGCCGTACTCCAGGGCGGTAGTCAACAACAGCGCCCGATCCGGATCCGAGGACTCGATCGGTGTTTCAAGGTGGAGTTGGTAGATCTCCGAGGCCAGTGCCGCCGGCAGGCGATCCCGAACCATCAGGGCACGGAGCACATTCGCGAACTCCAAGTAGTGCAACGGAGGTGTGAAGAGCCGGATATCGCCGGCCATCAAGCGCTCCTGCCATTCCCGAGCGGCCGCGGAGAAGGCCTCTTCCAGGTACCAGGCCGCGGCGACGCTGGTGTCCAGCACGTAAGCGTTCATGTCCGCTCCCGGTCGCGCCGGACGATTTCGTGGGCATCCGCCCGGATGCGCCGCGCGGCCACCTGCTCGCGGACGCGCTGCAGGCGCTCCTTGTACGTCGCGCGGCGACGCTCCTCGCGCTTGACCGCGACATAGAGCGCCAGCGCCTCCCGCACCACCGCGCGCTTCGTTCGCGCGGCCGAATAGCGGGTCGCCTCCTCCAGCAGGTCGTCATCCAACACAATGTT
>CAYLTB010000190.1:0-4732 GCA_964386675.1 uncultured Verrucomicrobiota bacterium
CGCAGTTCGAGCTCGCCCATGTGGCAGGTGTCAAAAATTCCGCAGCGGGCACGGGTATGCAGGTGCTCAGGGATGATGCCGCCATACTGGATGGGCATGTCCCAACCCGCGAATGGCGCCATCCGCGCGCCGAGGGCGACATGCGCGTCGTACAAGGGTGTCTTCATGGCTCCCACTTTACGGCAGCCCGGCGGCGGTCACAAGTCCCGGAGGCGACGCGGCAGCGCTGTCGGCCGCCCCCCCCTGCCCCCGCAAAGATCGCAAAGGAGGGAAGCGCTGTGCAACGCCGCCCATTGGCTACGGGACATGTCCGCCGTCCGCACCAGAACGAGCCGCGATAGTCCCGCCGCGACAGCCTTGACGCTGCACCGGAGTTGCCGCAATGTCGGCGGCAGGTGTCCGCGAATAGGACGTACCCAGAAACCGCAGGAGAAATCACGATATGTCCAAGCCCGTTTCCGGAGCGCAATTGTTCACGGTCCGCGAATTTCTGAAGGATATGCCGGGGGTCGCCGCGTCCTTCCGCAAGGTGCGCCAGATCGGTTACACCGCGGTGCAGCTTTCCGGCCTGGGGCCGGTGGACCCCGGGGAAGTGGCGAAGGCGCTGCGGGACGAGGGCCTGGTCTGCGGCATCACGCACATGGGCTGGCCGCGTTTCCTGAACGAACTGGATGCCGTCATCGAGGAACACCGGATGTGGGGCTGCCGCCACGCCGCGATCGGCGGACTGCCGGGCGAGTACCGGACGGCGGAGGGACTCGACCGCTTCCTCTCGGAACTACCGCCGATCGTCGAGCGGCTGGCGAAGGCGGGCATTGATTTCAGCTATCACAATCACGCGCACGAGTTCGTGCACGTCGGCGCGGAGACCTGGCTGGGCGCGCTGTATCGCCGGGCGCCGGCCACATTGCTCAAGGCCGAACTGGATACGTACTGGGTGCAGGCGGGCGGCGGCTGCCCGACCGCCTGGGTCCGCCGCTGCGCGGGCCGGCTGCCGGTGTTGCACGTCAAGGATTACACGATGACCGCCGAGGGACCGCGCTTCGCGCCGATCGGCGAAGGCAACCTCGAATGGCCCTCGATCCTGAAAGCGGCGGAGGAGGCCGGGACCGAGTTTCTGATGGTCGAACAGGACCAGTGCTACGGCGCCGATCCGTTCCAGTGCCTGGCGGCCAGCTACCGGTTCCTGAAGGAAATGGGATATCCTTGAGCGACCCTCGGAAGGCGGCCGCCACGCGGTCTCCGCGCATTCCGCTTGAAATCCGGCGCAGGGCCGCTATCCTGTCCGCCCTCGACGGAAGGAACACGACATGAGCAAGACCTACAAGATCGCGGTCATCGGCGGCGACGGGACCGGGCCGGAAGTGGTGCGCGAGGCCGTGAAAGTGCTGCAGGCGGCCGCTCGCAAGTTCAACTTTGCGCTGGCCCTGCGCGACTACGACTATGGCGGCGAGCGCTACCTGCGGACCGGCGAGGTGCTGCCGGCGAACGCGGTCGAGGAAATGCGGAAGCACGACGCGATCCTGCTCGGCGCCATCGGCCACCCCGACGTCAAGCCCGGCATCCTCGAGAAAGGCATTCTGCTGCGGCTGCGCTTCGAGCTGGATCAATACATCAACCTGCGCCCCGTAAAGCTGTATCCCGGCGTCGCCTGTCCGCTGGTCGGCAAGGGCCCCGCGGACATTGACTACGCCGTTGTGCGCGAGAACTCCGGCGACGCCTACACCGGAACGGGCGGCGTGACCATGAAGGGCACGCCACATGAGGTCGCCGTGCAGACCGCCGTTTACTCGCGCTTCCAAGTCGAGCGCTGCCTGCGTTACGCCTTCGAACTGGCCCGGGCGCGCAACAAGAAGAAGACGCTCGCGCTGTGCGGCAAAACCAACGTGCTGACCTATCTCTATGACCTCTGGGAGCGCGCTTTCCACGAGATCGGCGCGGCCGAATACCCCGACATCAAGCGGGAGTACTACCACGTGGACGCCACCTGCATGTGGATGGTCAAGAACCCCGAGTGGTTCGACGTCATCGTCACCGGCAACATGTTCGGGGACATCATCACGGACCTCGGCGCCATCACGCAGGGCGGCATGGGCATCGCCGCCGGCGGCAACATCAATCCGAAGGGCGTCAGCATGTTCGAGCCGATCGGCGGCTCGGCGCCCAAATACACCGGCAAGAACGTCATCAATCCGCTGGCGGCCATCTGCGCCGGCATGATGATGCTCGACCATCTCGGCGAGAAGGCGGCGGCCGCCGCCATCGAGCGGTCGGTCATGCGCGTGACGGCCGACAAGCTTAAAAGCCTGGCCGCCGGACGCATGGGCTATTCGACCACGGAAGTCGGCGACCTGGTCGCCGCAGGAGTCTGACCAGCGATGAGACAGTATAACGTTTGCGTCGTCGGAATCGGCGCGGTCGGCACGGAAATGGTGCGCCTGCTGCGGGCGCGGAACTTCCCCGTCAAGTCGCTGACCATCCTCGCCCGGCGGGAACGGGTCGAGACGATTGACGGCATCGGCTACCCGGTCAAGCCCGCTACGCCGGAGGCCTTCGAAGGCATGGATTTTGCCTTCTTTGCCGGGACCGAGGGCGCGAAGGGCGCCTCGCAGACGCTGGGCTGGGAAGCGGTCAAGCGCGGCTGCGTCGTCATTGACAACGGCGATGATTTCCGGATGGACCCGCGGGTGCCGTTGGTCGTGCCGGAGATCAACCCGGACGCGCTGAAAAACCATCAGGGCTTCATTGCGAACCCGAACTGCAGCACGATCATCGCGCTGATGGCGCTGGCGCCGATCCACCGCGCCGTGCGGCTGCGCCGGATTATCGCCTGCACCTACCAGGCGGTATCGGGCACCGGCGCGCCGGCGATTGTCGAACTGGAGAAACAGGTCAAGGCCTGGGCCGCGGGCCAGCCGCTGCCGGTCGAGGTCTATCCCAAGCAGATCGCCTTCAACCTCCTGCCGCAGATCGGCAGCGTGAAGGACGCGTCCGGCCAGACGACGGAAGAGCTGAAGCTGCGGCGCGAGACGCACAAGATTCTCGGCGATCACTCGATCCGCGTCTCGGCCACCTGCGTGCGCGTGCCGGTGTTCAACGGCCACAGCGAGGCGCTGCATATCGAAACCGTGACGCCGCTTTCCCCCGAAGACGCGCGCGCGTTGCTGGCGAAAGCGCCGGGCGTGGTCCTGATGGACGATATCGCCCGGGGCGAATTTCCCACGCCGATCGAATGCTCCGGCCGTTACGAAATGCTGGTCGGCCGCATCCGGCGCGACGAGGGTCTCGACAACGGGCTGGCGCTGTTCGTGTGCGGTGACAACATCTGGAAGGGCGCGGCACAGAACGCCATCCAGATCGCCGAGCGCCTGATCGCCTAGCGCAACCGCGATGCGCGACAAACCCCTGTCCGCGCCGGCGGCTGCCGCAAGGCCTCCCGCCGCCCGTCTGGGTTTGGCGGACTATTACGGCATCGAGGCCCTCAATGCCGTCGCCGCGACGCTGATCGGCAGCGCAATCTATTTCTGGACCCGTCATCGGTTCCACTTTTCCGACGCCGAGAACTTGCTCGCCGCCGCGCTGTACGGGTTCATGTACACGATCGGCGCGCGATACGGCGGCCGATGGTCCGACCGGCTCGGGCTGGATCGCGCCCTGCGGCTTTCCCTCGTCGCGCTGGCACTGGCGTTGGGCACGGGCTGGGCGCTCCGCCCGCGCTGGCTGCCGTTTGTGCTGCTCGCCTTCCACGGCCTGGTCGTGGCGCCGGCCTGGACGTCGCTCGAGGGGGCCGTGGTGCACGCGGCGGGCCGATGGAACGCCGCGCGGCGGATCGGCGTCTACAACGTGGTGTGGTCCGGCGGCAACGTGGTCGCCATGGCGCTCGCCGGCGCGCTGATGCGCTGGCGACCCGACGCGCTGATCTGGGGCGCGGGGCTTCTGCATGGACTGGGGTTTCTCTGGACCCTGCGCCCGGCCGCCCGGTCGGTCTCCATTCCGCCCGCCGCGCCGGCGGCGGAACCGGCGCCGCCGAAGGCGTCGGGGCAGCGGCGGCGGCTCACGGCGCTGTCGCTGCTCGGGAACGGGCTGGCGTTTCTCCTCCAGTACATCTTCTTTGCGCTCCTGCCCTATTTGGCGCAGCGCACGAACTGGTCTTCCTCCTACGTGCTCTGGATCACCATCGCCTTCTTCCTGTCCCGCTGCCTGGCGTTTGCCGCACTCTCGCATTGGACCGGATGGCACGACCATCCCGGCTGGAGCCTCGCCGCGCTCTGGATCGCGCCCTTTTGCGTCGCGCTGATCTACGCGGCGCCGCTCACCGCGATCGTCGTGCCGGCGCTGGCCGTCCTGGGCGCGGCGTTCGGGCTGACGTATTACGCTTCGATCTTCTACACGCTCGAGGCCGGCGACGACAAGGGTACGCAGGGCGGAATCCACGAGGCCGCCCTCGGCGTCGGTTCCTGCCTCGGCCCGCTGGTCTGCGCCGGCGCCGAGCGGCTGCTCGGGGGCGCGCGCCCCGCCATTTTTCTCGTGGCCGCCGCCGTCGTCGTCGTCAACGGCCTCGGCGGCTGGCTCATCGGCCGACGGGTGCATGCGCCGGTCTCGCCGCGGAACGCCGACTGAAGACGGCCGCACGCCGCCGGTCCGGGGGGTTCGACGCCGAGAGCCGATGCCGCAGCCCCTGACGGCGGCCGTCAGGCCGAGGCCAGCGCCGCGCGCACCTGTTCCGATCGGC
>CAYLTB010000191.1:0-4644 GCA_964386675.1 uncultured Verrucomicrobiota bacterium
ATCCAACCGCCCAACACCGCCGTCATCATCGAGAGCGCAACGCCGCGAATCCCCAGCGCCAGGAACCCGCCCACCACCGCCGACGCGATACCCAGAACGGCCGGCGGCGTTTCCCGTCCCCACTGCCCCGCCGCGGCCAGTCCGAGAACCGCCCCGGCCGATGCGCCCAGGGCAAATACGCCGATCGAGAAGAAACGCTGGAACAGTACCGCACCCGCCAGACCGCCGATCCCCCCGGCCACCAGCGTCCAGGACGGCCGAACACCTGCGGCGTCCGCCAGACCGCCGCAGACCACACCGACGGCGACGAAGGCGGCCGCCGAGATCGCCAGTCGAACCAACGACGCCCCTCGGAAGCAAAACAGGAGCCCGACCGGGAAGGCCAGCCCAAGAAAGGGTTCCAGCGGATCGTTCCACATGGGCATCGGCGACCGGGGCCCGACGGACCTCCCCTTCGCCTAAGGGATCCTAGCCACCGCCCGCCGGAATTGAAAACAGAAACCCGCCCCCGGCTCCGCTGGCGCGTCACGGCCGGGTTCTGCGCGCGCGATGACCGAGCCGACCGATCAGAATTCCAGCGACCACTTCAGCGCGACGACCAACTCTCGGTCGAAATTCTCATCGGGTAGAACGCGATCCTCCAATTGCCCGTAATAGGTGGCGCTGAACGCAACCGGCCCAAAGGCCAGCTCCGCTTGAAACGAATAATGGCTGAATCCGCTGTCGCCCGCATCCGGAAGCGCATAGCCTAGCGTCGCGCCCAAGGTTAGACCCAAGTCCTGCGCGAGGGAGACCTCCTGGCGGACGCCAAGCTCCAGATACGTATGCTTCTCCACCGCTCCGCCCACACCGTAGAAGGCGTTGAGCGTCGGCTGCAATGGCAGCGGCAACACCAGCGAAAGGGACGCTTCCCGGTCGGCCGACGCTCCGGAGTCCGGATAGAGATACTCGGAATAACCGAGTGTCACAAGTCCACTTCAGAAAACTGGCCGTCCTTCAACCTGCCGCCGTAGTCCTCCAAATCGAGATTGGCCCAAAGGCCCAGCGAAAGGCCCGGCAGCGGGCTGACCGACAAGGCCGGCTGCGCCACCCAACCGTCGTTCAGCGTGGCGCCGCGGAACACGTAGGCGGATGCGATGTCCAAGGACACCGCGCCCGCCGAGACGTCATCTTCCGCGGCGCGGGCTATGGGCAGGGCCACACACATCAACAGCATACACCCGACAGGTATCACCCGATGGTTCGATTTCATGTTTTTGCCTTTCGTATGTTCCGCCGAGACTACGG
Source organism: uncultured Verrucomicrobiota bacterium (assembly GCA_964386675.1). Classification (GTDB taxonomy): domain Bacteria; phylum Verrucomicrobiota; class Kiritimatiellia; order PWTM01; family PWTM01; genus CALGXT01. Next base: position 1,288 of record CAYLTB010000191.1, read on the forward strand.
GGGTCTCCTACGACTCTCCAGGGGGCCGACGGCCCGCCGAGAACCTGCCGCCGGACTTCCTCCTAGCCGATCGCCATGCCGCCCTTCTCTCCGGTTCGAATTCGTATACACTCGACCAAATCAGTGATAAAGATTTTCCCATCGCCGATCTTGCCCGTCCGCGCCCCTTTGATGATCGCCTCAATCGTCGGCTGAACAAAGCTTTCATTAACGGCAATGTCTATGCGGACTTTCTTGAGCAGGTTCACTTCCGAGACCGCCCCGCGATAGGTTTCCTGATAGCCCATCTGTTGCCCGCAACCGATCACGTTGCTGACGGTCATTTTGTAAATCTCGGCGGCGAAGAGCGCGGCCTTCACGTCCGGCAGTTTGTCCGGCTGAATAATGGCGGTAATCAGTTTCATGTGGCTACTCCTTCACTGTTTGATGGCACAACTCGATCACTTCGTCAGAAAGCCCTGAAAATCGGGATAGGCCTCCATGCCGTGTTCGCCGACGTCCAAACCAAGAACTTCTTCTTCCTTGGAGACTCGTAAACCCATCCATAGCTTCACCAGGCCGAAAAGCGCCGTCGCGCTGATTACGCACGCAACCGCATAGGCGCCCACACCGAGCAACTGGGTGGCGAAACTCACGTCCTTGCCCCAGATGCCGACCGCCAGTGTGCCCCAGACGCCGCAGACCAGATGCACCGACACGGCGCCGACGGGATCATCCACCCGGATGCGATCCATCCCCAGCACGGACAGCACCACCAGAATGCCGGCGATCAACCCAATCGCAACAGAGGCCGGCACCGAAACCAAGTCGGCCCCCGCCGTAATGCCCACGAGGCCGGCCAGAATGCCGTTCAACACCATCGTCAGGTCCGGCTTCTTCTGCACCGTCCACGACGTGAGCATCGCTCCGACGGCGCCCGCCGCGGCCGCCAGCGAGGTCGTCACGAGCACGAAGGATACGGCGCCGGCATCTGCCGAGAGCACGGAACCGCCGTTGAAGCCAAACCAGCCCAACCATAGAAGAAAAACGCCGATCACCACCATGGGCAGGTTGTGCCCCATGATGGGGCGCACCCCTCCCTTCATATACTTGCCCAAGCGCGGGCCGACCATGATCGCACCGACCAGCGCCGCCCATCCGCCCACCGAATGCACCAGCGTCGATCCGGCGAAATCATGGAATCCCAGCGCGTCCAGCCACCCTCGTCCCCACTTCCACGAGCCGACCCAAGGATAGACCAGCGCGACGTACAACGTGGAGAAAACCAGGAAACTCTTCAGCTGGATCCGTTCACAGACCGCGCCCGAGACGATGGTCGCCGCCGTCGCGGCGAACATGCCCTGGAAGAGGAAGTCCGTCCAGTACGTGTAGCCGGCACTATACGCGCTCGTCAGACCCTCCGGTCCGGTCCGGATGCCAAATCCACCGAAGCCGAGAAACTTCCCGAGAATCCAGTGGTCCCCCCCCGGATACATCAAGTTGAAGCCGACGAGGGCGTACGTCAGCAGGCCAATAGCCGGAATCATGGTGTTCTTGAACAGGATATTCACCGCGTTCTTGGCCCTGTTCAACCCGGACTCAACCGTTGCGAAGCCTAGATGCATCACGAAGACCAGGAAGGTCGCGACCATCATCCAAGTGTTGTTTACCGTGAACAATTCGAGGCTGACCGCAGACGCGGCCTCGGGCTCGTCGGCGGACACTGCAACCGCCTCGATTTCCGGCAACGGTGTCGCCGGCTCCTGCGCCCGCACGGCTCCCGCCCCTATGCAGAGAAGACTGCACAGTACAAAAACTCTCCGATACTTCCATCCCTTCCGTCTCCCGTTTGTGCTCATTAGCTCCCATTCCTTTCATCCGTCAGGCACGAGCGTCAGAATGTACGATGGACCAACACCGACCTGACACGGTGGTGGTTCTGCCGCATAGCAAGGTCAATGCCATTTCGAAAGGAGCACTAGTTCAAACCTTGTTAATTGCTATCCACGAACACGTAAGTAAGACGATTTGCAAAGAACCGACCGCGATAGATGCATTACTATCAGACATTGTTGTCCTTATTATCTTTTCAGACGACTTTATTGTCGCTAGCGCGTTGAGGCCGGCGGCGGGTTCGCCATCGGGCCGGAGAATTGTGCGGCGGCGACACGGTCGCGATACGGCCACCGATGCGTATACCTTGCCGTCCCTCTTGCGGGGGGCATCGGTTTGTCTTGCCAATTCAGGCAAAGCGCGATTAGATTCGGCGCAGTTTTGTCCGGTTCTGGCCGCCACCTCTTAAGGAATGAGGGCGCCAGGGTACATTTTATGAAAGCCCAAGAACTTGGGGCGGCCGCAAACCTGTTGTATCCATGAAGAAGATCATCAATCATTTGATTCAACTGCAGGAGCTGCTGGAGGCCCGGGCGCAGCAACTGGCGCTCGGGGGGGACGGAAGGATGGCCGAGCTGGAGGCCTCCATCAATGCCCTGTTGCAAGAGTTGGAGCCGTCGACCGCCGGAGTGTTCGTCAAGTTGTACCAACGCGGCCACACCGCCATCGTGCCGGTCGTGAACGGCGCCTGCACCGGCTGCGGCATGGCGCTTCCCATCAGCCAGGTCCATGCTGTTCGCGCCGCGCTTCAACTGCATCAATGCCCCAACTGCAGCCGATTTCTCTTCATGCCCGATCGTCTGGCCGGCAAGAGGCCTTCGGTCGCAAATGCCGGCCGTCTGCCGAAGGCGGGCATCGCTCGGTTCTCCTCGTCTCGATTGATGATCCCGTCGCTGAAAGCCGACCAGCGCGACGAGGCGCTGGCGGAGATTTGCAGCCTGATCGAGGAGGAAGGTTTTGCAGAGCGGGGCGCGGCGTTGGTGGAACACGCTTTGCGCCGCGAGGCGATACTTCCGACCGCGGTGGACAACGGTATCGCGTTCCCCCATGTCCGCGGGGTCGAGGGCGGCGGTCTGACGTTGGCGCTGGCCCTCAAACCGCGGGGCTTCCGTTTTGCCCCGAATACGCGCACGCTGACGCGCATCGTATTCTTCGTCATCATTCCCGCGGCGGCCAGCGCGTTCTATCTGACCCTGCTGGCCGGTCTAACCAAGACGTTCGGCGTTGCCGAAAACCGTCAGAAACTCTTCGACGCCGAAACGCCGGAGGCGCTTTGGAAAGCGCTGTGCCAGTGCACGCGCCGGACCATTCCCTGACCCGCGCCGCGCCCGGGCTGATTTCATCGTCGGCCAGGGCTTTACCTCCTACCAGCGGAAGTGACGTTTACGGAGAAGCGCGGTGGCGTAGCGGCGGTCGGCGGCGCAGGCGAAGTTGGCGGTGCGCACGCGGCCGCGGGAGTCCTCGCCCGTGCGGTCCTCCACCACC
>CAYLTB010000192.1:0-4638 GCA_964386675.1 uncultured Verrucomicrobiota bacterium
CCCCGCTTGCGCGCGGGCGGGCGCTGTTATATCGTGGCCGCGCATGAATCGCCGCCCGGTCACCGAAAAGCTCAACGAGGCCAATCGCGAGCTCGACCTGACGCTCCGGCCCCGCCAGTTCGGCGATTTCGTCGGCCAGACGAAGATCCGCGAGCGCCTTGAACTGTTCGTGCAGGCCGCCCGGGGCCGGGGGGACGCGCTCGACCACGTGCTGCTCTGCGGTCCGCCCGGACTCGGCAAGACCACCCTCGCCTACATCCTCGCCGAAGCCATGGGCGTCCAGATCAAAGCCACCTCCGGACCCGTGATCGACAAACCCGGCGACCTCGCCGGCCTGCTGACCAACCTCCAGCTCGGTGACATCCTGTTTATTGACGAAATCCACCGGATGCAGAAGACGGTCGAGGAGTACCTGTACTCCGCGATGGAGGACTTCGTGCTCGACATCATGATTGACCAGGGCGCGAACGCGCGTTCGGTGCGGCTGAATATCCCGCGCTTCACGCTGGTGGGGGCGACCACGCGCAGCGGCCTGCTGACCGCTCCGCTCCGGTCGCGTTTCGGCCAGACGGCGCGACTGGACTACTACACCGCCGAAGAGCTCCGGACCATCATTGAGCGGTCGGCGCGGATTCTGAACGTGGACGTCGAACCGGACGGCGCGCTGGAAATTGCCCGCCGGGCCCGCGGGACCCCGCGCATCGCAAACAACCTGCTGCGCTGGACGCGCGACTACGCGCAGGTCCGCGCCGACAACCGGATCACCCGCGAGATCGCCGATCGGGCGCTGGCGATGATTGACATTGACGCGCACGGCCTCGACGAGATGGACAAGCGCATCCTCGAGACGATCGTCCACAAGTTCGGCGGCGGTCCCGTCGGGGTCAATTCGCTGGCGGTCTCCGTCGGCGAGGAGCCGGGAACGATCGAAGAGGTGTACGAGCCCTATCTGATCCAGGAAGGGTATCTCAAGCGCACCCCGCAGGGCCGGGTGCTGACCGAACGCGGTTACGCGCTGGTCGGCGTGCGACCGCGGGACAGCCAATTGCGGATGATGTGAGGATGAAAAGCGACGAAGGTCTGTTTCGGACCGGCCCCTCAACCAGGAACCCTGCGCTCCCCCATCTGCCCGCCCGACCCGACAAGCCGCGCGACACCGGCGTCACGATGGTCATGGACAAGGGTCTGAGCGTCCGGCAGGCGGAGGATCTCGCCGCAACGGCCGGGCCCCTCGTGGATTACGTCAAATTCGGCTTTGGCACCGCGCTCGTCGCGCGCGGCACGAAAGAGAAGGCAGCGATCTACCGCGCCGCCGGCATCCGCGCCTATCTCGGCGGCACGCTGTTCGAGGCATTCCTCGTGCGCGGACGGTTCGACGACTACCGGCGGTTTGTCGACGATCTTGGACTCGACACCGTCGAGGTGAGCGACGGCTCGATGCCGCTCGATCCGGCGCGCAAGTGCGAGTTGATCCATACACTGGCGCGCGACTGCCGAGTGCTTTCGGAGGTCGGCGCCAAGCGTGCGGATCGGAATCCGCCGCCCGAGCGCTGGCCGACCCTGATGCAGGCGGAACTCGAAGCGGGCGCGCATCACGTCATTGCCGAGGCGCGGGAGAGCGGGAATCTCGGCATCTACCGCGGAGACGGAAGCCCCGACTCGGCCTTGATTGACCGCATCCTGGCCGGGATTCCCGCCGAGCGCGTGATCTGGGAAGCGCCGGCCAAGGCGCAACAGGTCTGGTTCGTGAAACGACTCGGCCCGAACGTCAACCTCGGCAATATCGCGCCCGACGAGGCGGTCTCGCTGGAAACCATCCGCATCGGCCTGCGCGGAGACACCTTCCGCGACTACCTGCCGGCGGCGCTGCTGCTCGACGGCGCCCGCGAATGACCCGCCGGGGCGACTGCCCGTCCGCCGCCGCTTCCGGGAGGCGGCCGTGAAAAAGGTCCCGGCGAAGCGGACGGAACGTCCGGCGGCATCGCCGGCGCCCGCACGGAAGCGACCGGCGGAAAAATCCCTTCTTCAGCGCCTCCGCGCGGCGGCGCACCCGGGATTCGGCGTCGTTCCGGTCCGCAATCGAAGCTCGACGCCGCGGCGCCTTTGCGGCTAGGGTATCCGGCCTTTCCGGCAGCAGAGGAACTAGCCATGAACGAACTGCTTCGGCTGTTGACGATCAACGCACGCGAATCCGTCGAGAACCTGGCCCGGATGCTGGACCGCACGCCCGACGACGTGCGCGCCGAAATCGCGGACCTGGAACGGCGCGGCATCATCCGGGGATACCAGGCGATTCTGAATGAGGACGCCGTCGCCGACGACCGCGTGACGGCCATCATCGAAGTCAAGGTGACGCCGGAACGCGAGGGCGGCTTCAATCACCTGGCGCTGCGGATCGCGCGATTCCCCGAGGTGACCGCGGCCCACCTGGTCTCGGGCCAGGCGGACTTGCTGCTCTTCGTCGAGGGCGCCACGCTGCGCGAGGTTGCCGAGTTCGTCAGCGAGAAGCTCGCGCCGATCCCCGGGGTCACCGCCACCGCCACGTCGTTCCTCCTGAAGACCTACAAGCGACACGGGATGCTGATGGAAAACCCGGACGAGTATGAGCGGATCCAAGTCAGTCCCTGACCGCGTCGCGCGCCACGTGCGCGACGTGCCCCGTTCGGGCATCCGGGATTTCTTCGACCTCGTCAGCGGCATGCGCGACGTCATCAGCCTGGGCGTCGGGGAGCCGGATTTTGACACGCCGTGGCGGGTGCGCGAGGCGGCGATCTTCGCGCTGGAGAAGGGCGCGACGCACTACACCTCGAACTACGGCCTGCTGAAGCTGCGCCGCGCCATCGCGCGTTACGTCGAGCGCGCCTTCGGCGTGGCCTACGATCCCGAGCGCGAGATCCTGGTCACGGTCGGCGTCAGCGAGGCGATGGACCTGGCGGCCCGCGCGCTGATCAATCCCGGCGACGCGGTGCTGTTCCACGAGCCTTGCTACGTGTCCTACCGGCCGCTGATCGTGTTTGCGCACGGGACGCCGGTCGCCGTGGAGACCGAACGGGGGGACGGATTCCGCCTCACGCGCGCGCGACTGGAGGCGCGCGCCACGGACGCGACGCGGATCCTGATCGTCAATTTTCCCAACAATCCTACGGGCGCCGCCCTGACGGAGCGCGAAGCCCGCGAGATCGCGGAATTCGCGATCGAACGCGACCTGCTGGTGATCAGCGATGAGATCTATGCGGAGCTGACCTACGGGCGCGCGCACGTGTCGCTGGCCGCCCAGCCCGGCCTGCGGGAGCGCACGGTCTTTCTGCACGGCTTCTCCAAGGCCTGGGCGATGACCGGTTTCCGGCTCGGCTATGCGTGCGCGCCGGCCCCGCTGATCGAGGCGATGATGAAGATACATCAGTACACGATGCTCTGCGCGCCGGTGCTCAGCCAGGAGGCGGCGATCGAGGCGTTGACGAATCCGGAGCGGGACGTGGACGCCATGCGCGCGGAATACGACCGGCGCCGGCGCTTCGTCACGGCCTCGTTCCGGGAAATGGGCATCCCCTGCGCCGCGCCGGAAGGGGCGTTCTATGCCTTTCCCTGGATCGGCGACCTGGGACTCACCTCGCGGGACTTCTCGCTGCAACTGCTGCACGAAGAAAAGGTCGCTGCGGTGCATGGCACGGCGTTCGGCGCGTGCGGCGAAGGTTTCCTGCGCTGTTCGTACGCGACGGCGATGGAGGAACTGCAGGAAGCGATGCGCCGCATCGCGCGCTTCGTCGAACGGCGGCGGAAAGACAAGACAAACGCGCGGTAGAGCGTGTATATTGGAACCGCGCGGAAGTGGCCGTACTACCCGCGATGGGCGCGGCACAAAGCCGCGAAACGGATCGGCCGGGAGTGAACCATGCGTTGCGAGAATTCGGAGCCGTCGCGAAAACCCGTACCGCGGAACGGGCGCTCGGGCTTCACGCTGATCGAAGTGCTGCTGGTGGTCGTCATCATCGGCATCCTCGTCGGGATGGCTATCCCGAAGTTCGGCGGGCGCGTCGAGCAGGCGAAACAGGCGCGCGCCGAATCGGATGTGAACAACATCTCCATGGCGCTGCGCCTCTTCGAGGTGGACAATGGGCGCTATCCCGCCTCGCTCGCCGAGTTGCTGCAGGCGCCGGCGGGCGCGGCGAACTGGCGGGGGCCTTATCTGGAAAAGGGCATACCGAAGGATCCCTGGAACAACGATTACCGCTACCAGTTCCCCGGCACGCGCAATCCGCACGCTTTCGACCTGTGGTCCTACGGGGCCGACGGCGTCGAGAGCAGCGACGACATCGGGAATTGGCCCAAAACCGAATGACCTTCGCGGCCGTGGATGCCGTTGGACACCCCGGCACGACGCTCCGCCGCCGCGCCGCGCGCGCCGCGCGCCGTCCCGGAGCCCGCTGTGCGTTCACGCTGTTCGAGCTGCTGCTGGTCATAGTCATCTCCGCCCTCGTCGCCGGACTCGCGGTGCCCGCACTGATGCGTACGTTGCGCGGCGAGCGGCTGCGCGCGGCGGCGCGCGCCGTGGTCACGAGCCACCGGCTGGCCCGCGCAACGGCAGCGTTACGCGCGGAAGCGGTGGAACTGCGGCTCGATCCGATCCAGCGCCGCATC
>CAYLTB010000193.1:0-4604 GCA_964386675.1 uncultured Verrucomicrobiota bacterium
CTCTGCCGCGCCTCCTCGCGCCGGCGAATGCAGCGATCGCGCTCCGGTCCGTTCAACGCGAAGAGCGCGTCCAGCCGGGCGCCTTCGCACATGGCCTCGACGACGCTAGTCGGCGACAAGGTCGCGGCGCCGTGGTTGAAGTAGATACGGCCGCGCAAAGCCGGGAATTGACGTCGAAAGGCGGCGAGGCGCGGCGGGAGCGCGAGAGATTCCACATCAGTCCCCATCGGCATCCCGATCCGTGCGCCGGGCGGGCAGGTTGGGCCGTTCGCCGGGCGGGGCCGGCAGGTCGCCGCCCGGAACGTGCCATGGCCGTGCCTCCGGGGCTCGCTGACGCCAGGCGTTGAAGTCGGGTTCTACCGTCCCCCGGTACGCGCGCCACATGGCCTCGTGGAACCGGATTTCCACCTGGCCTTGGCGCGCCCATTCCGCCTGCGGACGGCCGAGGGCCGCCATCACCGCGACGGCCTCGGTTTCATCTTCCGTCATCCAGCGATCCACATAATCAAAGAAAGCATCGTGGCCCCAGAAGGGCTCGAGTTTCATCAGCTTGGCGGCGATCGCCGTGCCGATCCACGCGCGGCTGGTGCAGCAGCGGCGGTAGGCGTCGCTCTGCCAGTTGTCGGGATTCCAGCGGGTCGGGTGGAGGTGCTCATAGGGACCCCATGTGTTGCGGCCGCGGACGCGGGGTTCGCCGGTCGCGGCGGCCACGCCGCTGTGGCCGAGAAACTCCACCGGGGCGCCGCGCCAGGTGCGGCCATAGCCGGTCTGCTCATCTTCCTGGAAGCTGACTTTCGGGAAAGTCTGCGAGACCCGGGCCATTTTCTCGTCCCCGAACAGGGCGCCGGCGAAAACGATCGGATGCTTGCATCCGCTGTTCCAACCGCCCCACGCTTCCCAACCCGAGTAACCCGCCTTCAGCAGCCCGTAGAGGTCAATACCGAACTGGACGTAAGCCAATAGCAGCGGTTCTTTATCCTCGGGCGCGAAATCCAGGCACAGCAGGCAGGCCGCATCGCCGCCATACCGCGCCAGACCCTGGCCGTAGCCGCCGAACTGGTACGGGGCATGCGTCTCATGGAACATGGTGTCCGTCAGCCACGGACGATTGAACATCGGGGGGTACTTTGCGATATCCGGCGTGTTTTCGGGTTTCGGAAGACGCGGCAGCATCTCGCGCCGCAGATCCCGGGCGAGATACACGGTCTTTTCCGGGTCGGTGTAGCCGGGGCGAAAAGCATCGGCTGGGACCGGGGCCGCCAGGCACGTGAGCACGGCAACCGATTCCGTGGTGCCATAGTGCTTACTGCGCACCAGCCGGTGCTTACTGATGGTGGATACCAGCGCATCGCCCGGTTTCATGGCGATCGGCAGGCGCGCCGTCCGCGCCGGATCGTAGATCCCGTGCCGTACGCGGCTGTCAAAGCCGGATTTGTAGTGATCGGGCTTAAGGTTCAGCACCGATCCGTTGCGGCAGTAATTCGGATTCGCCTGCAGGCGCGCCTTCTCTTCGCCTTTCACGCGGGGTGAAGCGCCCCCGAACTCCTGGCGTTCCGTCTCATCCACGGCTACATAGTCGTAGACCGGCTGCCGCCGCTCGTTCAGCACCGGTCGGCCTTCCGCGTCCCGCCGCGGCACGGCGGTCCAGGTATTGTCCGTTTCGACTTCCTTGCCGAACAGCGGACGCGGCGAGATGTCGGTGACGGTGACCTCGCCGACGACGTACCAGTCGCCGTGCAGAAAACGACCCACGCGCGCCGGTTGCGCGAAGGTCCAGGTGATGCCATGCTGCTCGACGGATTGCTGCAGCGGAAGGTCCTCCAGCCGCGGCGCTGCCGGGGCATTTTGGGGAGTGACGACGACGGTCTGGGCGGCAACTCGAAGTGCCGGCACGGCCAGCCATAGGCCGAACGCGGTGCGAAGGACTGGTAATATCTTCACGCATCCACGTTAGTCGGTTTGTACGCCGCGCGTCAAGCGCGGCCGAGCGGATGGACTTGCGGCCGCCGCGCGTCGGTGCCAACATGTGCATCGAGGGCATGGCCATGAGAATGCATCGAATGTTCACCGGTATACTGGCATCCGTTTTCGCCGTGGGTTGCGCGAGCCTGCCGCCGAGATCCGCGCCGCCACGCTGGCTGGAAGATGTGCTGCGGGAGGCCGGCGACCGGCGCGTCGAGTTTTTCGATCGCGAAGGCCGCAAGGTTGAACGCCGGGCGCCGGGGACAGCCGGCAGCGTCTCCATCTATCTGCCGGACGAGGCCGGACAGGACAACTTCAGCTTCAACGAGCAGGGCCGCATTGTTCGCCACCAGCAGAGCTACGGCGATAACTACGGCAAGGGCATCTGGGTGGACGCGCCGGCGCCGCGTTGACCGTGGCGGCCTTTTCCACCGGGGCGCCCGGGCGCCTCTGATTCGGTCGAGCAGAGAAGCCGCCGTCCAGGATTCCGCGCGGGCGGGTCGAAAGGATGCCGTGTGGCATCAGCCCTTTCTTCGTTCGACACGGTCGGGAGATGCGCCGAGCAATCCGGCGATCGTCATTGCGACGGCGAGTGCGGTGCGGCCGACGTTGGCCACGCGATTGAATTCCGCGGCGATGTGGCTGGCGCCCGGTTCGCCGGCGCCGAGGCCGACCACGGCCATGCGGCCCACCCGCGCCAGGTGCGCGGCGTCGCCCCAGGCGCGGAGCGTTCCGGTTGTGAAATCGCGGCCGTGCGCAGCGGCCATCCCCTGCGTGGCACAGTCGGTCAGGCGGTCCCAATCCGCCGGACGCGCCGCATCGGATCGGTCAAAACCGGAGAGGTCCTTGATCCATCGCACGCGCGGCGGGTGACGGCGGAGCCAGGGGTCGGCCTCGGCGACGGCGGCGATGATTTCCTCGAGACGCCGGCGCACGACCGCACCCGGACCCGGGCCGCTGGAGGCGTTCTCGGCACGAGAATAATTGACATTGGCGATGAGCATGCCCGAATCCGGCACCGTCCAGGGCGCCGTTCCCGCATGCAGCACGCCGACATTGACCGCGTGGCCCGGCTGCATTCGGGTGCGCTCGGCGGCAAAGCGGTCGAGCGCCGAGTGGATGAGCAGCAGTTTATCCACCGCGCTGATCCCGCCCGCGGAACCATGGCCGGCGCGGCCTCGCACGGAGATTTCAACGGTCGCGACGCCCTGGCAGCCGGTGTAGAGCAGCCCGCACGGTCCATCGAGCACGATCGCATAACGCCCGGGGATTCCGGCCCGGCAGCACGCCAGCGTGCCCGCGCCGCTGCCGTTGCATTCTTCGTCCACGACGGATTCGAAGACAATCCGACCGCGCAGCGGCAGGCGGAGCGCCTGCAGGGCTTCCAAGGCAAAAAGGCCCGCGACCAGTCCGCCCTTGCAGTCGCTGGCGCCGCGGCCGTGGACCCTGCCCGCGGCGATCCAGCCGGAAAAGGGATCGCCCTCGAAGTCGCTGACGCCAATGGTATCCATGTGGGCATTTAGCACGACGGTCGGCCCCGGCCCGAAATCGAAAACGGCGACGACGTTGCGGCGGTTCTTCCAGGATCGCTCGCGCGGACCCCGAACCCGGCAGCGGGCGTAGATGTCGGGCGGGACGTCGAGCCAGCGGATCCGGCCACCGAGCGCGGCCAGGCGCACGGCGATGAACTGCTGCCCCGCGGCTTCCCCGGCGGCATCCGCGTCGCCGGAGTAGGGATTGACGGTCGGAATGCGGACCAGCGCCGACAGGATACGCGCCATTTTTTGCGAACGAGAATGCAGATAGCGTGACAACGGAAGCCGGTACGGGATGGTCATGGCTGCCATAGACCCCCGACTGTTCAAGCTAGTGCCCATTCCCCTCGAGGCTCCAACCTTGACACCGAATCATCTGAAGCGCCCCCGCTGTACGTATTCGGAACGCCTTCTCGCCAACCGCAGCCTCTCCAGACGCTTTCTCCAGGAGGGTCAACCACGTAGGGACCGGTTGTGGCGGCCGCCTATTTGTGAGATCGGTTTTCTGGATAACCGGGTGACACTTTCTTTGGCTTCAATACGGTGATGAACTCATTTTCGAGTAACCACGTTTCCAAGGCCAGACGCCAAGCGATGTCGGCGTCGTAGCATTCCTTTGGCGTCAGTTCGAGCGTTTTCTCTAATCCATTCGCACACCTCCCTCCTTTTCCTGCGGTGGAACGTGCGGGCGAAGTCGCGTCCGGCGGTGAACACCTGGCACGGGGAGCGATGCCCGAGGCAGGGTCGTGTGCGGTGGTTGAGCGTCTGGATGTCCAACTCCGCCGGGATGACCAGGAACGCTTCGAGCAGGTCCTCGACGAGCGTGTGGTTCAGGTTCCCGCCGTTGTCCCGTTTCAGGAACAGCGGCGGGCCGTGATCCTCGAACAGGGCGTTCAGGTGCGCCGCGACCTCGTCCCCGTGCGCCAGGGCCGTCCCCACCCGCGGCTTGAACTTGTAGCTCGACCCCAGGTCCTACGCGTTGTGAAGATACGCCTTGGGATAAGCCGGATCCGGATAGTACTCCGTGTCCTCCAGCGCCCATACCAACCGCGACACCTTCCAGTTCACCTCGTGGTTGATGCGGTTGCGCTCCCGGTTCTGCCGCCG